>BPTK01000078.1 GCA_023705905.1 Candidatus Heimdallarchaeota archaeon
CTGGTAATATGCACTACTTCACCTTCTACCTCGATAGCTACGATACACTCTTCTTTCAAAGTATCAAAAGAAACAGCTCCTTCGTTTGCGAAAGTAATTCTTCCTTCTCCATCTACAATAATTATGGTAGGAAGAGATGTAACACCATATTCTTCCATCATTCCCTCTGGTGCTTTTGCAACACTCCAAGTCATGTTGTGCTCAATTGCATAATCTAAGAGTTGTTGGTCAGTTGTGAAATTATCTGTTTCTATAGAAATTACATCTATTTTACCTGTCAGATTTGCATCAACAAGTAAATCTGTAAACCGTGGATACATTTCTTTACAAGGTATACATGTCACACTCATAAAATCTATAACTAGAGTCTTTGGTTGGAATGAAGTAATATTAAACTCAACACTGTTTGTATCAATCAAGTTAAAATCTGGAGCAATGCTTGTTTTTGTGCTTGCAGATTGAATTACAAAATAGGCCCCAACTGCTCCAGAAATAATTAGAACAGAGATTATTATGATAATTACTTGATCCCTTTTCACGTTTCCAGCAGTGGCTTACTACTTTATAAATCTTCAGAAAAAACAGAATTGAAAAAAGTAAAGTAAAAGAAGAGGGATTATCTCTTTCTTTTTCTAAAAGTTAAACCAATTACAAAGATAGCGCTTATAAAGATGAAAAAACTTCCAAATGTAACTGATTCAGTAGGATCTGAAGGGACTGTGGGAGATGATTCTCCATGTTGGATTTCCAACTCAGCGATGTTGCCTGCTGCATCAATTACTTCAATTATTATTGTATATTCTTCAGGATTGGCATTTATATAATACAGACTGTATGCGGTAGCTTCCATGTGAGTATCATTAACGAATTCAAGATATGCTGTCTTCTTGAGTGAGGTTCCTATATACAGTTTAACATATGCTTCAGCAACGAAAAGATCCTCTGTGACTTCAACTTGAAAATCTACATTGAATTTTTTATCATCAATTTGATTAATAGCATAAGAGTATTCACCAATAACTGGTTCTCCAGTATCAATGTATTCAGTTATATTCAACGTTACAATTTCAGTTACTCTATTCTCAAAGTAATCAGTCACACTTACATAAAAATCGACCGAGGAAAGCCCATATAGTTTCAAAGGATCAAGTTCAAAGGATAAAGAAGTTGTATAGAAACCGTTTTGCTCATTTAATTCTAATTCGAAAATTTGATCATTATCACCAAATTCTGCTCTAACTTGAGCTTCTAGAAGATTCCAATTATCACTGAAATTAGCTGTTAAATGAACTTCTGAATCGAATATAGAAAATTCCGTATTATTAGTGAGTTCTAATAATTCAACTGCAGGATCTATAGCATCATCAGCTACATATGTTGAGATTACACCATAAATTTCGTCATAGAAAGTTTCCTCATTAATACCAACATATGACCATCTAACAACACCTGTAGGGTCTATAATATAGAACGTAGGAATGAAACCTGTCCCATAATTAGCATCAATAGATTCATCGTAATCAATACCAACAATCCAGTCCATATTATGACTGCTTCTAAATGAAGATACTTGCCCATCAGTCTCTATGTTGTCTACATCTATAGATATAATTTGAAATTCTTCGTCAGGATACATATGATAGAAATACTCTATGTAAGGGAGAGATATTTCACAAGGTCCGCACCAAGTACCCCAAAGATCTAGAAATACAACTTGACCTAAAAATTGTGACAAATTGTAAGTTATTCCAGAATCTACATCTGTGATGTTAAAATCAATAGCAGGAGAACCAACACTGATTTCTTCTATAATGCTTTTGTTTGCAAAAACAGTTGAATTTGGAACAGCACTTACATTTTCAAAATTGGGAATTCCAATTAACAAAGGTAAAATTAAAGATAGAATCACTGTAATGGAAAATATTCTTTTCATGTCAAATTTTTGTATACAGTAACATTTCAATTTTTCCTAAATGAATAGATTAATTCTTCACCCATTAATTTGTTTAGTTATATAAATGTCGAAAGAATAATTATGTAAAAGAAAACAGAACAGAATTTATTTGTCTCAATTCTAAAAACGACGTTTTTCAAAACTTTGAAAGATTCTAAGGGTTCTGAAGAGTTTTTTGTTAATCTTTCAAAGGAGAAAAATGCACAACATTTATAATTTATCTTCTTTAATATTCTTGATTCGAAAAATTATGTTTATTCTTGAACATAATTCAAATTTATATAAAAGGTTGAGATTATGAAAAAGAAAAAGATTAAAACAAAATGGAATATGAGCTTAAGTGTAATAATTATTTGTTATTTAGCAAGTGCAACTTTACTTGGTACATTTAGTACACAGGCTCTACAAAATACAAATGAGGATCAATTTCGAATTGATTCCTCTGACATAGATCCTTGGTATTGGTCTACTACAGAAATAGTGTCGACAGAAAGTATAGGATCTTCAGTTGAATCTTCAATTGCAACAGATTCTGCAGGGAATGTACATTTAGCATGGCAAGATAATTCTGATTATTTGGGAAGTGGAGTAAGAGAGAGTATTTTTTATAAACGTTGGAACGTTTCTACATTCTCTTGGACAACAACAGAAGTAGTTTCCGTAGATAAATATAGAGATGCTCTTTCCCCTTCACTTGCAATTGATATTTTTGGGAACGTACATATAGCCTGGTGTTCAGATGGGGGATTAATGCGAGACAATATCTACTACAGATGTTGGAACGTTTCTACGTCATCTTGGACTTCAGCAGGAGAAATATTCTCAGAAGTTGGAATGGATAATTATGATCCTTCGCTTGATACAGATTCTTCAGGAAATGTACATCTAGCTTGGGAATATGAAGATTCAATACATTCGAGGAGGGAGATTTACTACCAATGTTGGAACGTTTCTACATCATCTTGGACTTCAGCACAAGATATATCCACAGAAAGTAGCCAGTCTACTTTTCCTTCACTTACAATAGATTCAACAGATAGTGTACACATATCGTGGCAAGATTCAACAAACTATGCAGGAAGCGGAGGAGATTCAGATATATTCTACAAACGCTGGGACTCTTCAATATCCTCTTGGACTACTACAGAAGTGGTGTCAACAGAAAGCACTGGTGCGTCTCAAGGATCCTCGCTTGTTACAGATTCTGCAGGGAATGTACATATAACGTGGCATGATTCAACAAACTATGCAGGAAGTGGAGGAGATTCAGATATATTCTATAAACGCTGGGACTCTTCTAATTACTCGTGGAGTATCACAAGAGTCATGTCCATTGAGAATACTGATGGGTCAACTTTTCCTTCACTCGCTGTTGACTCAACTGATTATGTCTATTTAGCTTGGGATGATGTAACCAATTACAATGGAAGCGGAACAGATAGTGATATTTTCTATAAATACTTAGAAGGCCCCCTTGCAACCCCTGAACTAGCATTTATTGTCCCCAACCCTACTGTTATTAATACTGTAACTCTCGATTGGAATCCGATAGTTGGAGCAACTACATACTATGTATATCGTTCCACCTCATACATCTGGTCTGTTGGAGGAATCATTCCTATAGATACTGTTTCGTCCAGTGATTATATTGATACCTTATCTTCAGAAGGTTTCTATTATTATGTCATAGTTGCTGGAAACTTTGAAATGAATAGTTCTTTTTCCAATTGTCAATATGTTGAAGTGAAGTTTCCTGACCTAGAATGTCCGGATTTAGCTCCTTTATTACCAAACCCAACGGAGATAAGTAGTGTTTCTTTGGTATGGGATAGCATTGATGGAGCAACGGAATATTATGTCTACAGAACCACTTCGTATATTTGGTCTGTAGAAGGTTTAACTCCAATAGCTACCGTTGGTACAAACTCCTATGTTGATAATCTACCCTCAGTTGGAACATATTTTTATGTTATTGTTGCTAGTGATGGAGTAAGAAACAGTACTCAATCAAATTGCGAGTATGTAGAGTATGAGCTTCCAACATTACAAGAATTTATCATTCTTACAAGTCTTATACTTGGTATTCCTGTCATCTTGTTCGTTGTTACTAGAATTCGAAAAAGAGGATCTAAACAAAACTAGTTCTGTAATTTTTTCCTTTTTCCTTTTTTCTTTTACTTTTCAAAATATTAATATTTGCTTTACATTTAGGACATATTTGAAAGAATCTACTTTGTGAAAAACGATGATTTTGAATAGGTTGATTTCCATATAATATTGGCTGTGAGTTAAACATTTTATAACTCGTAACCCTCCCTCTGGATCATGAAGTTTTTATGAATCGTATTAGTTGATTTAATATTTCATCATCAGGTCTGCTCCTTATCCTCCAAAGATCGTCAATTTTAAGTTTTAACAATGCTATTAATTGCGGTAGAACTCGTTCTCTCAAGCACAATAAAACAAATTTATCTTGTAAATTTATCTTTTCTAGCAGAGTTTTTACAGGTTCATAAAGCAATTTTTTCTCGTTTTCAAGAATGCCTATCTCATCTATAAAAATTATTTTAGAATCTTTAGCTGTTCTTATTGCATCTGATGCAAATTCAATAGATTTATCTGAGATGAAGAAGTCTCCTATAGATATTCCGTTCAGATCTTTTTCTTCTTTGAAATATCGCTCCTCACCATTATTTAAATTCAAAAATTTTCTTGTTTCTTGCCCTAAGGTTATAATTCCACCTATAGAATAATCTTCTTTTAAAGCAAGATATATTTTCTCCAAAAGTGTCGATTTACCAATCTTAGTTGGACCAGTCATGACTATTAACAAGAGTTAACCTCTATCGAATTATTCTATTGGCGTTTAATAACATCTTTCCAAGATTCAAGTATGTGAACAAAACCTTTTGCTCCTGCATCAACAACGTCAGCTTCTTTCAAGATATCTAGCATTTCTTTTGTTTCTATTAAGCATTGCTTACTTTCTTCGACTAGGAAATCGATAAACTCTATCCAACCAATATCTTTTTGCTCTGATGTTATCTCTATTGCTTTATCTGAAGTTCTCTTCATTACAGTCAAAATTGTTCCTTCTGTTGGGTTTAAAACAGCATCATATGCAAATTCTGTTCCTTCTTCTAGTGCTTTTGCAAATGTTAATGGTGTGATAATCTGAATTTCTTCAAGGTATTCTACTACTCCAATTAAAAATTGTGAATAAATGACTCCAGAATTCCCTTTAGCTCCTATGAAACTTCCTTTGCTAATTGCCTGAAATATAGCGGAGTTTCCATTCTCTTCAACCACATTCTTAACTTCTTTGACAATAGCTTGAATTGTGTAAAACATATTACTTCCAGTATCCCCGTCAGGAATAGGAAAAAAGTTTATTGCATTAATATTTTCTTTCTCAGCTGCAATATAATGCTCGCTAAGTTCCATCATATCTTTAAGTAGAATAGGTTCCAATTTGTGCATTTTCTCCATCATCGTGCTCACTATATGATGCTCTATTGAAAGTTATCGTTTTAGTTCTTAAATGTTGTTTTTTGAATAAATGTATTAGAAATTACATAAATCAAGAAACACAACACTACCACTAATTTAAAAAACACTACTATTAGCAAAAAGTTGTAGTGGTGATATAAGTTGGAAATTCCTGAAGGTTATTGGGGTATATATAAAGATAAAGAAAACATGCCGTTAGAAAGGTTTGATCCTTTTCGAACTATAATAAATGAGTTTGGAACAAAAGTAGGTCATATTACACAATTCTCTCCTTTGAGGGGTAATAGACCTTTTGAGCATCAACAGAGTGATGAAGAAGAGGAGAAAGTTTCTTCACCTCCAACAGATTCTTTCTGCAAGATTATTAATGGCGATTTACCTGCACTTGTTATAACTAAACAAGATGAAGAGGGAGAACATCCTTTCAGTACATCTCCAGCAAAAATGAATCTTCGAGATAGCACAGCTATTTCCATCGTTAATTTATTCACACCAATGGCTCGAGTTTTGTTTGAATCCACACAAAAAACTAACATGGAAGCACTGCAAGATAGAAGTGTTGGAATAGGTTTAGTGCATCTTTTAACTAATCACTATGACACTCTTTCAGAAGCTCCTATTGATGAAGTATACTCGTTATTGAGAACCACACAATTAGCACATAAACGTTCAATTGAGGCATTAAAAGAGAGATATAATAAGAATCAACTCACCACATTGCACTTCTTCAATATTGGTGAAGAAGCTGGTGCAAGTATTTGCCATTTACATTCACAAACTTACTTCTATGCAAATAATATAGGTCACGGGTGGACTTCTTTAGGTTTTCTTAGTGTTCCTGAATTCCACCAAAAAGTAATGAAAGATGAAGATTATTGCCTTGCATGCACTATCGCTAAATCTAGAAAAGTTGTCAAAGATCCTATTGGTCAAGATCTATTAATCGAGGAAAGAATCGTTTATGAAAATGATGGGTGGTTTGTTTTTACAGCATTTTCCCCAGAAAGAGATGGACAGATAAGACTTATTCCTAAGAAACATACTTCTAGATTTACAGAATTAGAGGATAATCAACTTAATTCTTTAGCAGACGCTCTTGTAAAAGCTAACATTGCTTTAGATGAATTCATAAAAAACGCTCCTCCAAACATGCATCTACTTCAAGATAGAAACATCTTGATTAGACAAGAAAATGAAGGATATGATTCAGGCATGCATATGTTAATTGATATTATCTCTATACAAAGAATTGGTGGAGCAGAAAAAATGGAAACCTATCGTATTGCAACAATGTTTCCTGAAGCGACTGCACAAATCATGAGACAAAGCTTAATAGATAAAGGTTTAATGTCCAAGAACTGAGGAAATATTTAATGACAGAATCTGAAAAGACGCCGGTCTTATTTATCCTACATGCATATCAACCTATCACTCAATCTAAAGAGATTCTTGAAAGAATTATCGGGAAATGTTACAAACCATTTTTTGAGATGCTTCTAGAAAATCCTTCTGTAAAAATCTCTTTGAACATAGCAGGATGTTTGTTAGAGAAATTAACTATGGAATATCCAGAAATAATTAAATTGATTGAAAAGGCAAAAGATAACAACCAGATAGAATTAATGGGGTCAGCTTTCTATCATCCAATTCTACCTTTAACAAGACCGGAAGACCAATCCTATCAGATTCAAAAACAGAACATTGCTGTGTCAGGTATCTTCGGAACAATCCCAAAAGCTTTTTTCCCACCGGAACTTGCTTTGAATTCAGAAAATATCCCATTGATCATTGATGAAGGGTTCAAAATTATAGTAAGTGCTGCTAATTCGTTAAACCTAACATATGGAGGTTTATACCAATTAGATGATGAAAGAGAAATTTTTATTTTAAAGCGAAACAAGACTATTAGCAACAGAATCTCTTTTGATTATTATAAGAGAGATACTGCAAAATTAGAACAAGAAATTTCTCGTAATTATAAAATGGACAAGCTTCCTGTTGTGTTAGCCATGGATTTAGAAACCTATGGAGAACATCATTCAAATTACCATAAATTCTTCTTTGATATAGCTCAAAAAGTTTCAACAATCACTTTAACTGAATTTCAAAACAACTATAATATATCAACACCTATAGATTTTCTATATTTCACTTCATGGTCTACTTCTGATGAAGATTATCAGAAGCGGTTCCATCTACCTCTATGGAACCATCCAGAAAATTCTATTCATCAACTACAACTTGAACACTTAAAGCTACTTGAAAAAACAAAGGAAAAGATGGAAAATGGTTCTTGGATGGACGAATACCAAGCAGCACATTATTCATGTCAATTTTGGTGGGCTTCAGGCTTAACATTGGAACATGGTTTTTGGAGTGAAGAATTAATTCTTGTGGGTTTAAACTTTCAACGTCTTGTCTTGGATAGCATGGTAAATGAGCTAGAAGAGGACTTAAAACAAATAATTTTAAAAGAATCAGAGGATATTATTCAAAAAATAGAACAAATACTATCAGAAGTAGGAAAATAAAATGAAATTAGCATTCATAACTGCAGAAATTGTGCCTTTTTCTAAAACAGGCGGGTTAGCTGATGTTTCATCCGCTATTCCAAAAGCTTTGAGTGATTTAGGTCACGAAGTTATCGTCATTACTCCTTTGTATAAGAGTATTGACACAGAAAAAAACAAAATTAAATTAGTGTCAGAAAATAATCTAGCAACAATAGGAGAAAAGGAAGAAGTATTTGATCTATACCTATCACATATACCAAAATCAAAAGTTCCGGTTTATTTTGTCAAAAATCACTATCTCTATCGTGAAGGAGTATATGTTGATACTGATGGCGTGGATTACAAAGACAGTCCAATGAGATTTATTACATTCACAAAAGCTGTCTTTAAAATTCTAGAGAACCTTGAATTCTCACCAGATATAATTCATGCAAATGATTGGCATACAGGTCTTTTACCTTTCTACTTAAGAACAGAATATTCGGAAAAGATTCTATTCAAAAAAACAAAAACCATCTACACAATCCACAATATAGGGTATCAAGGGATTTATCCTTTTGAATCAGTTAAAGATGCAAAGATTCCTGAATTATATTTACATGAAGATTTACTAGGTTTTAACAACAAACTGAATTTCATGAAAGCTGGTATAGTTTATTCTACAATTGTATCAACTGTGAGTTCAAAATATGCTGAAGAAATCCAGACCAAAAAATTCGGTTTTGGACTTGAAAAAATCATCAAATCTCGCAAAGATGATCTTTATGGAATTGTCCATGGTGTGGATTTAACAATATGGAACCCTAAAACTGATTCTCTTCTTGTCAAGAACTATGATTCCAGAAACCTCAAAGGAAAAGCTGAATGTAAAAGTTACTTACAAGGAAAATTAAATCTGGAATTAAACGACAAACCTATCCTAGGCATAATCACTCGTCTAGCAACTCAGAAAGGACTTTACTTAATTCTCAAAAAGTTCGATGAATTAATGAAACTAGATGTTCAAATTATCTTGCTAGGTACTGGTGACAAAACACTAGAGACACAATTCAAAAAGAAAGAGAAACAGTATCCAGATGATTGCTCCATCAATATTATGTTTGACAATGTTCTTGCACATCAAATTGAAGCTGCTTCAGATATGTTTCTTATGCCTTCAGAATACGAACCTTGTGGTCTAAATCAGATCTATTCAATGATCTATGGAACTGTTCCAGTAGTTCGTAAAACTGGAGGTCTCTCTGATACTGTCAAGGATTTCAATCATGAGACAAAGGAAGGATATGGATTTGTTTTTGAGAAAAGTACTCAAAAAGACTTCTTTAAGGCAGTTAAAAGAGCAGTGAAGCTATATTATGAAGAGCCTAATACTTGGAAAAAACTAACAAAGAGAATCATGGAACTAGATTTTTCATGGAAGAAAGTAGCTAAAAAATGGCAAAAGGTTTACGCAAAAGCTTTAACAAAGAAATAAGTAGTTTCATGACATCTTATTTTATACAAAAAATGAGAAAAACTGGGAGTATTTATAGGGAAATATTTAGTAATAACTGATGAAAACGAAAGGGAATCATACCAACAAGTGGATAGAGACAACCATCCCTTTAACGTTAAATCCAGGAAAAACAAAACAACTTTATTTATGCAGAGCTCAAGCAAAGATTCTTGCATTTGCAAATAACCTTCTTCCTTTTAAAACTCAAGTTTCCTCAGCTTTGAACTTCCATCATCTTGTCTATAAGAGATTCAAATACTTAGGTATTCATAGTCAAGTGCAAGAAGCTGTGCAACGAAGAGTATATTCTGCTAAAAGAGCAAGGACCTTTCACCAGCTTCCTATGGAATTCAACTTTCCAAGAAGTGGAAATCTAACTATGTCAACAAGAGGAAATCCAATCGTGAAGATTTCTCCACTAAAACAACGAATTGCCTTACCAATAAGTAGGGATGGAGGGTGGAGAAGAGTTGAAGAACAAATGAAAGGAGGATGGACAGCACATAGTTGTAAAGTTTTCAAGCACAACCGCTCCTGGGTGATGCATCTGATTTTGCGTAAAGCACTTCCCCCCACTCAAGAGGTGGAAGGAACCATCGGTGTTGATGTAGGAAGGAAGATTATGGCAGCGATAACTGTTAATCATCCTTCTTTCGCATTGGTGGAACAATATCTTGGGAAAGATCTGGCTTGGAAACAACACCAGTTCCAGACTAGAAGAGCTGTTTTACAACAATACGCAGCTCAAGGAGACAAACGTGCACGGCGTGCACTAATAAGATTAAGAAAACAAGAAAAACACTATGTTCAAACCCGTTGTGCTCAAATCGCACATGAAATTGTCTGTTTAGCTGCTCTCACCCGTTCAGCTATCATTATAGAAGACCTCAAGTATTTACGAAGATTATGGACCATACAAGCAACTAAAGGAAACTGGGGAGGAAAAAAGATCAGACGTTCACTTAATCGTTGGTCGTATAGCTTATTTCACGACACTTTGACCAGAATAGCTCAACTTCATCAGATCCCCATTGTTATTGTTCTTCCTCATTACACTAGTCAAACCTGTTCCCATTGCGGAAAAAGAAGCAAACGTTCTAGAAGGACACGCGATTTGTTTAGTTGTATCTCTTGTAGGTTCACAGTTAATGCTGACCGTAATGCTTCCCGTAACCTCTCGCTCCTTGGTCAACTTAAGCTTGGTCTCCCCTTTTTCAATGCTTGGTCTTCCTATCTTCCCTTTCCTTGTGAGCGAAGAACCTTGTGTTCTTCAGTATCCTTGGCTGAGGTGTGCTCAACCACCTCCTATGGCGTAATGAGTAGTTCTGTCCCTGTTGACTGACTCGAATGCAAGAGAAATGTATAAATGTAAATTTGTGCAAAAATCAAGTTGATGAGGGGATTTCAAACCACTCATAAACTTCTTCAGTTGCGGCAATATTATCTAGTTTTTCTAATTTTTCTAAAAGCTCAATATTGATTGTTTTTGAGTCTTTTCTAAGATTGTACATATTATGGAGCTCTTTGAAATAGCTATAATGAGTATTTATCCTGGCTTCAGCGTAATCTTTAGCAGAATATGTTGAAATCAGGAATTCCCAATCTGAAGCTGATAAAAGAAAAAGTTCTCTTCCCATCTGATTTAATATTCTTTTTAGAATTTCATCTTTCCCATTATTTTTACGATATAGCTTGATTGTTTGAAGATAGATATTTTCACATTCATAGATTTTTTTCCAACACCATAAAGTATCTGGATTTATCCAATTCCAGTGGAAGTTGTTTTTACCCCAAGAACCTTCGGGTAATGATATTATTGCTTTCTTTGTAGGTGGAAATTTCGATAGATAATCTGCAGTCGTAATTGTAGATATCTCTTCATCTTCTTGAAATATTCGGATTATTCTGTCCAAGAAACCTACCCCCTCTGCCCACCAATGCCCAAACAGCTCGAAATCGTAAGGACTCACTATTATCCCAGGAAACGAGTTTTCTTCATGAAACTGAACTAAAGTTTCCTTGACTATACCAGCGAAATAGGATGAGTTTTCATCAAGTCTTTCCACAGTTTTTTCTGGAATGTAGACTTTTTTCTCACCCAAATCTACTTGTGTTCCTGTTACTCGCCAATATCTATTTCCAGATGGAAAGTGTTTTTTATGAAACTCTAAATAATATTCATCACCTGGAAAACCAATTTCTCCAGACCAAACGATTGCTCCTGTTTTATCATCTCGAATAAATATTGCTGTATCCTTGGGAGATCTTTTTGACTTAGCTAGATAATATGGTTGATAATAAGAAAGAGTTTCATCTTGTTTAGTTTTTTTTCGAGCTTCAGACCTTTTCCATAGTTGTTGAATAACCTCAGCATCTTCAATATTTTGTCCTATACTTTTTCCATCATTTAGTAGAGGAGTATTGAGAACTGAGTATTTTACATCGTTCAAACTCATGTAATGTTCGATTCCTTGCCTTTGAAACTCTTCTCCGGTAATTGGATTTTTCCATTTGTAACTAGGGCGATAAGCCATTTCTGGTATCCAGATACCTTTTGAGGGTTGTTTTCCATAGCGCTTCTTGTAAATTTCTTGTCCAGCTCTTATTTGGGCATAAACTGTCTCTTCTTTACCTAAAAGTGGAAGATATCCATGAGAAATTCCGCTTGTTATTATCTCAATTGCTTTTTTATCTTGTAGAGACTTGTATCCTCCAACCAGATCCTTACTGAATCGCTCTGTAAATTGTTCTTTTACAGAATTATAGTTTTGAGACCACCGCTTAGACAATTTTGCGAATTCATCATTACCTGATGCTTGAAATTCATCGGTATCTTTGTTACTAACATCGATTCGTTCATTGAGATACTTCAAAAAACCTGCTTTGAATCTATCATCTGATAATTGTTCAGTTAAAACAGGAGTTAATCCTAAAGTTAACATATTGGAATAACCTTTATTTTCAACAAAATCTGTTAACATAGACAATGTTGGACAGTATGTTTCTGAAGCTGCTTCGTAAAGCATTATTTCACCATGTGGCCAGTAGCTATGACCTAGAACATAAGGTAGATGGCCATGTAAAACAAAAGAAAGATATCCAATGTTCATTAGTTAGTACTAAAAATACCTATTCTTTAATTTATTGAAAAGTAGTACAATGGTTATAACATATTGTGTGGATAGCAACTTCTTAGAACAAAACCCATACCACACTCTGAACAATAATTCTCTCTTCGTTCAATTTTCTTCCCGCATTTCAAACAATAAAATTGCTTTTCTTTATCCCCTTTCTTACTTTTTCTCATGAATATCACGATCAATAGATTCTACTATTTCGAGAGTCTTTCTCATTATTTCTTCTCTATCTTCAGATTCTTCAGCACATACTCTAATCGTCACACGATCTGGAATTATTGAAGTAAAGATATGGCTACTTTTTCTTTCATCAAAGACTATTTTTAATCCATAGAGCGTGTTAACAATTTTACTTTCCACATATTTCGCGTATATTTCCTCAAAGAATTCAGCAGCTTTAGAGAGTAAATTATAGTTCTTTTCTTCAAAAATTTCTTTATTAAGAACATCCCATTGCTCTATGAAGGTAGAGATGTACTTGTGTTTTTCATTTCGAGCAAAAGAGGAAAGCAAATACAGAGTGGAGGCAAATGGTTCTGATTCATTGGATATAGTAGGATGTATATAATTTCCTTGAGCAGTTGCACCAAAAAGAGCTCTATGAAATTGCATAGCTCTAGAAGTTTCTCCGGGAGTATCATGTGCATATATAGTCGAAACATTATTTTTCTTTAACCAATCTTCTAATGGCCACATCGTATCGGAAAGAACAACTGTACCTTTGTCTCTTCCAATCATCTTGTTCTGAATTAAAATTGCTGCAATTTTCTGAGTATCTATAATCTTACCATTCTCATCAAAAAACACTACTCTGGAACCACTAGGATCAAAAGCTATTCCAAGATCAGCTTTAGCAGCAACTACAGTTCTTGATAGAATTGACAGTGAATTTGGACTGGGGAGAGATTCTGGAATCCCTTCAGGTTTGAAGGCATTTAGAGTTAAAACATTGCAACCTATTTCTGCCAAAATATTTGGAAATACTTCACTCATTGGACCTAAAGCACAATCGAGAACAACTGAAAAATTCTTCTCTTTGAGGATGTCTTTACCAAGTGCAGAACTAATAGCAGCTCTATACAAATCATTAGCCTGCTTCACGGAAAGAATATCAGCTATTTTTTCAGGTTTAGAACGAACTATTTTCATCTTTTTTATCTTCTCATCAGAAAAAATTTCAGTAAATTGTAATTCTATGCTAGTTTGATCAAAAATACGAATATTGATTTTCTCTGGAGACCTATGTGCTGCAGCGAAATGAACTCCTGCATGAGCACTAAATCTACGTAGAGCAAATTGGAGGACTGGTAGAGAACTTGCGTGCAATTCAAAAACAGTTGTTCCAACACTAATTAATCCTGCATTGAAAGCTCGACTTATCATTCTAGTATCTTTTCTAAAATCTCGAGCTGAAATAACAACAGCATCTTCACCCCCCAAATAACATCCTAGAATAGCACCCAAGGTTGAAGCAACTTCGGGGGATAACTCACTTGCAGTACCAGAAAGTCTGTTCTTGCGATTTAGCTTAGAATAATCAATACTGTTAGTAATTTGCATGCTATGTAGTTATTGCTATTTGGGTTTTTTAAGTTTGTTTGAAAAACAGAAAGAAGAAAGAAAGAAAATCACTCTGTTTTGTTGAACATATTCCAAAAATCTAAATTTCCAAAGAACGATCCTTGTTCCATTTTTTTTGCTATTATTATCAGTACAAAAATTGCCAAAGTACAAAGTGCCGAAAATAAACAGAATTCACAAAAATATGTTATAACATATATTTCTATGATGGTTAGGAAAATTGAGAAACCAACTCCTACTAACCCTGCAAGTGGTAGAAAGAAACCCAGCCAATATGGGTTTTTTTGACTAACGGAGAGGAAGAGTAAGACAATTACTGCGAGAAAGTAAATAGTTCCCCATAAACTGGGGTGGAGGATTAGAGGTTGTAAACTAATCCACTTTTGAACTTCACCACACTGTAATATCCCGCCCTCCAGAGGACAATATATCACTCCTATGAGATCGGAATATAGAAGATATATGGCATCTAAAAAACCAAGGAGAGAAATGAGTATAGTACTCGCTAGAAGCCGTCTAACTATCTTCTGTCTTTCCATATACATACTATTTAATGCTAGTATTTATAAACTATGCCGTGAATCCACCAGTTTGAGAATAGGTAAGGGGTTCCATTTGCCTTTAAAGGAAATAACATGTTCCAATTGTGGAACGAAAGTGAAAAAAAGAGTCTGTGAGTCTATCAATCTATCTGAAGACTCAAAATATCTGAAAGAAATAATGGGAGGTAAATTTAATTATTCACATTGTCAAAAATGCAAAACTAAGATAGAACATAAATCACATGTGCTTCTTTCGAATGTAGACCCCCCAAGATGGATCTGGTTAGTTTCAAAGAAGTATCAACATCCTCAATATCAGAGTAATTTCTTTTCTGAGGTTTTGCCTGCCAATTCATCAACATTTATTGAACAAGAAATGGTTTTTGTTGAATTTGGAGAACCTTGCGAGTGTCTTAAATATGTTATCGAAGGTAAAAAACCACAATCGTCTGAAGACTGGTTAAAGCTAGGCAAAATGTATGCAGGGGATAAAGCTATAGATTGTTTCAAAAATGCATTGCGATTAAATAACAACTTCTATGAAGCTAAAAACTTAATGCACGAAGAAATGGATAAATTAAAATCATACACTTTGTAAGCATTACAAGAGCTCATCAATGGGAAGTCCTTCTGATTACTTTTTCTTAATATAAATAGGTTATCTTCAGCTTTTCACATTTCTTGAAAAACTAACGAAACACCAAAAACAAGTGCGTTTGATATATGTTTCTTTTTTCCTATAATTCGTAATGATTAATGATTGTGCAACAGTTTATATACACCTATTTTGTAAATTTAATGAATAAAATTGAAGGTTACAATAGTTGGAGATTATGCTAGTATCAGCAAAAGAATTGGGACAGAGTTAGCTAACAGAGAATTCAAAATAGAATACTTTCTTCAGGACAATAAGTTCGCAAATCTTCCTGAAAGTTATTTTAAACTTGGTTCAGTTCAAGGTCCGCTACTATTCAACTATGCAAGGACAGGTTTCTGGACATTAGTTGGAAGAATTTTCAAAAAATCAGACATTCAAATAATTAATGGAACATACCCAAGATGTGTTAGAGCAACCAATACGTGTTTCTATTACAATGGATCAGATTTGAGATTGGGGGCAACTAAACCTCAATATCCCTCATTTGTAAGTTTAAGGGAACTACTGGATTATAGTAAAGAATCCATTTTTCTCCAAAGAGCTATTGATCCGGAACAATTTTACCCTATTGAGAAGATAAAAGAGAAAAAAGAAGAATATAAAGATAATAATGGAATAGATTATATCGTTGGTCATTTTGCTCATTCTCCAAAAATCAAAGGATCTGCTAAATTTGAACAAGCTATAGATAATATAATAGAAGAGGAAGGCTTGAATATAGAATTTAGAAATAAACCAATTCCAAGAGAAAAGATGCTTGAAGCTATGAATTTCTGTGATTATATACTCGATCATGTAAATCCTAAGACCGGTAAAACTTACAATGTTGTCTCTCTAGAATCACTTCTTTGTGAAGTTCCAGTTGGAACTTATTATGAAGATAAATACTTTGATTTTGAGGGAATGAAAAATATGATCCACTTCATCGATTCTGAGCCCAAAGAAACTGAAAAAACTTTACTTAATTTATTAGGAAAGAAACCCAATATAAATAGAGAGGATGTAATTAAATACCATGGACCTGAAACTGTCGTAGATGTTCTGGAAACATATTGGAAAGAGTGGAATTTCATATAATTTGAAAGTTTCATTGGTAGAAGAATAAAATTAAGAAGAATGAAATTCTCTGTATATTGTTGAATATGGAAATCGAATGGAAGAATGAAATTCTTTATCAGGA
>BPTK01000079.1 GCA_023705905.1 Candidatus Heimdallarchaeota archaeon
GAGATCGTTTCACGTGACTGGAGTTCAGACGTGTGCTCTTCCGATCTCCAACTTGCTTGAGGAATTTAGCGAAGGCAAAACGTTCTTTGAATGTGGGAGTGCCTGGTTCTAATAGCTTGTGGTATTTGTCTGGGGCAGGGATGATTGATACTAGGACCCCTCTGGCATAATCTACTATCATTTGATAATCGGCAGTGTTACCTTTACATTCAACAAAAGCATCTACACCATAATCATGAAATAGTTTGACCATAGCCATAGTGTTATGGTATTTTTTCTCTGACGGGCAGAAAGGTTCGCATTTGCGACCGACAATTACTGGAAGTTTTGCTCTGAGTGCAAGTACTGCTGGATTTTTTGTTTCTTTTTCAGTATCGAACGCTGAGTGTAGTATTCGTTTTAATTGTGTTATATCGGTTGGAAGTAGACCTTTTTTGAGAGTATTTTTCATTAAACTATGATACATTTCCCTGATGAAACAGTATCGGCAATTATATTCACAGATACTGTAGGAATCAGCTGATAATGGATTGGGGCAAACGGAAAAATCTCCTCTAACATAAATAGGTCGCACTATTTTTCACCTTTCTTGATTTGTCTGAGAACAAAGACATATTTGCCTGTTTTTGAGCTCATTCTCTCTGACCACCTGTAAACAGCTAGATCGACTTCGTTTGCTTCTGAAACTGTGTCCTTTTCTATGAAATTTACATTGCTCATTTTTTCACGTCCTATACAATTAATTATGGCATTACTGACGCTTTATAAACACCTTTTAACTCCATAATTTTATCCAATATTTCATCTCTGCTTGTCACAGATGAATCGAAATTAATCGCTATCTTTACTAACATCTTCTATCTTCTCTAATCTTTTGGTTTAAATAAAGATTTTTTAGGTCTACTATGTTCACACTTTTTGCATTTCTCGATGCCTTCTTCAGCATATTCTTTACATTCAAAATGGTTAGCACATGCATTTACTTCTTCTAGCATTTTTATCTACCTTCTTCTCCTTTTGATTATCTTAATTTATAAGCATGCATCTCGCATTTCATCTGTGGTTATCCACAAATCAACATTGTAATTTTCAGGTAAACATTTTCTGTGAGCTATTCCTCCATCTTCGTTTTCCCACATTAATTCTTCATCTGAAATTGTTTTCAAATCAATCTTCTTCCCACAAATCTTGCATGGAAAATATCTTCTTCTCGGCATCTTTCTATTTCTCCTTTTGATTATCTTAATTTATTAATTTCTTTAATCCATTTTTCTACAACCTCATTAGGATGAATATAGCATCCTGTACCATTTAATCCAGCTATCTCATCATCATTTGCATATTGTCTAAGATAATCAATTGCTTTTTCAAGAGATTTATTCATTCTTATACCTCTATACTTTCTAATTCAGAAATGAATTTTTCAAGTTCAATACATATATCTATGTTCTCAAATTCATTTAGTTCACTTTTTAAGATATGTAATAAATTCTTTTTTCTTTCGGATTCCAATAATTTTTCTGTTTTTCTATTCATTTTCTTTCTCCTTTTAATTTAGATTTCAATCAATAGAACAACCACAAGCACGACATGTAAGAAAATCTACAAGATGCACGTTTTCGTTTATTGTTCCACATGTCGGGCATTTAACTCTACCTTTTACTTTTTCAGACACATTTTCACCCAATGCAACATACTTCTGGGATTTTTAGTTCTCTAAGTTTTGAGCAGGAATATCGTTCATACTTCAGTTTTAAGATACCGTTATCTTTGTGTTCAATACAGCTTTTGATTTGTAGCAAAGTCTCTTCTTCTTCAAAATCTTCCCATCCTAAAGTGGAGTATAAATTGAGTATAAACGATTCGTCGTATTTTGCTCTTAATAAATCGATGGTGGTTGCTAATCTGACATCGTGGTCTGGGTGAATCGTGCAGATATTTTTGTAGAGACAAGGTCTTAAAATTCCTTCCAGGAATAAATTTGGGTTTGATGGGATTGTTCTGTCTGATAAGAAAGGAAGCCAATCTTCGTGTTCTATTTCATCGACAAAATCATATTCGAAATCTGTGAGTAGTGGGTAAATTTTATTTTCTTTTTGATAATCCGATAATGGGTATGTATGGGTTGATTTTATGTGTTTGGCAATATCCCTTTCAGTCATGTTAAGGAATTCCTCTGGTGGTAAATAAGTGCAATAGTTACAGTTACCAGGTGGACGGAATGTGTTGGGTATACGTCCAAGTCTTTTGATATCTCCGATGACTTTTGGGTCTGGTGCTATGATTCTGTCTTTGTTTCGTAGGATTCTGACTTTTTTGTTGCCTAATTTTATTCGTTCTGACTTGACTTCTCCAAATATTTCTTTGATTATTGCGAAAGTGGCTCTTGTAAGAAAGATTTTTGATTGATTGCCATAGATCGTTGGCTTAGTTTTCATATAAAGATGGAATCCTTTATCTCCAGAAGCAAGTGGGATTACCTCATATTTTCGGTCTAACATCCATTCTACCGTTTCTTGTGCATCACCTAGAACACGTTTTCCATAATCATAGTCAAAAAAGATTTTATCTATAAGGAAATTTGATGGATATATACTTACGAAACAATTATGTATGCCATTATTATTTTGAGTGAAATGTTCTATTTCTTCTATAGAATTTATTTGCCATCTGTAAGGATTTCCGATTTCTCTTGGAGTTTTGCCGAATAATGAAAGGGTTACTTCGTCCATAAGCCACTGGACGGGCTTGAACCGCCGACAACCTCCTTACAAAGGAGACGCTCTTCCTACTGAACTACAGTGGCAAGGTGGTCTAGGAATGGTGAATGAGTATGAACTAATGGAGTTTTTCCTAAACCACCACTGGTAGTTTTTGGGATGCTTCCCATGCAGCCCGAGGGAGTCGAACCATCGCTATAATGTAACCCTCCTGGTAGAGAATTGACACTATAGACACCCACCTATGAGACCGCTTTTTGAGATAGTCAGAAAGGATGGGTGTTACTCAAGGTCTTGTGCTGATAGGAGATATGTTTTTATACTGTCTTTACGATTTTCTCTGAAAACTGCGACATCTTCGTTGAAATAAAAATGAACCTTGCCTTCTAAGTTACCTGATATAGCACCGAAGAATTTTCCATCTAAACTGACTTTTGCATCATCTGTTCCTACAACTTTTTCTGCTTTTAGCTTTCTTTCAAAGTTGCCTTCGCCTGGTATACGCACTGAAACTTTCTTGCCCTTTCGCTCGAATATGTAATTACCTGATGGTGGAAGACTGAATTCACTGGCATTTAGCAAAACATGAGATTTAAAGATCGTTTCTATTGGGGTTTTTGCATTTAAGATTACTGATAGATTACCTTCTTTGGTTTCTTTGATTTCAAATGGAAAAGTACCAACTTCTGCATCGTCGAGTTCGTGGTCATAGTGGTCAAATTTTCCGTCTAAATAGAGGTTATCGTTCTTTGTAGAAATCACCATTTCATCATCTTTGAAACCCCAACCAAGCCTTTCTAGGAATATGAGTGGAATTGCCAAAGTTTCATCCTCTGCACTAAATTCGAGGAAAAAACTCGGTTTAAGTTGAATATCAACTGCAATTACATCAGTGAACATTTCTCGGATTGATACACCATCTTTACCCCATACTCCTATTGTTGGGTCAATCATTGGTTTGGTGTCGTACAACATACCAGCTTTCAATATTTTTCTTAACCTCTCAGGTTCTATTTTAGATTTCATATATTACCTCCTTTCTTCTTATTTTTTGGATTTAATAACATTTCCTTTTCTTTCAATTACGATTCTTGCGACTTTATCAAAAGACTCACAGCTTACCTGTTCCTGCTCTCCGTGAACTATTGTAATTTCTATGTCCTCAAGGTCTTCAAGCACTATTCTCAAGAAATCACCTACTTTTGTATTAAAGCATCGAATCCTCTATCGGTGATGTCCAGTCGTATTCCCTTCTTGAATACGCCACCAAATATTTTCTTCATTACTTTATCTGGCACTTTTGATGATTCTACAGTAGCAAAATACTCGACTTTTCCACCTTTGTCTTTCTTGGTCTCGACACGAATAACCACGTCTGTTTCATATAATACTGCATCTATCCAACGAGGTACATCCTTAATCGCAACAAACTCACCCTCTTCGACAATCTGGTCTTTGTTGACGTATGTTGTCCAGATAACACCATTTTTTGCCTTATCACCGCACATTTTGTAAAATTGACTAAGGATTAGTTTTCTTTCTTTCCAGATATTGCGGTTTGCTATTCCCTGGAAGGGGGTTAATCCCTGGTTATATCTCATCACTTGTTCTGCTATCGCTTCAAATATCTCCCCACCGTCTATCACAGTCCAATCGGACATATCCCAAGTACCAATTAACCCTCTAAGGTATCTCCAAGAATCGTGAGCACTTTCGATATAAATTTCTGCTGACGATTTATTCAGATATCTTACACCATTATAAACTTTGATTCTGTCCTTGTCGTCTGCTTCCTCTTGTATTACCTTAGATTTTCCGTCAAAACTCATACAGTTATGATTCCCTGGGACAGCAAAAGCTAATGACGTTTTTCCATCCCCTTTGTTCGCATGAATTACTATGTTGATACGATAGTTCTCTTCGGCTTGGCTATAATCAAAATCGGTTTTTTCTTTTTTTGCTTCGAATACATCATCAGATTTCTTTGGGGATTCCTCCTTTTTTTCTGGAGGAGGTGTAGTCTCAGTAGATTTTTCTTCCTTAGATTTGTCTTCATCGGATTTTTCTGCAAAAAGGTCAGGTTCTTCCTTTTCTGCTGATTTTTCTTCTGTTTCAGTGGGCAGCGGAGTTTCATCCATGATGTCAGACATATCACCAACATCATCCTTTGATATGGTTTCGATCTCTTTTTCTGATTTATCACTGGGTTTTTCTCCTGTCTTTTCTTCCTTTAGGGGTTCTTCTTTCTTTCCACGAAGTTCTTTTACAGCATCAACAGTTTTTTTGCTTGCAGGAGTTGTTTCTTCTGTGCCATCAGGTGATGTTGCTGTTACTGTCCCATCTGGTTTCGAATAAACTTTTTCTGGGGGTTCTTCGACTTTCTCAGGAGTTTTAACTTTCTCCTCGGTTTTGGTTTCTTTTGTGGGTTCTGCGGTTTCTCCTTTCACTGGTTCTTCTGATTCTTTTGGTTTTTCCTTTTTTTCTGTGGATGGCTTTTTTTCAGTTTCATCCTCCGTGAATTCGTTAAAAATTTCGTCTAACCCTTTCTCTTCTGCCATTCTTATTCACCCTTCGGTGGAACATGGACACTTACAGCAGAACAAGCGTTCATTGATACTTCTCCTGTTTTTGTGCTTTTGTCCAATAATCCGATGAAATCCACTTGAGCATCGGCTGGAAATTTCATTAATTTTGGAGAAATCCAAACTGCCATTCCTGGACGTAAGACATCCCCTTCTGGAGTTACTCTTTCTTCGTTTGGGTCGATAGTACGGTCACTGATACGATAATTGCCCATTTCGTCGTGTGGGTTATCAACACTCTTGAATCCCGATCCCATTATTGTTCCGCGTACTATTTTCCAATCTGTCTTTATAGTGTAACCATCGCTCCCCTTTTTACTTAAATGATTGCCCGCTTCGGCGATTGTAGTATATTCTAGTTTTAGTTTATCTATGATTTGTCGGGAGGAGGCAGAAATTTGGATTGGGTTCTTAAAATTTGCTCGATTATCTGCAATTAAATCGCCACCATCTTGAAAGGAACCAAGCTTTACGTTTTCATATTTGCACCAAAGGTTTACTTTTGTTGTCAGGTCTACGATCTCCCCAAGAAGACTGATACGCTCTAATTTGCCCTTAGAATTGATGATAAATATAGATGAATGTATTGTTCCCTTTGCGCTTGTCTTTACTGGATCCAAACCAACAGGTATTATTGTATATGGGGAAGTTGGTGGTCTTAGTGAATAGTCTTTAAAAAATTTGTTCAGACAATACTGGTGTCTGTCCTCATCATCAACGAATCCGTCACTGTGTAACCAATCTTGACCAAAAAATTCTTCGTATTCTTTCTTTAATTCGTCAGCCTCTATTCCACCCTTTTTTGCTATATCCATTAGTTCTTTTTCTACATCTTTTGGAAATTCCATATCACTCCCTCCTTGTGAGAGCATATCCTATCTCAATTCAAATGATAAACGATGGGAACTGGATTTAAAAATGCCAGGATTTTTCCCGTCTTTATCGTCGGTAAATCTAGTAAATCGAAAATAGCTTAAATACTTTTAGGCAAATTAGCACCCTGAATGCACCTACTGGCTTATGTACGTACTTAACTGTACTTCGTACGTACTTATAATGTATACTTGGAGGGGGGGTACGGAAAGGTAATAAGTAGGGTAAAAAGTACTTTTTAACCCAAGAGACAATCGGTGAGTTTATATATTAGAACACAAAAGTAAAAAGGGGTAAAAAGGGGTAATAAGTACGTATAGGCTTAACTAATAAAGGTAGAGCCTTAACTTCTTACTCGAAGGGCTTATCTGGAAAAAGTTATAAGTGTTGAACATTAACTCAATAACGGTTATGGCTTAACTGTCACACAGATAGTTAAATCTAAAGCTTTAAAAATTAAGTTAGTTACTTAATTGGCTTAACTTTCGTTTCTTCCGTTTTCTATATTCTCGCTGTTGTATCATCAAAACATGATGTTTGCATTCGGGACAACAATATTTTTGTTGAGTAGTATGTGCCCAGAACCACTTCGGTCTTCCTTTTTCACCACGATGACACCCAGGACTCTCACACTTCTTATAAATCGGACTTTTTCTAGTAGATAACGTCCACTTAGTCATTCTTCCTCAGCGTTTCCTTAGATTGTTCTAAAAACAGTTGTATGTACGGATCGTCTATTTGTTTGTCTTTAAGATGTTCATATAACGAGTCTCTTTGTGCGATATCTAAATGGTCTTCTTTACAACCCTGCCCTTTTAAAGCACACAACAGAATTTCCTTCATGACGTTCTTTGGCATAGTAAATCCTTCATATCGTTTGAGATGTTTGAGACACGTTATTGTAGCTCCTCTGATGTTGGCGCCATCGACTTCTTCTTTAATTATTATAGTAGTCATATTAATCAATTAATGATTTGTAACTTATTTCTATATTGTATCTCCAGATTCTATTAATTCAACTAACACATCTCCGTGACAAGGCTTAGGTTTGCACCAACAGCCCAATATCTTGCCTTTCAATTCATACAAGTCCTTCAATAGTTCTGGTTTCGATAAGATGTATTTTCGATACTTTTCTATAACTTCTTCTCTGGTTCCATCTTTATCTATCTGATAAGGATTGCCCCATTTAGATGGTCGACCTATGTAAATATCATATGATTCTTTTTTACAATGAACTATTTTAGTCATTCCATATCACCTTCTACAAGTTTTGATTCTAACACTAATCGTTCTGTTCCCTTAATCCAAATCTTCTGTACCAACTTGTCCAACTTTTTCATCTCATTGATTGTTAATGCAGAACTCATATCATCCTTATTGAAAATAGCCCACTCGCCACTATGCTCATTTTCAAATAAAGTCTTACATCTGTCACCGAAATCATATTGTATTGATGCATAATCTTCATCTGTCATTTCTTTTGCTCTTTTACATGCTAATAAAAACTCTCTGTAAAATTCAGGAACTGTTTTTATTTGTTTACCCATCTCTCCTCACTCCAACCGTTCAAGTTGTTTTCTTTCTATTCTGTTCCTCAATGATTTAGATCGATGATACAAGATTTCAAACAACGGTGGATGTTTTCGTATTTTCTCGACATTTTGAAAAAATTCAGAAAGAGTTTCATTAACCAGTGTGCTTGTTGTATTTACAACAGATATAATTTTAGCTTTTGGAAACTCAGCTGAAAGTATGTTACTCATTTTTTCCACTACTTTTTCCTTCTTAGCAAAGTCGATACTTCTATGTTTTTCCAACGGAATCCTTACAGTTACAAACACATAATGATTCATAACTTTGCCCCGATACCCAATACTTCTTTCCTAACTTGTTGGTATGTTCTTTTCTTAGGTCTTTTGATGTTTTTGAATATAATTTTAATTGCTGGAAATCTAAGATAAAAATGAGAATGTTTGTAAAGACCACTTTTCACAAGACTTAATTGATATATAATTTTATTGCGATTATATCTCTTTATAGTGTAATAGAGCTTTTCTATTCCTTGAAAGGAAATCGGGATTTTGATGTTCATGTAGACCCGTATTACAACACATCTCTTGAAGATTTGTAACTTGTATTCGAACTGGTCAGCGGTATATCCAGACCAATGGTCAAAAAACCATTCTTGTTCTACTGAAACTTTTGTTAAAAGAGCATTTAACTGCTTCTGAACTTCTCGGAAGTTGCCTTTTGGAATTTTTTCATTCCATTCTTTTGATAATCTAACCATCTATTTCACCTTCCACTTACTTTTACATATTCCCTTTTGATTTTCGCAGAGGACTTCGTAGGTGGTGGAATCAATGCTACTAAGAAAACAATCTGCAAGCCTATAAGGACATAACACCTTTTTACTCATTCCTATATCACCTCTAATTCATCAACTGCCCGTCAGTTTTATTCCAACAATCAGAACAAAGTAAACCGCAAATTAAATGGGATGTTTCTTTTCCACATATGGTGCAAGTCATTCTATTTCACTCCTAGCTTTTCTTTTAAAGCATCCTTGCATTTACCTTCACATACTATGAAATAAGCACCTGCAAAATATATCATATTCCGAGTTCTATTACCACAGACCATACATTTTCTTGGATTTTTACGAATTTTATCCCATATATCCTTGCAACCAGGACGATTATGAATTAAGAATTCCTCACCTTCGACCTCCTCAACAATCGTTTTTTCCCAGTTATAAATGCCTTCTTCACAGACGGCACAAAATCCTATCGGTTTTATTTTTCTTTTCATCCCAGACCCTCTGTTAATGTCTTTTGTCGTTTCAATTTTTGAATAATCTTATCCCAACTCCATTGATGGTCACACTTTGAACAAACATATAACAACCACCACTTCTTATCTTCTGCGTCTGCCAACCCTCCGTCATGAGGATAGGCTGAAAAGTTGTCTAGGATCGCTAGTTTACCACACGTGCACATAAATCTTTTATCGGACAAGGTATTTATCACATCACCCACCTCGCCACCTAGTCGTGCATTTATGCTTCTTATATGCTTAGATTTATCTTTGAGAACTAAGGCATGCTGAGTTCCATGGTATTTTCCACCGCATTTACACTTACACTCACCTAAAGGATTTGCATTTTCACACCTAGCAGAATGTTTTTTCACAACCATCCTTAATCCACCTCGACAAACATTTTACCACAACTTTTACACTTATAATAAATTTTGTCACTATTACTGAATAAAGAATGAAAAACTATTAAATGACATTCTTTACAAATTTGTTTACCCATTAAGTCACCACTTCATATTTTTGATTGATTCAAAAGCGTTCATTCTAAAGTCAGTTGGGTTTTTGCCTTCATAAATCCATTCCGTCAACTTCTCATAGTAATGTCCCATTATCTTGTAATTCGTTGGACTTATAGCAGGATCGCAGACCATTATTAACCCAGAAGCATCAAACTCAGTCATTCCTAGAATCTTTATATCCTTTGATTTGGCACAACAATTACCCATAAATCTAAGGCTTGGCTTAACTAGATATTTATATCTGATTAAAATTACTTTATCTAGCTCTTTTTGAGTAAAAACTTTTTTATTAAAGATTGCTAACATTACAAAATCGTCATCTGGATATAACTTCTTTTCATCGACATTAACCTTGATTATTACCCTGTTTTTCTTCCTGCTCTTTGCCGTCATTGCGTAAAAAGGAGTATAAGCTTTACTGAGATATACAAATCCCTTCTTGGAATTGACCTTCCAGTTGTATTTCTTATCTGGAACAAAACCATCTTCTTTGATTCTTTCCGCAGATTCTACCGTTGTACCGTGATACAGTATCAAATTGACACCTCTGATGACTCTTCACCCTCTTGCTCTTCCTTAGTCAACTTGATTTTTACAGTAAGATACTCACAACTATCTTGTCCTTCTTCAAAACATTCTAAGTTACAAAGGTCACCGACTTCTTCAATGGGTTTGTTGTACTTGTTACACCAAATTATTTTCATTTATTTCTTCTCCCTTTTCTATTTTCATTAATACTGCGGTCAGCAATCCTTCTCCGAAAAATAAACATGCTAGAAAGACAAAAATTGCTACTATAGGATGGAATAAATAAGCCCAGAAAACCAACAATATAGATGTAATTATTATTGCTACTAAAGTTATCAGTTCTTTTGTTACCGTTTTCATTTTTAATACCCCTTTGGATAAACCTTACTTTTTGATTTAATAACTCGAATCATCCCATCACCAAGCTGTATTGTAGCCCAATACTGACCATTCTCAAGTTTATCATCATAACGTTTCTCTTTTCTACGATATATCGACATAATCACAACCTAAACATCATTTTTTCAAATATCCCCAGATTTCAGCGATGGAACATAACAGGACTTATGTAGCCCACATACTGGGGAGGCAGTTGCCTCTTGGGGAATGCTCCGCATAGAAATCTTATAGGGTCTGAAAACTTCTGGTACAATCCACGGTACTAGCTTACAATACTTACATCTTGTTTCATCAGTTTTTCTACCGCATATTTCACATGCCATTTTTAAACCTCCCATTCTAATTTAGTGTTTCCTAATATTCTTTTTTCCTCTTTTTTATAACCCCATTTATATTTCATTATTAAACCTCAAATTCCTTCCGATACTTCTCTCATGCCCCCGCACCTCAAACAATATCTATGAATTTCATTACATAAATTTCCATAGTATATCACATCTATATAGTCATATTCTTTTTCATTACACCTGCATTCATCAGTATCAGGTAAGTTCTCCACTATCTCTTTACCTATTCTATCATATTCCTTTGCCAACTTTACCAATTCCTCGTAATTCATTAATACATCTCCATCATTTTTTTATCCCTGCTCTCTTCTCCTTTTCAATTCAATAACTCGACAATATATATAAATATTGCGTGCAAATGCTCGTGCTTGTTTTACTGTTAATACTCCAGAAATAGAACTTGTATAATGGTTGTCTGGTTTAAGTCGGTCATATTTACTCATTTCTATTACTATTTTACCATCTTTATTTGTGACACTATATGTCATTCTTCTTCCTCCTTAGCTTTAAGATATTTTGACCGTGTTAGTCCATATTTTAAACGTAATGCCAAAACTTGATGACCATTGTTTCCCTCATCTTCTGCATCCCAACATTCACAATTTCTCCAATGTTCTCCACAGTTACCGCAAACAACTTCAGTCATTGTTCTCATCCTTCACTTCCACAACTGCATCGAAACCATATTTGTAAAAATAATCTTTCAGATGTTCAACCAAATGCTCCTCTGCCATTATATCTAATGCATCTGCTACATCATTCCCCTGTCTCTTCCTAATAGTATCCAGTATGCCTTCGGTTCTGTGTACATTTTTTAATACAATCATCTTAGTCCACCCCTACAGCAATACCATACTGATGTTTGTATTCAGCAAGTGGTATCCATCTTCTTTGTTTTTTAAATTCTTCCTCTGTAAATGGTTCTGACTTTGGATTGAGTATTACAGCAAAAGGTCCTAACACCTCGAGTATCTCTTCCCATGTGTGTTCACGAGACTTCCAGAAACCAGTTCCCTTCTTGTTGCAGAAGATACCCCGTTTGCCTTTATTGCACCAATCTACAGTTATGAAATAATGCTTTACAAGTTCATCTTCACTCATTATCTTCACCTTCTTCGTCTTTATCTTCTGATTCTTGTGGTTCTTTCCATAGTCCTTTGTCTATTTCTTCCTCTGTTTGTTTCATAGCCTGTTCTATTTCATCTGTAAGATCGACTTCTTCGACTTCTCCTTTTAACTCAAACTCTTTATCGACTACGTGTTCCTTTATGAATTTCTTCATTTCTTCTGTAAAAGCAGGTGGAAATGCATTTCGTACACGTTCTATGTTTTCATCTTTCATCTCTGATGCTTTCGTCAATAAATCCTCTTCACTGAACGTAGCCACGGGATGCTCGAAACAACTTAACCCGTCATCCACTAGAAGACCAGGACTTACTAATAATTTGACTATATGCACCTGGAAACGTGTCATCTGTTCGATATCTTTAAAGAAATAGAGTATATTGTTAATAGACATCTCCTGGCTTATATCTGTCTTTAAAAGCATTTCTAGTGGATTAAATACTGTAGAATGTTCGTCACGAAATTCCTGTAGTTTATTTTTCCTGTAATCATTCCTGATATCTATATCTTTATATTCTTCGTCATATTCATCTGTTATCGGCTGCTTCTCCTCTTCTCGATCTGCTTCTAATTCGTCAATCTTCTCAAATATATCTGAACATTCATCGTGTATATTGTCATCCGTCTCTTCTAATTCCTGTTCTAACGTTGCAATTTTGGCTTCTATACCCTCTTTCTTTTCATATAAATCTGGGACACGTTCTCTGGCGTTATTCTCCTGTTCTTCCACTAATTCATTAAACTTTTCGTCAATAGGTTCTAGTTGTTCATCACGATGTTCTTTTGCCACATTAATTTCCTTCCGAAATCTATATGATATGTCAGAATCCCACTTTTCAGTATCAATAAGGAATTTATCGATAAGTGGTTTTATCAATTTCTCGTACCAATCATTGTAAACGTCTTCTATTGCGTCACCCCTCATTAATTCGAAAACTCGCATTATCTCTGGAATCATTATCTTTGATTCGTCACTGGTATCTTCTATGATTCTCAGTAATTCCTTTATAATCGAACTTTCGACTATGCCTTTCCCGAATGCATTCATTTCAAGTAATGCCCTTACGCTTGGTACTCCATCGACATCATATACTGCACCGATCCATCCTGGTGGCTCTGGAATATACAAACCACCATCCGTCTGCCGACAGAAATAATTCCATTTTGTTTCTTCTGCTTTCTTTGCTTTCTCTTTTTTTGCTTTGTCTCTACAAGGAATGGCTTCTGATATTAACAATTCCCTTGATACCTGGTCTTTTCTGACAAAAAGTCTTTCAATCTCAACTTTTCCTTCTCCACCATAATACTTGATGGCAGATTCGAATTGCTTCCTGAAGGCGTCTTGTATGTAGTACCCTGCTGGGTCTAAATCACTGATGGTACACAAATAAAAGGTTTGGTCTAAATCCACACCCAAATCTCTTAATTGTTTTATGAATGCTCTAGCAACTGTTCTACTAGGTTGACCTCCAGCAGTTATTAAAGTACAATTGAATAGCTTGGGAATCCAACTACAATAATTGAAATAATCAAGCTTTTCTATTCCAATGATTAAGTTAGAAAATGGTGAATCCTTTACAATAGATATTCTTGATGATTCTTTACCACCAAAAATATTCATATTCTCATAATTGATTAATCCAGAATTTATCATTTCATCCCATGCAGTGTTCAATGCGGTTCTAACACTGTCTGTTTCGCCCAAGCCTAAGATTTCAGTGATTACCTTTTTCAGATGGGTGTACCAGAAGTTTCTAACATTTCCTTCTTCTAACTCCACTCCCTCTTTCATGAATGCCTCATACATTATAGATCGTATAATTTTGGCTAAATTAAACGTAGCACCTTGTTTTGCCTGTGGGGGTAAAGGAGGAAAATATTCTCTAAATTCTTCAAGTATCATTCCCTTTTTTAGTACTTCAACTTCTGTCAAATCTTCTGATACTTTTGTTACCGTGGCAAGGTTGTCATCTGGAAAATATCTAACAGTAGTCTTGTACTGTTCATAGTCATATTCATAATATTCTTCGATATCTTCAAATTCCTTATTATTCAATTAACTCACCTTTTTTAATCCATACAACGCAACCATTTTTATCGATTACTGCTTTTTCCAAACCAAATTTTAAATGATAATCCCTGAATAAATAACCACAACCGTTACACGTAATCATAGTGACGTGCCCATAGTAATCGTACCATTTCTGATATGTATGTTTACCGCAGTTTGGGCATTTCCTTGCACCTGAATATACTTTGTTTAATACTTTCTGCATTAGTCGCTCAACTCCACATTAATGGTAACAATATAACCATGTATATTCACTGTTCTTTGTACCCTTCTAATCTTGTGGTCTAGTAGTTGTTTCGCCTGCATTCTTGAAATATATAATATTTTTTCTTCCATTTTAGTCCTCCAACTCTTCGTAAAGTTTTTTCCCTTCTGAGGTTAAGTAATAACTACCCCGTCGCCCTTTTGCCAGCAAATTTTCTTTTATCAGCTGTCTAATCAATGTGAAAAAGTATGACTTCGAACCTTGTGTATTATTATAATAGTAATTTTGTAATTTTTCACTGTCTATTCTACTGTTTCGGTGTAAATAAACTCCTTTTAGAATAATGAATTTATCATCACCGACCAATATATCATTATTCATTATTCATCCTCCTTTAGAGTTATCCAATTACCTTTCTCACCTATTATGAATACATTGTAAATTTCTATATCGCCACCAGCATAATCTTTCTTTACTTCAGTTTCATATCCTAAACTATAAAGTGCATCAGCTACGCCAGTGGCTCTTCGGGGTGTACTTTCGAAACTACCGAAGAAAAGACGTTTGTGTTCTGTTTCATCAGAATCCTTTATAGTCTCACTATCCAATGGAAATCCTCTAACCCAAGCATTCGGTTGACCCGCACCATCATCATAATGTTCCTCACTATCAAATATTTGGATATCTGTAAATCCATTATCCTCTGTGAATACCTCTCCGAAAAAAATGTCATCCGAACCCCAGTTTTTATAGTAGGTTTTTCCAGCTAACACCTTCACAAGTAATTCGATACCTCCAACCTCTATTAAATCATTAATATTTTTTTTCATTTTTCATACCTCCTTTCGATAATCACAATTGGTGCATTCCCAACGTTCACTTCCACCGAGCAAATACCATTTTTTCATCTCGGCTCCACATTGGGGACACACTTTCATTTGTCTTATCTCTCCTAAATCATCCTGCCTCGACTTTTCTTGGCGTGGGCTACCATTTCATCATACATCGAATGTTCCGATGGTTCTGAACTGCGGCTTCTAATACCTAGATTCAATATTAAAGTTCCTATATGTTTCTTTGACAGCTTCTTGAAATTCTTTCCGAATAACTCCTTCGATACTACACTTAGAAATTCATCTTTTTCTGTTTTGGTTATTTTCCTCATTTTAGTCCTCCTGAAAGTTAAGGGAGTTTTTAAGCCTCCTTTTAAGCCTCCCTTTTTACTAATTGGAATACGCTATTGGCTTTGTATTGTAGCTCCAAAAGACCAGCAGTTTGGATGTTCGGTGAGACGTCATGGGTAATAGCCCTTGTAATCTCGTTCCATACCGTATAGACGCTTTCTTTGGCGTCTAAGTGTTCAAGGATTATTTGTGTATATTTCTTTGGGAACTGTAAACCTTCAATAGTTTTCTTGGTTTCTACCATCTGTTTTGCTGATAATCTAAGCAATTCGCCAGATTGCGTCCACGCTTCCATCGAAAGTTCGACATAACTACTGATTTTATTAATGTCAATATTATTGTAGGTGTGTGCCTTCCTAAACGTTCTATCATTCCTGGTGCCATCATACCATTTTTACAAACCAATCGTAAGCCGATTGACTGGACACTGAGTGCCCTTGTAAGATCGTATGTATTAAGAACTCTTACCTGTCGTTCAAAGTAGTCTCCTGTGTCTGGGATAAGTTCCTCTTTTTCTGACTTTTTGTCCATTAACTCAATAATCATAGCATTCCCATACTTATACAGTTGCCCTTTTGTGACTTTATATTGTTTCAATTTCTCAATTTCGTTCCATACATCACGATGGGGTGTCAACTGATATTTGTCCGACACTATACTCAACGTTTCGTTGGTATCGTCTTCAACAATCGAG
>BPTK01000080.1 GCA_023705905.1 Candidatus Heimdallarchaeota archaeon
GTACTGTATTATGAAATGAACCGATACCGTGCTTATTGAAATGCCAATTCCTGATCCTACGGTTATGTTTAGATTATGAATAACATATGGATCTCCTGGTGAACCATCGCCTGAAATTATGGCATAATTATTGAAATCTGCATTCGATTTGATGTCAATTGGACCATGAGTTGTTAAAGCACTAAGTTTTGCTGGATCATATTCTTGTTCAATTTGCCCTTCAATTTGTAAGCAAACTGTGATCGAAAAAACCAAAATAGAAATTATCACACTTGTTATGATTAGATTTTTCTTCATAATCAACACTAAATGTACATTATGCACGAACATATAATTAAATGATTTCCCGAATAATCTAGTTAAATTGGTTGAACATTAACTTTTAATATATTTATTTTGTCTCTCAATCATGAGCAAAGGTCAGAAAGAGACTATTTCTAAACGCAAACTTGGAAAAACAGACATAGATATTACCCCAATTGGTCAAGGAGTCATGCAATTTGCAGGAGGAACGACTTTCATGAAATTCATGTATCCTGCATTAACAGATCAACAGTCCAATAATATCGTTAAAACTGCTTTAGACAACGGCATAAATTGGTTTGACACAGCTGAAGCTTACGGATTTGGGTTATCTGAAGAGAAACTTGCAAAAGGATTGCAAGCTGCTAACGTTGATGATAAAGATGTCATCATAGCTACAAAATGGATGCCTATGATGAGAAGAGCTAGGTCTATAAAGAAGACCATTCAGAACAGGCTAGACCATTTATCTCCTTATACAATTGATTTGCACCAGATACATATGCCCTACTCATTTTCTTCATTCCAAAAGCAATTTGATGCGATGGCTGACATACTTAATGAAGGTAAAATAAAATCAATAGGTATAAGCAACTTTTCAGCTAGTCAAATGACTAAAGCTCATGACATTTTAGCTGAGAAGGGATTAGTTTTAGCATCTAACCAGGTTAATTACAGCTTGATCAAAAGAAAAATTGAGACAAATGGTGTTCTAGATGCTGCTAAAGAATTAGGTGTAACCATTATCAGCTGGTCTCCTTTGCAGAGTGGTATACTATCAGGAAAATTCCATAAAGACGAACAACTATACAACTCTTTACCATCTGCTAGAAGGTTGAGAAGCAAAAAACAGATCAGAGAAAGTCAAGAGCTAATTAACACAATGGACAGCATCGCAGATTCTCATAAGTCAACAATAGCTCAAATTGCTTTAAACTGGTTAGTTAATTTTCATGGAGATACTGTTGTAGCAATTCCTGGTGCAACAAAGGCTAGTCAAGCTGAATCAAATGGTAAAGCTATGAGTATTAAACTTACTCAAAATGAATTGAACGAGATTGAAGAAGCATCAAGAATATTCGTCTAACCTCACAGTTTCTTTTGATTTTTTACTCTTGAGAAAGTAATGAAAGAAATTCATTTATCTCTTTATTATTACTTAGATGAATCACATTCTTTTCTTCTCTAAATTCATCAATCATTTCTAAAATTAACGCCCGATACTCATCATGAAAGAGCTCTATCACTTCATGTTGTTTATCAATAAGTTCAACTGGATATGGGCATCCTTCATTAACATAGGGATTTGGACTCTCTTCATCCTCATGCGCTCTTTGAACAGCTCTCTCTTTACAAATTTCTACTGTTGTATCTAGGTAGATGATTGTATCTGCAGCTTCAAAGCGATCTTTATAGGTTGATTTGTAAGCAACTCCTTCTAAGATCCATTCTCCTTTGTTTATTATCTCATTATGTTTATCAATAAATTCCTCTTCAGAGGTCCTTTCCCAGTTCTTCTTCCAAAGAATTTTATCTAGATGGTAAACTGGTATTCCGGTTATCTCCTTGATTTTCATCGATAAGGTAGATTTTCCTGAAGCTGCATTCCCTATAACGATAATTTTTTTCATTTTTTTGACATCAGACCATCATTTGGTCGGACATTAAAAAGATTTTTTACTAAATTCTTTTGATTAAGCTATTTGTAATGGCCACCTTATACATTTATAAGAAACGAATGATAAGAAAAATAACACAGTAGTTTAAGATTTTCTAAATTTCTTCTCTTCTTCTTTATTAAGTGAAAACTTTTTGAAACTCTTAGTACATTAATAATATACTATAGGTGGATAAAATGAAAATTGAAGGTACAGAGGAAGTAGCAAAGGAATTGATGAAAAAAACCTATGCAGGTTATCTTTCGTCAATCGATGAAAATGGTTTTCCTTATATTAGAGCAGTATTTAATTTGAGATGTGAAGAAAGATTTCCTCATCCAGCTAAAATTATTGCTGAATATGATGAAGATTCTTATACAGTATATATTTCAACTAATACATCATCAGTCAAAGTTAAGCAAATTATAAAGAACAACAAAGTAGCAGTATATTTTGCTTTACCAAATGATGTAAAAGGTGTTATGCTTCAAGGAGAAGCTGAAATACTAGATGATATAGAATTCAAAAAAAGCATTTGGATGGAAAATTGGACAATTTATTATCCTCAAGGATATAGTGATCCTGATTTTACAATCTTAAAGATTCAACCAAAATTATTGAAAGGCTGGTTTAATGGACCTCTTTATTACGATTTCAAAGAAGATTGCTGAGAGGAAAATAATGATGCCTAAAATCAATTTTGGTCGCACTGAACATACTAGTAGTAGAGTTATCTTTGGAGGTTATGCCTTGAGTCAAGCCTCTCAAAATGAAGCAGATCAAGTATTAGATTTATTGCTACAGTATGGCATAAATCACATTGATACAGCACCCATGTATGGAAATGCTGAGGAACGCATTGGTTTATGGATGGATCAACATCGTGAAGATTTCTTCCTCGCAACTAAGACTCGAAGTCGTTCATACAAAGGAGCTTGGAAAGATCTTGAATGTTCACTCAATCGTCTGAAAGTTGACACCATAGATCTTTGGCAGATGCATGGTTTAACCAACCCGGTAGGGTGGGAAAAGGCGATGGGTCCTGAGGGTACGTTAGAAGCTTTTATTGAAACGCGTGACCAAGGTTTGGTACGATTTCTTGGAGTAACAGGCCATGGTTACAAAGTACCAAAAATGCACTTGCAAAGTTTAGAGCGTTTTGATTTCGATACTGTTTTGTTACCTTACAATTATTTGTTTATGCAGAATTCTCGTTATGTAGCTGCTTTCAATGAATTAATTGAATTGTGCAATAAACGTAACATTGCAGTACAAACCATCAAATCCATTGCTCGGAGACCATGGGAGGGAACAAGGAATTTCAACACTTATTTCTATGAACCGTTAGCGACTCAGATTGCTATTGATAAATCTGTACATTGGTCTTTTGGTTTATCAGAAAGCTTCTTGGTTACAGCAGGTGATATGCAGCTTCTGCCAAAAATGTTGGATGCGGCTAAACGGTTTGCGAAGCGTCCATCTGAAACAGAAATGAAAGCAATTGTTGATGAGTATGACATAAAGAAGATTTTTTCAAATTAGTAGAAAACCCTCAATTTCTTCCGGTTTTCAATCTAAATAATCATACTACCATATCTTTATTTATCAAAAGATGATATGTTTTATTTGAAATGCCAAGTATTACCTGCTCTTATTGTGGTAATCAGAATCATTTAGAATCGAAATTTTGCGTTTTTTGTGGTAATAATTTGGAGGAAAATATATCTAAACAAAGTAATGGTGATTCTTCTACTAATATTCAATCAACAAGTCAATATCAACAATCGTCTGAGATAAAAAAAACTACCTTTTTTTGCCCTAGCTGTATGCATGAAAATTCAATTGAGAATTACAGATGCTCTAATTGTGAAGAAGATTTTGGGAAATATAACATAAAAGGCAGTGTATCTCAAATCAGAACTTCAAGTGCATTCGAGTTAGCTAAAGACATAGAAAGGCAAAGACGAAATATATTTTAGAAGTCTTCCTCCACTAGTAAAATTTATTGTAGTAGTTATGATAATTTTTGTAATTGTAATATCTGGGCTTTTCATCTGGTATTTTAACACTATCTTTTAAAATTGATAGATTATTCAATAGCCACGTTTGCTTTACTTGGATTTATGTTCTGGCTTATTAACCATTTTAGTGCTGGTTGATAGATTATCCATTGTCTTAGTTCTCATCTGGAGTTAATATCGGAAATAAGCCTGAAAAGAAGAAATGTACCTTTTCCTTTGTATGGTCTTCATTATTCTCTAATATTTTCAATTCCTCGCTTAATTCTTTGATGAATATCTTCATTTTCCTCTGTGCAATTACTGCAGCTTCTGAAGAGAATATGTTCATAGTAAAAGCGAAATTCTTTATGTCTTTTTCTCTATTTTTTTCAGAATTTATAATTGATTCAGTATCTTTCATTAGATTTGCTATCATCTGTAATTGAGCGGTAGCTGATTGGAAAAAAAGATTTTTTTCTGATTTCTTACTCTCTTCATTATAGGTCAATTTAACTACATTCTCTTCTTGCATTATTTTAGATGTTTTTTTCAAACTATAGTACTTTAATGGTCTTCCTGTAGATTGAACCTTAACATCTAACAGTCCTGCGTTTACTAGTTTAGTAAGATGATGAGACATTGTTCCTTTTGAGATATTAATCCTTTCCAATAATTTGCTCGTTGATACTTCCTTATTCAGTAATATTTCAAGAAATATTCTAGAACGAATAGGATCTGTCAACAGTCTGATAATAGATGTGTTTTCAGTTTCTTTACTAATTTCTGAACTAATTTCTGACATCTTTTCTTCTTGTTTACTCAAACAATAAACCTTATAAGTATGATGTTATAAAACAAGTTTGACGCTATCAAACAGATTGGTGGATGAGAAAATATTGCAAAATTCTACAGTTGGAAATCTATTAAAAGCATTTATAGACGCAGCAAATAACAGAAAAGTAGAACCATTATCAAGTTTCGTGCTAAAATATTGGGATCCTTCACTAATCAAAGAGCGAGCTGATAGTGGAAGAATAGCAATGATTCTTGAGTCTTCAATTGATATTGGAACTATAGTACCTATATCCACTCAGATTGATGGTAATGAAGCGACAATGGTTTTCAAAGAAGAAATTTCTGAAGACTGGTTGAGTTGCAAGGTGCAAGTAACTTCAGGTCCCCCCTATTTCATAACTTCAATAAATATCACAGTAACTTCTCCTCTCGAGGGTTATGAAGTTCAACAAATCACTGAAAACAATTTCTCTAACCATTTAGAAAACTTCTTGATAAAACTAGAAAAAATGGATCTCTTTTCAGGTGTAATTCTTATTTCCAAAGATAATCATGTTATTTTTCAATCCTGTAAAGGTTTCATTGATAGGTCAACAAAGATTCATTCAAACTTAGATACAAAATTTAATCTTGGTTCGATAAATAAATTATTCACAACCATCGCAATAACAAAACTTGTTCAAGAAAGTAAAATTTCCTTCAGAAGTACTGTTGCAGAGATTCTTCCAGATTTTAAACTAGCAAGAGCTGATGAAATAACTGTCTATCACTTATTGACTCACACATCAGGGTTAGGTGACTTCTTTGGACCAGAGTTCTTCCAAAACATGGACAAATATGTAGATATAAAGGATTTATTGAAACTAATAGAAAAACAAACTCCTTATTTTGATCCAGGAAGTCAGTTCAAATACAGTAATGCCGGAATGGAAGTGGTAGGAGGAATGATAGAGAAATTGAGTAATATGTCCTATTTTGATTTTGTTAAAGAGCATATTTTCTTGCCTTCAAAAATGGAAAATACCGATAGTTATTTTCTAGATGATCCTACACCGAATTTAGCCATAGGTTATACAAAGATGTATCCTTCTGAAACTCAAGGTGAAAAAGAATGGAGATCAAATAAACAAATGGCTCGGAAAAGAGGTAGTGCTGCAGGTGGAGGTTATTCCACAGCAAATGACATGATACTTTTCAGTCATAATCTTCAGAAAAATCAGATTCTGAATTCTATTTTCACTAATTTAATTCTATCAAAAAAACTGATGAAATTCAATCCTCGATTCAATGATGAAAATCAAGATATTTTCGAAGATGAACATGAGGAACAGATCAACATCAATGTAAATGGTGGCGCACCTGGTATAAACGCCCATATGGCTATTAGATCTCCTTATTCTATTGTAGTTCTTTCTAACTTCGACCCTCCAAGTGCGATGAGGGTTGGGAATAAAATACAAAGATTACTTGCGAAACTAGAACATGTTTGAGTTAATAAGTGACAAAAGAATAACTCTCTTCCGCATACTTCTTTATCTGAAATTAAAAAAAAGAAAAAGAGTGAAAGACATTAAACCAAGAATTTGAAATCTTGATTGCTACATGTTACATATCTATACTGATGATGTCTGTGATGTCTATTATTCCACGGAAATGGTACAACCATTTTTATAACTAATTCATATGGGTAAGGTTGACTACTTGTTGCAGGATCAAAATCCTCAGGTAATCTTCTATACATAATAAATCTGCCCTGAGGTGAGTACATAGCTCCTACATCGTTGTAAGGTCCAAAGGTTAACTGTGTAATTATATTTCCTGCTGAATTTATTGCGAATATGTGGTTATTGCCATCCGTTGCTCTATTACTTCTCATAAGAAATAAATCTCCATCTACTGGATTGTAATTTTCCCAATTGTTGAGATATGCATCATCTAGTACCATTCTTTCGTTAGTTCCATCTATATCTGTTGCATGAATATTGCCATCATTCCAACTCCAAATTATAGTGTTTCCATCAGCTAAAACTAGAGGGAATGTACGTTTAGAAAATGCTTTGATTGTTATTCTTTCAGATCCATCCACATTGCTAGCCATGAGTGTTGTTTTAGCATCCCAATAAGATGCATGTCCCCATAAAAGTTTGTTACCTGTAGGTGACATAGCTCTAGTAAAAGCATACTTATCTCCGCTGATCGGTGCCCATTGATCTGAACCATTATTTAGACATGTGTAAGATTTGTACCATCCGTTACCATTGTGTGCTGTAAAGTATACTAAATCTGTTCCTGGGATGAATTTACCCCAAGTGGCAGTTCCTCGATTTTTATAGTCTTGGTTCCACCAATCAGTTCTTATTCCATTTGTATAAGTGAAAGTAATTTGTGTAAGATCTTCTCCATTAAATCTTATCTTCCATAGTTCGTTTCTTCCATAGTAGTTTGATGGCGTACCTTCTTGGTTTTGTATCTGGAAAAGAATCCATTTTCCTTGCCAATCATGCAATGCATCACAATCAGCTGCAGCATAAATTAAACGCTTATTTAAAAACCGTGCTTGATTTGGGTGTTTCTTAGCAACCCAGAGTTCACCATATTGTGATTGTCCTTCTGGGACTTGTATGTAAGCAATCCATTGACCATCTGATGACCAAATATAATCAGTAATATTCGATTCTTCATAGATTATGATTTCGGGTCTTTCTAAACTTCCTTCAACTCCTTCAATTATTAGAAAAGGGTTCAAGATTAATATTGTAGCGCATAGCGCCATTACCAGTTTGTGTTTCTTCATTATCTATCCTCCAAGCTGGAATTATTCTCTGAATTTTTTAAAAGGTTTATGGATTGGAAAAAATAGGCCTATATTTTCTTTGCTTTGTTCCTAAGTGTAAAAAATCGTAATCCTTGAGAATCTGAGTGACATTTAATTATTACAACTTGAAGAAATAGCTTTTTAGAAATCAGATATTTTGTTGGAAATCTTTATACTAAAACTTGCGCTGTACGAAAAGCAATTTGCTATGCAATTGATAGAAATGAGATCAACCAAGTTATCCATGATGGAGAATATCTAGTATCTCATCATCCTATGCCTCTTTTTGTTTTCACTAATTATGATGTTCTTCCAATAAGTTATGATCGTGATATAAATTTAGCTTGGGAGTGGATGGAAACAGCTGGATATATAAATCCTAATCCAACGGATCTACTCTTCTTACCAGTTTGTTTAACATTTATTCTTCTAGTAATTTATCGAAAAAGGAAGTGATTCTAGCTTCCTTCTTACCTATTTCAAGATATAAATTTAAATAATTGAATCTCTCCTAGAATCTTGATAATAATGGTTAATGCTATAGTTATTTACAATTCTAGAGGGGGCAACACTAGACAAGTTGCTGAGAAGATTGCTGAAGGGTTAGGTGTGGATTGTGTAAACCAAAAGAATATTCCTAAGAATTTAGATGAATATGACTTACTAGTTTTAGGTACTTGGCCATGGATGTTCAAAGTCAGAAGTAAAGGAAAAAGATGGTTAACAAAGCTAGGTAAACAGAAGATTGATGGCAAAAAAGTTGCACTCTTCTTCACTAGTGCTGGACCTGATGAAGTGATTCCTAGTAAAGAAGAAACTAAACCTAAATTGATCAAAGAGATGGTATTTGAAACAATGGAGAACCTAGTTAATGCTGAAAACAAAGTAACTATTCTTGAGGAACGGTTCTATTGCATGGGCGCTTTACGAATGTTTGGAAAGATAATGTCTAATGAGGGTCACCCTACAGAAGAGGAACTAAACCAAGCAAAAGTTTTTGGAGAAATATTGAAAGCAAAATTTAAAAGATGAATTAACTAATTTGATTTTATTTTCAGCATATCTTCAATAAAACTCGAAAAAGTATAAATAATCTGATGTCTAAGTGCTTTGACTAAAAATGAATAATACGATTCAAAAAGTTGATGTAGAGAGACTTTATCAACATGTTTTATCTATTGAAGGTGTTAAACACCATATTGTTGATCCTCAAAAGCTGAATGAAACAGCAAATTATATTAGTTCAGAATTTAAAAAATATGGTTTAAAGACAAATCAACAAACTTTCAAAGTTGAAGGTACAGATATGGTTTTTAAAAATATAGAAGGATATATGGGCGATGATTCTAAACCTGAAATTTTGGTTACTAGTCATTATGATACTGGAGACGATTCTCCTGGGGCAAATGATAGTGGTTCAGCTATAGCCGCAATGCTAGAAGCAGCACGAGTTTTATCCTCTGAGAATTTTTCAGGCAATATTCGTTTTATTAGTTTCACGCTAGAGGAATTAGGTCCTGCTTTTGCTCAAGGGGATAGAAATAAAGCTTTAGAGCTCGGAATTATTGATGAAAATCATCGTTATACATCTTATCATACTCAAAAAATGCTTAAGAAATTCTATTCTTCTGTTACTTTAGGCCTAGCAAAGAGTAAACCCATAGTAGATGTGTGGCAAAAAGCATTTGAAGTGGTTAAGGACAATCTAACTGATTCTGAGAAAGAATTCATAGCGTATATGATAAAAACTAGATCACATATTACCAGAACATCAAGTGTAGGCAAGCTAGGTCTTGTAGGGAGCGACTACTGGGTTAAGAAAGCTTTAGAAGTGGATAAGAAGATTAAAGGAGTAATTAATTTAGTGACAATTGGCTACTCTACTAAAAGAAAAAACACTCAGTTTTTACCTCCTTTAATGAACCCTTTGTGGTTACCATCATACAAAGTAAAGGCTCGTAAAAGAATTGGTGATTTTATAGCTGTTGTGAGTGATAAGAACTCTAAGGAACTGGGAAAGTTATTCTGCAAAAACTGTAAAAACGAAACCATCAAGCTTCCTTATTTGTGGGCAAGAATACCTTTCAATTTCGAGAAGATAGCTAAATGGTTATATGATTTAATTCGTTCAGATCATTCCCCTTTCTGGAAAGAAAACATCCCTGCATTGATGATAACAGATACAGCAAATTTCCGTTCTCCATATCATCACACAAAAGCAGATACCATTGATAAGTTAGACTTTGATTTCATCAAGAAGGTAACTCAAGCTACAATTGCTACAGTTATAGAACTTACAAAAATAACTAATGGTTGACCTTGTTGTCAACCTACCTTCTTATGAAAGTCCTCTTGACAAGAAGGTGGGCTAAAATTCACAGACACAACCTTGCAACAAGGTCGATAAGATTGTACATTCATTTTAAATTGGTTGTGGAGGTCATGCAAAAGAGTTAAGTATGGATAATATTATTATTTTGCAACTGCGGAAAAGTGGTTTTCAGGTATGCTCAAAAGATCAAATATAACCAAATTAGTTTCTCATACAGCTTCTATTGTTTTTATTTTAATTATTTTGACCAGTTTTTCGATCAACATTGCTCAATCACAAGATGAAGATATAGTCAAACCTATAGTTACAAGTAATTTAATACAACATGAGCCATTTAATATAACCACTGACGGAGAACTAGAATTGTTGCCTGGTCTTGGAACTAGCCAGGATCCATATATAATTGAAAACTATAGTATAGTTACTTCAGAGTTTTATGGTATATTTATATTGAATACGACCAAACATTTCGTAATTCAAAACTGCTATATTGAGACAAGCTATACAGTTGGCATAAGTATTAGAGAAGTTGAAACAGGAACCGTAAAGGTTCTTAATAATACAATTGCTAACTGTGCAAATTCACTAGAAATTGTTGGTGCTAGGGAGTCCATTATTATGAATAATACTGGCAATGGTGGAGAAATAGGATTATACATGTGGGATTGTGAAAACTCAATAATACAATATAATTCGTTTAACTATAATGCAGTTGGAATTCATATAATAGACTGTCCATTTTGTAGGGTTGCACGTAATACTTGCAATGGTAATATTGGTACTGGTATATTGATTAACCACTCTGGGCAAACAATAGTAACTAGTAATTTTTGTAGAGGAAATTCCTATGGAGTGAATATCTTACATTCCTCAAGTTCAATAATCCAACAGAATAACATTCAGTCTTCTGAAAACCATGGTTTAGCTTTGAGTGAAAGTAGCAATTGCAATGTATCTTATAATTTGCTCTTTTGGAATTCCTATGGAATGAATATCTTACATTCCTCAAGTTCAATAATCCATCAGAATATCATTCAGTCTTCTGAAAATCATGGTTTAGCTTTCAGTGAAAGTAGCAATTGCAATGCTACCTATAATTTACTCTATAAGAATACAGGATATGGTATCGTGTACCACCTTGAATTCAATGAGAGTAGAATTCATCATAACACTTTTGCGTATAATGGGTTAGCTGGCACTCAACAAGCAAAAGATGAAACGGGAAACACTTGGTATGATGAAAATACTCTTGAAGGCAATTGGTGGAACGATTGGACTGGAATCGGTTCATACAATATAGATGGTTTAACAGAGATAGTAGACCCATATCCCTTGGCAACACCTCCATATGATCCTTATCCCCCAATAATTTATGAAATAGAGAATTCACCAGAATCTCCTACAAATATCAATTCAATATCTATTAATGCAACAGTCACTGATATCTCTGGTATTCAAGCTGTGTTTCTTTATTATAGACTAGATGAAGGTTATTGGACGAATGTTGAAATGTTGCCTTTAATTGACGATAAATTCTCTGCTACTATTGGTCCTTTCAACAGTGGAGAAAAGCTTGAATATTTCATTCTAGCAATTGATAACTCAAAATATCCTTGTAGTAGTATCAACGATAACAATGGTGAATATTACTCAATCGCTATCGTTGAAAATACAGATAAAACCTCTATTGATATAGCTATACCCCTACTAATTTCATTTTCAATATTAACTGGTTTGATGGTGATTAAGAGAAAGAAAATGTAACAAAGGTTGTTATAAGGTCCCAGAAGACTTAGCTTCATTCAATCTATTTTATCAGAAACTACCCATTCTTTCCATCTATAGTGAAATAGTCCTTCAAATTCTATTCTGGGTGTAAGAGCAAGAGCAGCTGCTATACCTCATTCTTGATGACCATTCTTGTTTTCTCATGGAGAGTAGTCATTCCATAATATATTGAAACAAAGAGAAAAATCTAATAGGAATAATCGAGAGAAAGAAAGATATAGAATATAAAGAATTGTTATAGAATGGTTGAAACACGAACATACAAGAATGGAAAACTCATCTTAGATGACAATTTAGATATAAGTAATATCCCAGAACTTTCAATTTACCTAAATATCTTCAAGCTTTTCGTAATAATAGGATTAATTTTGGGTCTCTCATGTATTGCTTCATTTATATTACTAGGTGTTTTAGCTATTTCAGATCTGAGAGTAGTTACTGCTGCTATATTTCTAGCTTTTGGCTTCATAATTTTTGGCGTCGGAATCTTTATCTTCATCAATCCGTTTGCTAAATATTCAAAAATAATTCATGGAGTTGCACTCAAGCTTATCCCATCAGTGCGACTAACAAAAATCGGGAAATTATACTTATCTTATCCAAATCAAAAAAAACTAAATTATCTACTTGAAGAAGTAAAAACTACGAAATTTAGACTTCGAATTTTAGTGTGTATAAATGGCATTATTATATCCATTATCAGCATTATCTTATATGTGGTTTTTGTGATAAAGTAAAGAGAAATCATAGTTCTGCTCTGTAGTTTTGCTTTAAATGGAAAAAAAAAGATAAAAATAAGAATAGACTGAAAGACTCCATTAGATTATTCAATCGATCAAGTTATTCAAGCCTTACAATATTATAAACGTAGCACTAAGCAAAATTATCTAACAATCCATCAAGCAATAATTGTTGTTCAGACTCCAGGTGTATCTGATGGTTTTAATCCTTTATTCTATCCTTTACCAGCTCAAGCAATTGTTAATGCTCTACTTGCTTTGGCGAAGGAAGGAAAAATAAAAATAGAAAAAGCAAAAGTAGATATTTCTATGTTTTCCCCCTTAGAATAAATAAGTTCCTAAACAATCCTACCGAAAGTTTATATCTTTACATTCGGAAAAAATTTATGGCAGTGGATTGGAGTATTTTTGGAATTGATCTCTTAACCGCTATAATTTCAAGTCTTTTCACATTGTTGATTGGGTGGTTGATTGCTTGTGTTCTGATACATAAATATCAAAAAATAAATATGTTAATTCAAGGCAGAGATAAGATTATATTCTGACTAGGACGAAAAATCTCGTTATCGCTAAAATCCTTTTCACGAAAAAATTAGTCGAAATACTTTAAATATTACTATAATTAACAATTGATTCGGTGAAAAATTTGGTGGCAATTTATTTCTTAATCGCAGGAATCGTTTTATGTGCTCTTGGTGTTTTAATGATATTTGGACAACCTAGTATCTTGCTTGCTAGATATGAAGGGTTTCACAAATTTATTAGAAAAAACATGAAGAGTGCTGATAGAGAAAGATTGTCAAAATTCTATTCAATAATGTTTTTTGTCACAGGAGTACCCCTCACTATTGGGTCTATAATAGGTCTTATAGTACCTGATACTTTCAAGTTATTTTATCTTTGGTTACTTCTAGCTCTTGTTGTAATTGGTATGAGTATAGTTATCTATTTCAATGTAAACAAACGGTTCATTATATATGAAGAAAATATTGAACAAATCGAGTAAAGAGGGCAGATTTTATCATATTAGAAATACTAATTTTGGTTATAACACCCTCAAATTTTGTTAGATTTAACCAACTTCTCTTTTTCTGCATAATCAAAATGAATTGATACTAATGGATTGTAATTATTATTGCCTTAGTTCAGACTTAACTTCATAATGTTGTGATCTTGCGTCAAAACGTGAAAGTAGTTCTCTTGCTTTTAGAGGTACAACTGCTACCTCGTAATCTTCTCCTGCAAAAGCTCTAACAGCCTCTATTGAATCAAACTTTAATATTGTGATAAATTCCTCTTCCTCACCTACATTACGACGAAGTAGCTGATATCCCTTAAAACCATCAATATTACTGTTTTCTATACCTAAGAGAATTTCTGTTTTGAGAAGTGATTCGTAAGCATCACCATTCTCGAGAGTAGTCCATCCATGCCATATTCGACTAATCATTGTAATCCCTTCTTATTTGTCTTTACTCTCTAACTTCTATATATCCTTTTCATTTCTTCTAAACATATTCAGCACAAAAAACTCAAATACATACTAAATTCTGAATATTCATGCTTAATGATTTTCTTTCATCTCATTCATCAAAAGAGAATGTTGTATCTATAGATATTGAACCAGATGTAGTCTTTCTCGTTGAAGAAAGAGATTCTTTTACTTTGAATTTTGACTTCATTTTGAAGGGCTTAACTGACAAAAATCTTGTTATCAAATTCATCAAAGTAGCTCTTTATGACAAAGAAAATAAATTGATTACCTTCCGCCATGTCAATCACAATGGTATTGGAAATCCAAGTATCAACACCCTTGGTAAGTTCGATATAGACGGTAAAGAAATACTTGATGTGTTCAATCCTTTCTTTAGTATCTCAAAAGATATCTCAGTAAATTACCTGCGGTATATGTTCACACTTGTTGATAAAGACACCAAAGAAGAGTTTTACTACGGTAATATTATTGTTAAACCCATTATCTATGAACAACAAGTCAAACTATCGCTACCGCTTAAGGATAAAATAGTAATTCTAGATGGACACGATTTTTATTCTCACCACAGAAGAGTAGCTATAAGCATTTTGAAAGAGTTTACTGGTGGAATATTTACTTCAAATTTTAATAGGTATGGAATGGATTTTACAATTGTAGGTGATGATGGGAATATTAGAAATATGGATGGAGAAGCGCAAGAGGACAATTATGATTTTCACTTCACAGATATCAAGAAATTCTATACACATGAAGCAATTGTTTATGCACCTGCTGATGGAGAAATAGTAAGCATTATAGACAATCTTGAAGATCTTTATGATACTCCCTTTGATAGCACCGCTGCAATTTTGGAAAATAGAATAACAGAACTAGCTGGAAATTATATTGTTATCAAGCACAATGAAACAGAATTCAGTCATTTCTTCCATTTACTTAAGGAAAGCTGCATTGTCAAGATAGGTGAATTTGTTTCTGAAGGTCAAGAAATTGCTAAAGTAGGATTTTCTGGAGCATCAACAGTATATTCCCATTTACACTATCAATTACTAGATGGGAGTGATATGCTAAATTCTAAAGAGTTACCTGTCAAATTCTCAAATATTTTACTTTGTCAAGGATCTGAAAAGAAGAAATATGATGAGCTAGTTATCAATACTGGAGATATTTTCCAGCAAGGATAAACAAACTAGATTATTAGTCCATTTACTCATCTTATTTTTACCGCTACTTACGTAAAAGTTGATAGGATAATTAGTGTTAGAAGTGTTATTATTCCTACGGCAATCATTGTTACTGTTACTATTGTTAGCTTTTTGTTAAGCTTCTTTGGAACTTCTAAAGGTCGTGGTGCCTGCATTAAGAATATTGAAATCCAAACACATACGCTGAAGTAAGCTGAATGCCATAATAGAAAACCAAAACCCCAATCACTGTAAGCTCTGGTTACGTTTACTGTCATAAACGCATCAACAATCGCACTTAAACCAGTCTGAGCATCCAATGGTCCTGATTGAAATTGATTGATAACAGATACCCAGTAACCTGGAAGATGATAGACAACTGAATAGCAGCAATAAATTACACACCAAACAGCTATAACTATCGCAGATATCCTTAACATTTTCATTCGTTGTTTTACTTCTTTCTCTTTTATCAGGAAAGCTCGACGCAGTTGTACAATTGCTAGTGGAAGAATAGACAAGAATCCAATCCCCCATAATGTTTCCTCAATTGCCCATAATAGATTGATCTTGGTAATTGTTGCACCAAAGGCGAAAAACTGTGCTAAAAATATACTGATGACCAGAACGTATGGCGTTTTTGTAGTAAAA
>BPTK01000081.1 GCA_023705905.1 Candidatus Heimdallarchaeota archaeon
CCAATTAGAAAGAATTTAGCAGTTGTACCATATAGAGTCTCAGATTTATTGTTTTCATAAACCCTTTTACCACATTTTAATGCCATTCCTTTCTCGGTTAGTTTTCCCAAATATCTATAAATTGTCTTAACCGATTTCTCATTTTTATTGTTTCTAAATTCATCTAGAATATTATTGATTGTTAATGGTCCTTTTTGACTAAGTACTTGTCGAAGAAATAAGTAATTTCTATCTGAAAAAATAGAATCGTTTCTTACCATAGGAATGTGTTTCATAGCTTTTGGCGCATATCCTGGTGTAGCATCAAAATATTGCATTAAAGTTCTCCTGTTGGTAAATCTTTATGTTACTTTGGTATGGCTATATAAAAATTTTCTCATTTTATTAAGACTGAGTTCTCGCCTGCATAAGATTTATAAACACTTCTGAAATTGCCACATAAAACGAATAAACTGTTCAATCTTCAGAAATAAGATCAATAATTTAAATTATTTTGAAGATAATAACTCACTTTAAAAAAAGATATATATACATCAAATAAACTTTGCGTGATTGTATTGAGGAATAAAACCAGACTGTCCATACTTGCTATATTAATTGTTCTTTCACCTATTCTCACTTTTATTTCAGCTGCTGACAATGAAGACATTCTCTATATGGCAGGATTTGAAGAAGGAGGCGGGATTGAAGAGTCATTATCTGTTGTAGATATGAATGGCTATTTACACCTATTCTTACACATAGTAACAGCTGAAACAGATAGGTTAGTACACTTGTATTATATTGATGGTGAAACAAACTTTGAGGTAATTGAAGATAATGCGATAGGTCTTGAAATTCATTCTGTTTATAGCTTAGGCATAAATTTAGGTGTTGTATATAGTGTTTCAACAGTTCTAGGTGATATGGTTTTTTACTACTATGATTGGTTCATGAGCGATATCAAAGCCACAGAGATTTATAAAATAACAGCTCACGATTTGCTTTATGTTACCTATTTTGATGTTGATTATGTTGATGGAATTATTCACATTTTTCACAATAAGTATGATGATTATGATATGTCAACTGTAAACATGACACACCACTTCGGATTTCTTCGTATATGGAGTACTGAAACATTCATCATAACAGTACCTTCACTTTACAAAAATGTTGTAGAAACATTAATCGATCGAAATGGTGACATGTGGTATATATATGATTATTCTGGACCATACGGAATTGGTATAGGAAGTCTAAACAGTGCTTTGGAGACGATGATTCCAATAACTGAACAAGGTTTTAGTGACGTATTTTATGATGTAGATAAAGTTGTTGCAGTAGCCGAAGATACAGATTTGTTGAGTTTTATTTTTCTAAATCCCAATAAGATGTTTTGGGGGACATTTGATGGAATAGAAATTGTAGAACATTCTCAAACTATTTCTTATACTAATCCTACAAATTTCGATTATGAAGTTGAAGGAGATACTAGGACTTTAATTCTAGGTGACACACAGGAGGGTACAAATTTTGTGAATATGCACTATGCTTCTATGCCAGTTGACACATGGTTATTTAGACCTATACTCACATCAAATCATATCACAGAAGGTTTCTATTCAATGTTCATTTATGGAGAGAACTATGTTCTTCTGTACAATAGTACAGTGAATCCATCGGAATACAGTCCAACATTTGGAGTTCAATATAGAGAAGAATCAGCAATTAGTTTATTTGCAGTAACATCAGAAAATTTTGATGATTCAGTCTATATTGAGAATCTAACATTGTATAATGCTTGGGTTGAATTCTTTACAACTCAATGGTATGTTGTAGTGATCATTGGGGTAGTTTTAGCTATATTAATCACTCTCATTGTGATTTACATAAAGAGAAATAGAAATAAGATTACAGCTTTTCTTACAGATAACCAAGTTGGAGATCATTCAAAGTTTGTCTTGTTCTTCAAGAATGTAGGTAGGTATATTAGAAATGTAACAAATATAGTAGTTACGATCTGGACTTCAAATAAGAAACGTACATTTCTAACACTAGCAGGCTTTGTAATAACAGGTTATCTACTGAGCTCAGCAATAATAATTGCTCAATCTGAAGAATCTGCGATGATTAATGCTTACTATAATACACACTCGATGTTATCTAATGTTGATGTATCAGCAAGAGTAGTCACTTCATTCGTTTCAAATGGACTTGATAATTTCGCGATTGAAGAAGACTATGTGAGTAAAGCAAAACAAGAAATCTTAGATGTATATAGTGGGATGAACATACAAAAATATGTAGACAACGTAGTCTCTGCTTACCGTACGATAACATATGTATATTACCAGTACGGTGGATTTTATGAAGATCCTCAATTTAGGACTGATAAATATGATTTTGCAAGTTTACCAGATAATTCTGATGAATTTATGCAAACTCTAATTTATGAAGGTAGAGTCCCTCAAAATAATAATGAAGTGATTATAAATTATAGACTTGCACAAGATGTTTCAGATTACCAACCAATACAAATTAATGATACTTTAATGGTTGTTGCATCAAATGAAGATGTGGGGGGACAAGTTTACAACTATATGATAAATGCAACAGTAGTAGGTTTTTTTAGCTCTATGAATGTGGCTCAACTCAGAAAAATTTCAACATATTTAGATATTCCAAGTGACATCTATACTATTGTTGACGAAAAAGAAATTCTTACAAAGGAGAGTTTGTTCTTTGATTTCTTTAATAAGAATGATACAAAACTAGGATTAAATATCGTTCGAGGTTATTATCAATTTGAATACGATTTTGATGAATTTAGGATTGAAGAACGAGCAACACTAGCAATAGAACAACTGGAACTGGAAGGGAGAGTTTCTACTTTTAGCTTTGATCCTCGTTCTGCGATTACTATAGGCGAAAGCAATGCACAAGGTGTTTATACATCTGAAATCAAGGAGTTCTTCGAGGAATTCAATACTTATTATCTAAATAACATGGCTCGATTATTGATATTTGCAATACCTGCAATATTACTTTCGATCTTTATGGTGTTTGAATCATCCGAACTATTTTCAACAAGCTATGAAAGTGAAATTGAAATATTGAAAAACCGTGGAATTCCAACTAGTCAAATAACGTCTATCTATCTCTCAATACGCTTCTTTGAAATTATTTTGGCAAGCGTGATTAGCTTTGGAATTGCAATTCTAACGGCAATACCTTTGATAAAAGTAAACGGGTTTATATCATTCAGAAATCAAGATACACATCTAGTTATTGGAAATGTGCCTGTTGAATTAGGAATAATATTTGCGTTTCTGTTTATTATTTCAGTTCCCAGAATATTGATAATAGTTAGAAGAAAAAGAAGTGTAGAAAAAGCACCCAACACATTTTTGAAGATAATTAGAGCAATTTCATGGAGAGATTTATTCTTCTTAGTGATAGGAATAGCTCTTTTCATGTACTTCTACAATCAAGCGTTTTTAGCATATTATGAAGCTAATGTTGAGAATTTCATAATATACCTATATTTAACGATTATAGGAGCAATCTTCATACTAATAGGTGGATTACCATTCATTATAAAGATTCTATCAATGATTTGGAAAGGAATAGGGTACATGATATGGAAATCAAGAAAAACAAAAATAAGTTTCCTATTCTCCGAAATTAGTAAGGACATAAAATATTTTGAGAATATAACACTGATATTCTTGCTTATAGTTTGCATTCTAGTACCAGTGTTGATTGTTCCATATTCAAAGGAAACAACGTTGACTCAGCAAGCTTACTTCATAAATGGAGCAGATGTAAAAGTAGAAAGCTGGAATAAAATAACAGGTATTAGTGTGGAACAAATTGATGCTATGGAAGAAGTACAGTCTGTAACAAATGTAAGAGTATATACAATGTACTCCGGGTCATATTTGAACACTAGACTAGTAGTAGTAAACACGACGGAGTTTACAGATATAATCCAACGACCTCCTCAAGCAGTATCTGATCTTGCATGGTCAAAGATGAAACAGTTAACAAACACCACATGTATAACATCAAGATCTGTACGACACATATTTAACAGGGATGTTGGGGAATTCATGCCGTTCAGTGCAATTATAGAAAACGTAACCGTAACCTATCACTTGGAAATATTAGAGTTCTTTGATTTGTTTCCAGTTTATTATGATGAACAAGAATCAGCAGATCAGAGACCAATGTTGATAATGTCAAATGAAGCATTCAATGCAATAGATGATATCATACTAACAAGGTTGAAGACCTTTGATGACCTATATGTCAAATTGCATGATGTGAATAAAGCTGAAAGTGTGAAAAGAAATATATTCCCACATACAGGTGGACAAGTAGTAAAAACTATTGAGGATATTAAAGATACACTGAAAACTCCTCTGTACAGCATATTCATCATAGAGATGATACTATCATTGTTTGTAGCTTCAGTAGTGTTAATATTTTCAAGCTTTACAACGTCAATTAAAATTCTAGAACGAAGAGTAGTGAAACATGATATAATGAAGAAAATGGGGATAAATGTTCCAACGATAATAAACATGTCAGCAATCCAGACGTTGGTAGCGGCAATACTGCCGTCAATAATAATAGGGACGGCAGTGGGATTGGTAGCAGTAAAACCAACACTAATACAACTGAGCTATGGTGCAGCACCGTATGAACTGTATGTGAATTATCCATGGGGGATGATGATGATGCTGTTAATAGGAATACCGCTGATGATTTACATATTTATGAACCTGTTCCTGAAAAGGGAATTTGGAAAATATGCACCGACAATAATGGAGTAGAAAAAATGATAATATGCAAAGATCTAATTAAGGTCTACCACGATCCTATCACAGATTTGAAGGTTTCAGCACTTAGAGGACTTGATCTTTTCATCAAAGAAGGAGAAGTTGCATCGATCATCGGACCTTCAGGTGCTGGAAAGAGTACATTGGTAAAAATCTTATCAGGAATACTGAAACCAAGTGGGGGGTCAGTATATATTGATGAAACAAACATAGCTGAACTAAATGAGAAAAACATGAGAAAATTCAGATTTGAAAGAATGGGAATAGTGAATCAATATGTACACCAGAACCTTCTGTCAAATCTAACAGTAGAAAAGAATATCATGTTGCCAATGAAAATGAGATATGTTAATCATCAAACAGTGAAAAAGGAAACGGACGAGCTAATAAAACTGTTAAATCTAAGTAAAATAAGAACGAACCCAGTGACAAAAATAAGTGGAGGAGAAGCTGTAAGGACTAGTATAGGTGTAGCTCTAGCTAAGAAACCAGCTATGATACTAGCTGATGAGCCGACCGGTCAGTTGGACACGGCTAATACAAATGATATTGTAACTACTTTCAAAGATCTCAATGAACAATATAATTCCACTATCCTTGTTGTTACACACGATCTTCGATTCAGAAATGCTTTCAAGAAAAGTTTCATTATTCGAGATGGTCGTTTAGTCGGTGTTAACCTTGATGTAGATAGAAGTGAGTTAGAATTTATTCTACGACCACAAGAATCTACACTTCAATCTGTTATTGATAGTTCGCAATTTGTTAGGTTACCAGATGAGGTTTTTGTTGGTGGTGATTACAAGCACATGGTAGAGTTTGACATCCATCCTTCAAAGAGATTTACCTATATGTTTAACCCAAGTGATATTAGCAAAGTTCAGATTCAAGATGTAATAGAGAATTTCAAAGCTATGGAAGAACAACCTGAAACTGAGACAGAGCATGAGGATGAAGGAGCAGTATCTTTTGCTGAAATCAAGCCACTTCTTGAACAACAATTTGATTATCCAAAAAACGGAATACCAATTATAGAAATTAATAATCTTTTCAAATCCTTCCCTGCTGGAAGAATAACAAATGATGTTCTGAAAGACGTATCATTTACAGTAAATCAAGGAGACTTTGTTGTTATTTCAGGTAAGAGTGGAGCTGGCAAAACCACTTTGATGAATGTAGTATCTGGTGTAGAAACTCCCGATGATGGGAAAATCAAAATAAAGGATTTCGATATTGTGAAAGGGGATTCAAGAGATATAGCAAACTTCCGATTCAATGAATTAGCTATGATAAGTCAAGTTAATAATCTCTTCAAGCAATATACAGTCCATGAGAATATGATAATTCCAAGAATTTTCAATTCAGCTAATAATTTCACGATGGATGATATTCCCGGCATTGCAGAAGATGTAGAAATTGATCACAAAATCAATCAATATGGAGTGGAACTATCAGCAGGAGAACGACAAAGAGCAGCTTTAGCTATCGCTTTAGCAAGAAAAGCGCCAATCATCTTCGCTGATGAACCAACAGCTAATGTCGACTCTAGACTTGCTAGAAATATCATCACCCTATTAATGGAAACTGCTAAACAATATGGTACAACCATTCTTATGAGCACCCATGATTTAACTCTTGTAAGACCTGGTTTCCGGTTGATACGTTTGCAAGATGGACACATCATTGATGACATAAGAGTTACCAAAGACAAACTGAAAGGTATAATCGAAGATTATCTCGATATCGAAATAGTAGAGCAGTAAAGCAGTAGTAACTGCTCTCTTTTTTATTTTTAAAATTGATTATTATTTTATCTCTATTTCAGCTACAGATTCTAAGATAACATCGGCATCAACCAGCTCTTTCTCTGTTGACTTACCAGTTAAAACACCAATACAACCTAGATTACCTGCGTTCTTTCCTAGAAGCATATCGCGATTATCATCACCGAACACAACTGATTTTGTAACATCAACATCCATGACTTTGCATGCATATTGTAACATATCTGGAGCAGGTTTACGTTGATATGGAGAATCTACGTCAACCCCCAAAATTAAATCGAAATGCTTTCTTATTCCTGCACTTTTCATGTGTTTTGTAGCTGGATTGGTACTATCATGAGTGAACAAAATTATCTTAACACCAGTAGCATCGAGTTTTTCTAATAATTCCTTCACTCCAGGATAAGGTTTGATATATGCACTAAAATCAACTTTATCATCTACTTGGTCGAAAATATCTGAGAGTTCACCTATAGTAGCATTAACTGAGAAGTTTTGTAGAAAATCTCGAACGCTGCGCAAATTGTTCACTCTAGGTTCATGAATTGACCCACCTTCGATGATAGTGTTAGTTTTAGGATCAACGCCAAACAATTCGAGAAGTTGATTGTAAGCTTCTTCAGGAAGTTTGTACTTTTTAACAAAGAACTCAGAACGTTTTTGCATAACTGGGACATACATAGATATGTCTAGAAGTGTGCCATCCTTATCAAAACCGACAAGCTCGACATCTTGAAACTTCTTCTCTCCACACTCAATGGTTACCATACAGTATGACAAAAGTTAAACAGTTTAATAATTTTACGTATTGATATTAAATTCTGAGATTAAAGATTCTCCAAATGGTTAAAAATCGACAGAATTTTCTTAATCAACATATTCATGAACAATTAACTTTTTGTATTAATATGGGAAAAATAACTGAGACAATTAAACTTGAAATGGAAGCAGTTTTCAAAATGCTCAAAGATGCTGTTTCAAGAATTGAAGGAGACTTTTGGAAAGAAAAAAAGAATAAATGGATGTATGGATATACGCTTTTTCATGTAATTGAAGCGATAGAATTCTATATGTCTAATTCAGCAGATGAATGGGTACCCCTTAGTGATGTTTCTGCAAATTCTGAGGAAATTGAAACCAATACTTTGCGAACTAAAGATAGAAAGTTTTTTGAAAATTATCTGCAGGAAGTAGAGGTATTAGCATTCGAAACTCTAGCTAAATTAACTGATGAGGATTTTTTGGAGGTTGATGGTTTCTCAGAAAGGGGTTCCATATCAAGATTACATAAATTCTCTTATGTGATTAGACATAGTATGGTGCATGTTGGAGAGCTTTCCAAAACAGTAAGGGATAATGAAATGAAAGGAATAAGATGGGAATAATCAAAATTATTTATTTTCCTCAGTGGATTATGAGAATCCGTTCATTCGGGGAATATAGCCATTCAACTCCATTTTCAGTAACTATAGCATTATCTTCTACATTGAACCGAACTTTCTTTCCATTCCAATCAGGATTTGGGGTGTAAGCTATGAATTCAAAAGCGAAAAGGTTGTTAGGTTTGATAACTAAATGAGCTCGATCTGGACGAAATCCTGCAATAGAAGGACCTGAGGCAACTTCACTGTTACCAGTATTTCCAACACAGTGACAATCGATGGAAGCTTCAGTTCTACCATTAGTTTCTTGATTCTCTGGAGGTTCTAAACTGGGTTCTCCACCAAGCATAGGATCAACTGTAAGATGAAGATATCTAAATCCTGCTACTTCAAGCGCATCTCCGATCTTTTTTAGTGTCTCACCAGCTGTTTGTCCAACTTTGATATTATCTTTGATTACATCACGTGCTTTTAATGCTTGAACCCACCCATTCTGAATACCTGAGGGAACAGCTGTTTCACTTTCATTTAGTACATAGGCTACACGTTTGAAATCTGTTCCATAGTTCATATGACTAATGCCAAAATCATACTGCATAAGATCACCTTTTTGGATAACGTAATTACTTAATCTGTATTCTGATTTCTTTGATTTATCGGAATGAATAATCATGGGCATAGATCTACTAAATGTGGATCTCATTCCTAAATCTGCAAGTTGATCTTCCATCCACCAGCCAACATCTTCCAAAGTAGTTTCACCAGGAGTAATAACTTCGTTAGATAGTGCACTTTCAAGTAGATGTTTAGCTATTTCACATAATACTGTATATACTTCAATTTCTCTTGGAATTCTACTAGTTCTGAAATCGGTGATTAGGTAGTCAGCTGAGACAATTCTTTCAGAATACTTGTCACCTAGTAATTTGGTTAGTTTGTTGTAACTTGTATATGATAGCCCATCAGCAACAGCTAACCAATCCGAAATATTAATTGCTATAGTTTTTGGATTTCTTTTAGTTACGAAAATCTCTAATTCTTCTTCTTGACCAAATATATCGTAACAACCAAGTTCTGCAAGCTCATCTTCATAACCTCCAAAAACAGCACGCTCAATTCTATCTTCTCCTCTATCTGTAAAAACAAAATAACCCTTTTCTCCCCCTAAATCAATTGCAAGTGGGTCAGGATTACCTTCTCTCATACAGTGAATCCACATGTCAATGTTGTTCTCTCTCATAGCTATAGGTAGAATGATATCGAATTTTTCTTGGCGGATAAGATTCAGAGTCTCCCATTGATTCCGAGCTCTACTCATGAAATATCTTCTCTTAGAAGTATTTTAAACAATTCGCAAAAAACGAGTATCAATCATTTCTCGAAATAAACAATGAAGAAAGTGAGTTTCTCTCTTATTTGAATCTATTTCTTTTTTGCTATTTTCGTAAAACACTCTTGACAATAAATAGGTTTGTCAGCTGTTGGTTTGAAAGGAATAGTTATTTCCTTATTACATTCTCTACACGTAGTTTGGTGCATCCTTTTGCTCTTTCTGTATGGACCTGTTCTATCACCAAATCTTTCTACAACTTCATCAACTTCATCTTGTACAGTAGTAGTTGCTTTTGGAGATTTAGCTTTTAGTTTTGGATCTTGGAAACACGATTTACAATAAACGGGTTTAGTTCCTGTTGGTTTGAATGGTACAGTTGTTTCTTTCTTACATTTATCACAAATAACCGTATGGAGTTCTAGGGATTCTCTATCTGATTGTTTTCTAGCTCTAGAGTCTAATCTTGTCGGTAATCTACTAGAAGAACGATAGTTAGGTCTGCTTTTAGAGCGCTTGGGAAATCGACTTGCTGGAGTTGATCCATCTTGTGGTTTTAGCTTTTTGTAGCATTCTCTACAGTAGACTGGTTTAGTTCCTGTTGGTTTAAAAGGTACGGTAGTATTTCTATTGCAGTTACTACAAGTTGTTGTGTAAAGTTCCGGTGACCCTTTTTCTGTGTGTCTTCTGACTCTAGCGTCATATCTTGCTCGAGAACTGTCAGAAGATCGATAATTTGGTCTACTACTAGAACTACTAGATAACCGTCTTACAGCACCATCTTGTGGTTTTTGTTCTTGGAAACAATCTCTGCAGTAAACGGGTTTAATTCCAGAAGGTTTGAAAGGTACAGTAGTTTCTTTCTTACACTTATCACAAGTTACAGTGTGAAATTGCTTGGTTCCTCTATCTGACTGTCTTCTGTCTCTAGTGTCATATCTTTTGGATGACCTACTATAAGACGATGAACCTGTTTTGTTTCTAGAACGACTTGGAGGTTTTCTTTCTGTTTGATCCTTCCTACTATCTCTAGAACTATTATTTCTATACTGCACAAGCTCAACCCTCTTACTTGTTATTTAAATTCGACGATTTAAGTTCTGAAGTTTGTTACCTTTAAGTGAGTGAGATTAACCTATATTATTGTAGATGGTAAACAATTAGTTAAAATCACTTGTTCTAAATATGTTTCAAATCTCTTCTCTATTAGATTGTTCACAATAATATCTGTGAAATCATTAATTCTGTAAATTTGAATGTATGTTTCTTAGGAAGTAATAAAATACATAAAAATGAAATAGAAATAAAAGAAAAGCTTAACTAAATCATTGATTCTAATAATGGATAATAGTCTATGGATCCCACATCTCCATCTATACTATAAGTAATGTTAGATCCAATGTCTGTCCAAAAGTTTCCTTCGTTTATGATGGGGCTGTACCATAGACTCCAAGTGCTATTGTCAAATGCTTGGGATGTATGTAGATTATGTTGATTATTATCCTTAAAGGAGTTATGAAAGACTGTGCAATTGATGGTAGCATAACTAAGAGACACACCATATCCTTGACATTTTTGAATGAGATTCAACATAATTAAATTGAAGGAACATTCTTTTATGCCTATTCCAGTCCAATAACGAATGATTGTATTGTTAACTATTCTTGCAGAGTTACAATCTTCCATATCAATTCCGCCCATAGTTGCAGAAACATATATTGCTTCTATAAGATTATTTTCAATAACAGGAAAATCGCATGAAGTTAACCAAACACCTGCTGTACAATCGTAAATAAGATTGCCTAAGACTTCAGCGTAGTTTGAATTATAAAACACAACAGAAGCTCCAGCTCCGACTTCCTGGAAAGTGTTATCTCGAATGCTTACATTGTTCGAACTGTAGGCTGCAAATCCAGTGTAATAATTTAAACAAAAATTATTTGTGATTATGCAATTATCTGAAAATTGGAGCTCAATTGCATATCCTCCAAGTTCAAAAGTTCGTGTAAGAAAATCACATTCTGTGATTACTACATTTGATGAGTTTACTATTTTCATACTATTGAAGCCAATTTCAACTTCTTTAACTGTTTGAGGAATTGAGTAAAACTCGCAATTCTCAATTCTAGCTGTCCCAGACGCTAAATTTTCTAGATATACAGTATTTTTTCCACCTGTAAATGAACAATTTCTAACAACAAATTGTTTAGTTGTATCTGTAATTTGTAGACCGATAAATTTGTCTTTTACTTCATTGTACTCGTACAAACCTAAGTTATATCCCTCAATAATATAGGGATCCCCAATTACTCCTGATCCTGGTAGATTATATTTTTCAAAATCATTATCAGAATGTATAGTCATAACTTCTGCCGATGGATAGTGAGGGAATAGATTATAGATATAATAAGACACTCCTCCAGCAATTGCCAAAAGAATTACTCCTGCTAATACTTTGATTATCAAACTTTGCTTCATTAGCTTTAGTTATTCAACTTAGTAAATATAAATCATTCGGAGATGGAATTTATTAAGAGACGTATCAAATATTCTACTTCTATTGTGTTTAGAATTTCTGCATTTAGATAAAGACCAAAATGACTTGTTTATTCTTCATTTCTTAAGAAATGTTGATATGAAGTAATATTCAAAGGTATATTAATCAAATTTTATGTGTTTTAGTATGTAACAATCGTATTGTTCTCAACAGTTAAAAAGCAGTTAATTCCATGAATCATCATAGTTGAACTATTATACATGAAATAATTATCTACTATTTTCCCTCCTACTGAATCATGAAGATAGATACAATATTTTGTTTGGTTGTAGAAATAACAATACTGAACGTTGATATCTCTGGAATCTGTGTAATAGAAACTATATTCACCTTCAATGAACGTAACATTGTTCAAAATCACTGAATCACACTTGTACAGATATAAACCATATCTATCATATTCTGGATAAGAAGCATCAAATAATGAATCTAAAATAGTCAAATTAGCACAATTATAAGCGTAAATTGCTCTATAAACATTCTTGAAATTTTGGTTTACAAATGTTAAATTGTTACAATCAAACAAAAAGAGTTGACCATATTGTTCTGATAATATTAGATTCTCTTGTGCAGTGAAAAAACCAATTGGTTTATCATCTATGTAATTATCTTCAATGACATAAGTATCATGAAAATCACTGTTTTGTATAATACCCGTTCCAAAGCCAATACTGCTATTATGAAATTGGTTACTACTTATAGTAACTTCCTTAGTTTTATCCAAGTACAATCCTACCCATGAAGATCTAATGAACACGTTATCTTCTATTCTGACATCTCTGCAATCCTCCCCATAGTTTGCATTAACAGCAAGTCCTACAAAGTTATTCAACATGTAATTGTTTGAAAAAACTAAACTATTACAACTTTCTATTCGTCCTATAGCTTGGTTTGAAATCAGAGAGTTATTGACAATTACTATCCCATCTGTTTCTTTTATGAAAAGAGCTCCCCAATACATATTTGTGTTCTTTATAGTACAATTGACTATCTTAGCAGTACCAGCTTTGATGTAATCAATTTCAATTCCGGAAGCTCCCCCTTCTAACAAACAATCCTGTATAACAAAATATTTAGTTGTATGATAGATTGAAATTGATACTTCAAATTCAGAAACTTTGATTTTCTTATTCTCTATTTTATAAGGATTAGATTCTGTTCCATCACCTGGAAAATTATATCTCTTGAAATCATTATCATTTGTTATTTCGATTCCATAAATTGGAAATTTAAAATAGATAAAAATGGGAACTAGAACTAGTAAAGCTATTGTTGTTAATGCAATAAATATGTAACGTTTTAAGGGTTTAGAGTTTCTCATAATACAACTAATTTATCTGGTTCTATGTTAATAAACATAGTGCAAAATTTTAAGGAATCTAACCAATACTTTCTCGTATAATTCCTAGTTACCTTCATGCGAGTGAGATTAACCAATGTAAACGATAGTATTATTATTTATAATGTCATTTTCATCGTAGTCTCCAACAACTAAATCCGCTTCAAGTTTTTTCTTTATTAGGTTATTTATTATAATTATATCCTCACAATCAACAATATAAAAAACTTGATGGTAATCTAGGGATGTGAAATAACTATCTTGAATCAAGACATTTGAAGCATTATACATATAGACTGCTATGGATCCTCCAAAGGTTGTTGCATTTGAGATGTTTATGTTTGATGAATAACTTATGAAAATCGCATCAGAATAATAGTAATAACCATATGAGCCTTGAAAGAACGTCACTTGAATGTCCTCAATTTCGAAATTTAAAGACGAACTAATCCTCAAAGTCCCCAAATCAATTTCTACACCTAATAATTTTACATCAAGGCAATTTCTGTAATATATTCCTCCATAATGTGTTTCAAAATTGTTTATTGAGATGTCAGTACAATTTGAAAAAGATATATCATATCCTTCAAAATTACAATTTATAAGAGAAATATTGCTACAATCTACCATCATCATTCTTGTACTGCTTATATCTTCACTGAGATTTAGATTGCTAAATGTAACATTAACGCAATTTAAGAACAGATAATAGGGACTTATTTCATCTATTTCAATATTACTGCTATCTTTGATAAATTTGAATAACACACCATCAATTGTTACATTTTCAATGACTAGATTTTCATAATATTGATTTTCATAGATTTCTATTCTCAGTGTTTCTTCTTCTAGAGTGTTGTTTATCAAACTTAAACTAGTTGGTCCCAAAACTTGGAACCCAGGTTCAAAAACAGGATAATCGATCCAATAGTGCGTATTGTTATGAAGATAGTTATTTTCAATTTGAACATATTCTGTGTGCAGAATTTTAATTCCTCTAAAATTATCAAGAAGGGTGTTATTTGTAATGCTAATTCGATCACCTACTTGGTTCTTATAATAATAATAAGGGTACCAATAATTTACATACAAAGTAATTTCATTAGACAGAAATATGTTATTATTTATGATGATATCATCACAGACGTTAGAGATTATTGCTTGACCGGATTCTATGAATGTACAATTTTCTATTTCTACAGTACCATTGAGAATACCAAAAGTGCTGATTGCACTGCCTTGAATATTTTCGAATAGACAATCACGTATTTTGTAAGTATTATTGGCTAAATGGCGGAAATCAATACCCACTCCTAGATTGAGAAAAATACAATTTTGAATAATAAAAGCTTTGGAAGTGTAGGAAATTTCTATAGCTATATGGCTTTTGAACTCAATATTTTCTATTCTGTAAGGATTATCTGGAGTACCCTTTCCTGGTAACATATACTTTTTGAAATCTTTATCCTCTTCTATAATTATCCCGTTCTTTGGTAATTTGTAATATGTGAGTGGAAATGCTGAAATTATGACTATAAGCAAAATTGCGTATCCTATTGTCTTATATGGCAATTTCTTCAATGAGCTTCTTATTGTCTTGTTAGAACTTTTCTTCAAAACATACTCCCAGATAGATAATAGCCTATTTTACTTAATAAATATTTGCAATTTTGGAGTGATTTTTCAATAGTTTCTTACCAGAAGGTAGTATCTTTTAAGAAATAGGTAGCTTTTGATTAAGTCATCCTTCTCGTTAGGGAAGTTAATTACAAATCCTTGGAAATAATACTCTTTTAAGAAGGTCCCACCATTTTAATCAGTCTACTAATTTCATCTCAAGAGATTTAAAAATTCAAAAGGTTCAAGATTATCGGGAAAGGTTGAAAATCCAGTGAACTAAAGTCTTAGAAGAATAAATACATTGCAATCTTGAAAGCGATAATCTGGCAAACTCAAATCTACTTACTTCTTACACAAAAAAGGTTCAAAGAGGATTTGAATTTAAGGGATAAGGGTCAGAAGTTTGTGCAAATCCATCAATCTCGTATCCCCAAAGCCTATCCAGTTATTCCTCGTTCCTCAATAAGACTATTTTCTTTTAAGGAATAGGACTGTTAAACCAACTATAGTTAGAATGCTTACAATAAATGATAAATAACTTTCTTCTGTCTGGGTAGTATACTTCTGTGGGTATTGATCAAAAGCTTCTGACCCTAGATCGGAAGAGCACACGTCTGAACTCCAGTCACGTGAAACGATCTC
>BPTK01000082.1 GCA_023705905.1 Candidatus Heimdallarchaeota archaeon
ATTCATGCCTTTGCTCATGCTTACATGAATGAAAAAACTGAGTCAAACTCACCACATACACTCTCAAGACTTTATCAAATAGACACTGTTCTGAAGGAACTGATGACAAATAATGTTTTTCAATTAAATAAAGAATCATCCGATAGGCATACTTGGGCATGGCAATATTTCCAAGATTTAATTGGTGTAATTCGATTATTTACAGAAGCTGGTGTAGAAGATTTTTACACTCCTCCTGAAATTGCTCGAAAATACACTCTATTCAATAATTTCTCAATTGAAGCTATTAACTATTTATCTGAACGAGCAAAAGTATCAAGGAAAAAACATCTTCACGAACTAATTGACGAAGGTTTTGCACATTATGTTCAAGCAAAAGGTATTGAATATCTTATAAAATCAGGAGATTATGAGTTCAAGAAAAGTGATGAGGATAAAGAACCAAAATTACCTAATGAGTTGAAATCATTTTTAGCTCCTCCCATTGGTGAATTTAGTTTAGCTGTTATAAGAAGACTTGAAACAAAAGTTGAAAATGAAGAAGAACTATTCAGCAAACTATTCAGCTATAAATCAGATATTGATTTATTGGAAGAATTTACTTGGGATGAAGTAAAGGAATTGCTTGCCGTAAATAAGAATCTGCATTCTGAAGGCGTTGTTGAGAAATGGCACTCTACAAGAAGTAGATGGACAGATATTTGGTCTGTTTATGCATATGGTTGGAAAATTGTTGAAGAATACACTAGAAAAGTATACAGAAAGAAATTTTCAACTTTTGGTCAACTACAGGATGAAAAACCAAGAATAGAATCCAAAGGATATGTGAAGGTTGATCAAAGAAAAGTGTATGTCTTTGCAGTTAATGACTATGGAATAGGAATAGATCAACTCATTATACTTCATAATCACATGGCACTATATAGGGATGATTTTAAGACGATTCTTCCTGCATTTGCTGATGTAATTGTATTCAAGAAAATAGGTGGAATTCACGTTTCAACACTATTTGCTGTGCATAAAACAAAACACCAACCTCTATCTCCATATAATTTACCAGTTGTGACAAGAGCTGTTCAAGTTACTAAACGAAAAGACGCTTACAAATTTGATTTGGATGAGGAATCTGAAGATAAGATTGATGTGAGCGATGTTGATTATACCTATTTACGCAAATTGACCCAACCTCAAAGGGGAGCAATTGCGTATCTAATAAAAGAAGGGTTGTTTGAACTATGAGTATTGCAAATTTCCTTAGGGGGTTAGGTATGGGTAGAAAATTAAGCAGTGAGAAGCATCTAGATCGAGCTCACTTCGCGTTATTCCAAAAAAACAAGGGAAAAGCAAAAACAGTGAGGAAATTACTTCCTCTCTTGGAAGATTCGGAATGGAATGTGAGAAATGCAGCTTCTTCTTCTATAATATTTCTTGTTTCGAAATACCCAGAATCAAAGAATGAGGTTTTATCTCGGCTACATAGTATTGTTGAAACAAGTTCTTTATCAATTAAATTATCAATTTTAGAAGTATTAGGGAAGCTAAAACATTATGATTCGAAACCTTATCTAACTAAAATGTTAGAAGAAAGTGGTTATGATCTGCAATATGCAGCAATAAGAGCTATCGGATACCTAGATGATGTAGATGTTTTGCATCCACTCAAAAATGTTGTATATGCACATGATTACATCACAAAACGAGCTGCTATTCTCTCAGTGATCAGAATTACTAATTCAGTGAAAGAGGAAGAGATTATCAAGAAATTAACTCCACATATTCATCTGATAATTGAATCCTATGTAGAATTGAACAAATTAGATGAAGTTGTAACAAAAATATTAGATTATGGTGATCCTGAATCATTCCCAGATATGAAAGGGTATACTGAATCCGAAATAGTAAAACTAGAATCTCTTATTGAGACAAAAGATTATAGTGTAGAAATGTATCAAAATTTCGCCAAGTTAATTTATCCTACATACTTCCCAATCGCAGAAAATTCAAAGTAAAGGGTGAATTAAACGTCAAATTTGTTGATACAATATAAGACAAATTCTTTTTTTATTCCTTTTGTTACTTCTTCATTCTTCCATTTTTCGCGTATAAATTCTTTCACCTCTTCAGGACAAAGATGATAGCAAGTTGTTACAAGAGCGTATCCCATCATTCTATCACGAATCGTCTGAGAATCTAAGAGATTTAACGCTCTTCCAAGATGAGGATAGTTTTTTTGTAAATTTATTGAATTTCGTTTCTTTTCTTCTCCTATGATAATCATGGTCTCCCTTTAATGTAGTGGGTTTTTGCTATAAAAACAACAAATAACTTAGATAAAGTAAACTATTTCTTACGAAATTTCAATTTATCTTGCGCTTCTAACTTTATCTTTAACCTCATATATGGCACAGATTCTGCTCATCCCTTTATCCTCATGGGAAAGTTTGTACCAAGCAAGAATTTTTCCTTCTGGTGCCTCAATCTCCTTAAAAACTGATTTGAGATAGTTTAGAACACCTTCTGTTTCGAGTTCTTCTTCAGGAACATCGAAATAGTTGAAGAATCTCATAAAAACTAATTCCGTTTTATGCTTCTTAAAAACAAGTATTACAAGAATGATACATTCAATCTTTTTTTAGCAATATCTCAACTACAAAAAAACGTATTTTAGTTTATTAAGGGAAAACTTTCTATCAGATAAGCATACTTTTTAACTTTAAGAAGATAGGAGAAATGATAATGCCATTAGATGTTGAAACCCCTCTAAAACCTAGAGGAGACCAACCAAAAGCTATTCAAAAGCTAGTTGAAGGGATAAAAAACGGTAACCAATATCAGACGTTATTAGGTGTAACTGGTTCCGGAAAAACTCTTACCATGAGTTATGTCATTGACAAAATCAAGAAGCCTACTTTGATTATTGGTCCTAACAAAACTCTAGTGGCTCAGCTTTTTGGTGAGTTCAAAACTCTCTTCCCTTCTGCAAGCGTCAATTATTATGTTTCCTTTTATGATTATTATCAACCTGAAGCTTATCTTCCTTCAAAGGATATGTATATTGAGAAAGATGTAGATATTAATGAGGAAATTGAGCGCTTACGACATACGGCTTTAGAAGCTCTTGCTACTCGTGATGATGTAATTGTATGCGCATCTGTTTCATGTATTTATGGTACTGGGCCTCCTGATCTATACCGTTCCAATCAAATAAAATTGAATATCGGTGATACTCTTGATCGACAGAAGTTGATGCTTGAGCTTGTTAAGAATCAATATCAACGAAATGATGTTGCACTCACTCGAAAATGTTTTAGAGTTCGAGGAGATTCTATTGACATCTTCCCATTATATGGTGATTATGTTTATCGTATCGAATTCTTTGGGGATGAGGTTGAGCGTCTGACTGCTCGTCACCCAGTGTCCGCAGAGAAGATGAAAGAATATGAGCGTTTGTCAATCTTTCCAGGAACACAATACCTTGCCAACGATGCTTATTTTGAGAGTGCTTTGAAAGATATTTCAGTGGAACTTGATATGCGATTAGCTGAGTTAGAAAAAGAAAATAAAGTAATAGAAAGACACCGATTGAAACAGAGAGCACTTTATGATTTAGAATTATTAAGAGAAACAGGATCCTGCCCAGGTATTGAAAACTACTCACGACACTTTGATAGAAGGAAACCTGGGGAACAACCTTTCACCCTTCTTGATCACTTTCCAGAAGACTTCTTGATAATCATTGATGAATCACATTTAACGATACCACAAATTCGAGGGATGTATGGTGGTGATCATTCACGAAAGAAGAATCTGATTGAATATGGTTTTAGACTCCCCTCTGCAGCAGATAATCGTCCCTTCAATTTCAATGAATTTAGTAATTATATGAGAACAGCGCTCTTTACTAGTGCTACTCCTGGTCCTTATGAATTTGAAGTATCAAATCAGGTTGTTGAGCAAATTATACGTCCTACTGGATTGGTAGATCCAAAGATAAATGTAAGAACGACAAATGGACAAATTACTGATCTAGTGAGTGAGATTAATCAGAGAACGAGTAAGGGTGAAAGAGTTCTTGTAACAACTTTGACCAAGCAAAGCGCTGAAACATTATCAGATTACCTCCTTGATATGAAAATAAAATCAGTTTATCTTCATCACGAAGTAAAGACATTAGAAAGAATTGCCATCCTCCGTGATTTAAGATTAGGAAAGTACGATGTTGTTGTTGGTATCAATCTATTAAGAGAAGGTTTGGATCTACCTGAAGTAGCTCTTGTAGCTATTTTTGATGCAGACAAAGAAGGTTTTCTACGATCTAGGCGTTCTTTAATTCAACTAATGGGGCGAGCTAGTAGAAATGTACACGGTAGTGTTATTCTATATGCAGACAATCTAACTAATTCAATGAAAACAGCTATCGCAGAAAATAATCGTAGAAGAAGATTACAACAAGATTACAATAAACGACATGGTATTATACCAACAACAATCAGAAAAGAAGTTAAATCCATTGTAGAGCACCTTATGCAAATTACACCTAAAGAAGAAGAGAAGATTGAAGTACCCAAGGATCTTACAAAGGAAGATCTTCTTTATGTTATAGAAGATTTATCAGGCCAAATGGCTGAAGCAGCAGGAAAATTAGATTTTGAAAAAGCTGCTCTTTATCGCGATAAAATTCGAGAACTTGAGAAAATGGTGGAAAGTAGATGAGCCTTTTATCAGATTTAGAATCTTTGCCTTTAGAACCCGGTGTTTATCTCATTAAAGATAAGGATGAAAAAATCGTATATGTCGGTAAAGCTAAAAACATTCGGAACCGAGTAAAACAACATTTTCAAACCACCCATGAAACAAAAGAGGATAAACTACAAGAGTTAGCCAGTAGAGTAGATTGGGTGATTACAAGAAATGAATCTGAGGCTCTAATTTTAGAAAAGAAATTGGTGAAACAGCTTTCACCTAAATTAAACAGCCAACTGAAAGATGACAAATCACATCTTTTGATTCGTATATCAATGGAAGATGAATACCCTCAGTTTTATATTGCTAGAGAAACTGATTCTAGAACCCCAAAAAGTGTATACTTTGGTCCCTTTACTAATGATACAATGCTTAGACAAACAGCAAAACTTGTTCTGAAATTATTTCCAATATGTGATTGTGGGAAGTGTAAAGAAAAAAATAGAAAAAGTAGAGCTCCTCTCCGTTGCATGAGAGAACGATTAGGTAGATGCTTGGCTCCATGTTTGAATGATGTTTCTCCTGAGGAATATAGAAAAACAGTCAATAACGTTATCGCTTTTCTAAAAGGAGACGTTGCTGATCTACTCGATAATCTTGAAAGGGAAATGTGGACGGCTTCTGAAGAATCAAACTTCGAAAAAGCTGCAAACCTGCGTGATCTTATTCAAGCAGTTTATACAATTTTGAATATACAAAAAGATTTACACTCAAAGAAAAGGAATGTTGACTTACTAGCTTACAAAGAAGCGGAGAATGTTATTTCTCTCTGTAAGATAGAAGTTCGAGAATACAGAATTCACAACATTAAGGCTATTATTTATAATGAGAAAGAAGAGATGCAAAATCTGGGTGAGGTGCTGACCTACATCTATGGTTTGGAGAAACCAAGATATAAGATTCAAGCTAATGATAATTTCATTTCTAGATTCAAGAATGATATCGGTCTCCCAATTTTAAGTATAAGAGGAGACACAGCTAAACAATTAAACAATGTTACAGAGAAGAATGCATCCAAAGAATTACAAAAGTATATGCGAGAATTAAAACATCATGAAGATGCGGAAACCGTTCTAGATGAAATGAAAACTATTCTTAGTTTAGATGAAATCCCAGAAATTATACATGGTTTTGATATATCTACATTGAAAGGGAAACATTCAGTAGGTTCTTGTGTAGTTTTTACTAATGGGAAACCAAAGAAAGATCTATACAGACGCTTTCGTATTAGAAAAGAGTATTCGGACCCCAATGATTATGAAATGATGAAGGAAGTAATTTCTCGCAGATACAAATCTGAAACTCTAAAAAAGGATCCGTTACCTAATCTGCTAATCATCGATGGTGGGAAGGGGCAACTGAATATTGCTGTAAAAGTTTTAAAGGCGTTGCAATTAAACGTTCCAGCTATAAGCATCGCAAAGAAAAACGAGGACATATTTGTAGAAAATCAAGGTGAACCAATCAAACTTGAACAAAAATCAGCTGTTCTACGTTTAATCCAATATGTCAGAGATGAGTCTCACAGATTTGCAATAAATTATCATAAGAAACTAAGAGAAAAGTCTGTGAAACGAACAATTTTCGATGATATTAAAGGAATTGGTAAGAGTAAAGTTCAAGCTTTATTCCATGAATACAAGAACATACAAGAAATAGCTAAATCTGATATAGATAGGATGAAAAAAGTTTTAGCTGTTAATGAAAAAATAGCCACTCAAGTTATAAATTTAGCTAAAAAAAGCTTGAATAAGGACTACATTCGAGAAAATTAGAATAAATAACTATAAAAGACACTGAGTGAATAGCTTCTCTTAGTGAATTAACAGATGAGAAAAGGATTATTTGTCAATTTAGGAGTTCTTTTACTTGTTACATCTTTGGCTTTTGCTACACCAACCAAAGCAGCAACCAATTGGGGGGTTGAGACAGATGTACTAAATAAATATGAATTGATAACTCTCAAGTTGGGAGGTTTAGATTTAGCATATCTCCTTGCTGAAAACTTAACCATGAGAGTAGCTTTTGACAGTTTTGATGATACTGGGTATACTTACACAACATACAATTCTACAGGTGGTACTTCAGTTAATGAGACAAGGTTTGTTGAAACATTAGTAGGAGAAGAGAACGTGATTTTACCAGAAGGTCTACCTATTGCTCTACCATTATCCATAGGATCAGTACCTGATTATCTCCTTTATTTTGGTCAATTCATAAATGTGTCAAATTCGTTCTACCTCCTTGAAGAATTATTACTCAACATTACTGAATATGCAAATGTAACATATACTGCAGCTCATTCTTTGTTAGATGAAACGTATTTGAGATTATATTTTGACCTGTTTGCTCCAGAAGTTAACGCGTCAATTCTTTCTGAACTGATGGGAGAAGGTGATACTGGTTTACCAATCGCTTTGCCTGCTAATATAACAGATTTCAAGCTTAACACAACTATCAAATTTAACGCTACAAGTGGTTTACTCTACGATTTGTCCATAAAAGTACGCTCCTTGTCTCATGTTGATGAGTTCACGGAAGCTTTTGATATCGATATCAAGTATGCGCTTTATGTTCCTCCTCCTCCCGAACCTGAACCTGAACCTGAACCTACTGAGTCTCCATATCCGTGGTTATTACCAACGATTGCCGCTTTTATGATAGCAAGTGTGTTAGTAGTTAGAAGAAGGAAATAGTTCTTCTTATTTTTTTATTTTTTGTGCACAACTTTTTTTTAATTCTAAATTAATCTTTTCTTGAACATATTGAATCTTAAACAAGAAGAATACTTGATTCTTAAGCACATCCTCAAAGAACCTATTATTCCTTATAGTAAATTAGCTGAAAAAATTAAAATCTCTCCTCCAACAGTGAAGAAGAGAATTGAGAGGTTAATTGAAGAACAAGTAATCAAAAGCTTTCACGCTGAGTATCATCCTGAGTCCTTAGGTTTAGAAAGTCACATATTTCTCCTGCGTGTAGATTCAATTGACAAATATAGGATCGTAGAAAGAATTGTTGATTATCACCCGTATCTAGTAGTTAGGCAACGATGCTATGGTGGAATAACAGGAATATTTCTGAAAGTACATATACCTATAGGTTCAATAAATAAATTTCTTGAATTTCTCAATTACATTAAAGATAACAACCTTATTGCTGAGATTGTTCATTCAACAACAATAGGGACGGGCATTAAAACTCATAGTGATCTCACATATTGGGAACCCAGTACTGGTAAATGGTTTTTCAATTGGGATATCTGGAAGAAGAACGTTGACAGCGTGGATTATATTCCTCAGTTTGATTATTTTCAAAGAATAGCTAGAGAGAAACCTAAGAACGTTTTAAACCATCTGAAATATCTTGATTTTCTTTTACTGCAAGAGCTTGTTCGTGATCCTACACAGAAATATGTTGATTTATCAAAACAGCTAGGAACACCACAATACACAATTTCTCGTCGTAAGAAATTTTTGAACAAATATGTGATCCGAAATTATCTTGTAGAAGTTGATAGATCTTTCTTTGGGCTCGAAGATGAATTGGTTTTCAAAGTAATATGTAGTCAACGTGCGATGACAAAAGTCATTTATCTGATTAAGAATCTCCCTCTTCCTTTTGTATCAGATTTTCGTCATACTGAAAAGGGTTTTCTCTGGAAAATGCTTCTCCCTCCTAAGGATAAATTAGAACTAATTAACCTTCTTTGGTCGCTATTTCCTGATCTACAAATAATGATGCTTGATCCTCAAACAACTGTAACAAAACCATTTAACCCTAATAATTATTCATTTATTGAGCAATCTTGGAAGGATTCAATTGAATATATGATTGAACAATCACTAGACAAAGCTCGTGGAGAATTAATACTCGCATGAGTTTGCTCATTTAGGAAAAAAGTTTAGCGCCATCTGTTTGGCATTTAAACTATTGCTCTAAGCTCATGAACTATATCGTACTTCATCTGTTTTCGGATTGGACGAATTATTCCCAATACAGCTGCAATTAACAAAGTAACAATCATAATAAGTAGAGCGACTACATCAATATGTAATGTCAAATTCACAACTTCTTGAGACATAAGCAAGGGCTTTAGGAAACTTATTCCCATTAATGTTGTAATAACACCTAAGGGTATGCCTACTATTATTGTAGCTAAAATGAATACTAATATCTCGTAAATAAGCTGTCCTCTTATATTACTCTGTCTTCCACCTAACGCCATCAAAACCGCATATTCCCTTCTTCTTTGTTCTAATATGAATTCTGTTGAGATTGTAACATACACAATTGCTATAATGTTAACGAAAATTGCTCCAATCAACAACATTGCAGTAATTGGTGGAATATATCCTGTTATGAAATAACCAATATAGTCGGGGTTAATTTTCTCTGGATTTACGATTAATAGCGGACTAATGGCTCTTATTTGATTGGCAACAACATCAATATCTACATCATCACCCACATCTGCAAGGAAAAGTGTACCATTTTCCACACCTAGTCCAGTAATAAGTTCCTTGTTTACAAGTACCCACTCGTTTGTGATTCTGTTCATTTTAGGGTCATCTCCGTGTGCAATACCTAAACCTGGAGCTGATTTAATAACAGCAGTTACGTTGAATCGCATGTAGAATGGTCCTCCTCTAAAATCTGTAACAAACATGCTTCTCCCTACATGGAAACCAAGTCTTTCGGCTATATATTTGCTCAGAATAATCCCCGTTTGATTCGCTCCTAAATTTGTTAGAGCGTTGACAGTATCAGTTTCTGGAAAACTCTCCTCTATCCATCTACCTACCTCTAAATAATCCGTTGGATTTACACCGAAAACCTCGATATCTTGAAAGCCAATCGAGGCAACTATAGAATAGAACCCTATTGCTTTTTCAATTCCATGGATACTACTGATTTTCTCTTCATATTCTGAAATATTGACTGGAAGAACGCTTTGGATTCTTATATCTGATCCCTTTCTATAAGCATCTTCTGATTCGAGATTGTTGATAGTTGTTGATCTTATCATGATAAAAGAACTCAATAAACATACCATTAATACTAAAAAGAAAGTCAAATCAGATAGGTTTTTACTAGCCCTTTTGATATTTCTAAAGATAAAGAAACTTCTTCTTCTGAATATTAGTTTAAAGACACCTTCGATGTTTTTTAGTAGATAATTTAGTCCAAGAGATGCAAAGTAACACCCAAAGAAAATTACTCCAATGAAAACATATAGTGTCTTGGAACTAGCCGATATTAAATTAAAATCAAATGTGTAGCTTTGCCTTGCTAAGGCTAAATAATCCAAATATAAAAATATAAACCCAGCAATGGTTAAAGCAAATGCAGCTAATTTCAAACTTAAACTTACAATCTGTTGTCCTTTTCTAGTTATTAGAAATGATTCTTGAATGTCCTTTCTTACCAAAGAAATTACATTAATCAATGTGACCCCTAGATATATTCCCAATACTAGAACTGCAAAGATTTCAATCTCATACGGAGAAATCTCCAAATACTGGAAGTATCTCAAAAAGAGTGTTGTGCTAAAGAATCCATCGTGTCCAAATGAAGGAATAAAAGCAGCAAGTAATATCCCAAAACCTATGCTTAAAGCAAGAGCAACACTACTTAAAAGAATGAACTCCCCGAAGAAGAGACCAATAATCTGTCCGCTTGATGCTCCTCTCGATCTTAGGAACGCAATCTCTTCTCTTCTTCTCTTAATTGTAATTTGTGTTGATAACACTGTTAGAAATATTGCTGATGCAATAGTAGGTAAGAATAATGAAGTGGCACTAAAAGACCTTCGGTACTCATCTGCCATTGTTTGAATCTCTTGAGAGAGAATATAACAAAACGAATGGAAAAACCTAATTTCTATTCTCTCTTTTAGAGCAAGGAGATTATCTGGCATCTGAGTGATACCGCCTTCTCTTAGTAATTGTGCATTAGTTTTTATTAGTAATCTAGGTAGTATTCCGTTACTGTCCATAACGAATAAGTCTACTCCAGTCATATCTTCAGCTGGAAATAATATTGAATCAAGTATGATCCCACCTGCCCCCTCAGACCCTCCTCCAACTAGTCTTTCAATTATTGAATTATGTCCTACGTAATTATATATTCCTGAAATTGTATAATTTTCATATCTGGTTTCCTCAATATCATAATATTGCATTGTGTGTTCTCCCTCATCTGTATTGGGGATTTTACGGGTTATTGCTACATTGAGAACATATCCCGGAGAGATTGTTTCATTATACACTCGTTCTAGTTGTCTAGCCTGAGTATAACTAACGAGTATTTCGCCAGAATTTAATGTGGCATTTCCTTCAATTTCCAGATTGAGTTTTATTCTATCAATAGACCGAGAGGAAACAACAAATGCTGATGAGAGTGATAATGGATTAGTTATATTTTCTTGGTTTTCCTCAGGATACCACCTATAAAACGGCCCTTTATCTTCATAATTAAACAGAGCTACTGTAGGAAATATCCAATCTGCCTGCTTAACTAAAGGATCATTGAACACAAACTCGTAAACTTCATCCATTGCATTTATCAAAAATGTAGAAATATACATTTCATAATCTAAAGTTTCAATATAGTCATCTGCAATAATTTTTTGTGATGTGTTCGTCCATATTGATGAAGTAAAGAGAATAGACATCGAAAAAACTAAACCAATAATAATAATGATAGTACTTCTTTTTTTGTTTTTAATATTTTTCCAAATTAAGCGAAGATTAAATAGAAAACCAAGAAGCACTCTTGAATAGAACGAACTTTGAGTATCTGAACTTACAAAATCATCTTTTTGGTTCATGTTTTACCACCTTTGAATTTATACTTGAAGTTCGTTTCATCAAACACTAAATTATCTAAACTTGATTGGCCATTTTCGACAACTAAACCATTCTGCATAAGAAAAATACGGTTTGCTAGTTTAGTTACATAAGGATCATGTGTGGTGTAAATAACCGTCATTTGACGCTGTTGAGCAATACCTAATAACAAATTCATTATTTCGTCACCAGTTTTACTATCCAAAGTCCCTGTTGGTTCATCCGCAATTAGAATTGATGGGTGATTTGCTATTGCTCTAGCTATGCAAACACGCTGTCTTTCACCGCTACTTAGCTCTTCTGGGTGGTTCATCGCTTTTCTACGCAAGCCTACTTGTGTTAGGAGTTCCAATGCTCTTTCTTGTGCTTCATCTTCAGTTATTTCTACTAAAATCATTGGCACCATAACATTTTCTAGAGCTGTTAGGTGTTCAAGTAAATAGAACTCTTGAAAAATGAAACCAATCTCTTGCAATCGAAAATCATACAACTTATTTAAAGTCCACTCACCAATGTTTGATCCGCTGTACAGAATCCTTCCCGAAGAAGGTGTGTCAAGTCCTGCTATTAGATTTAATGTGGTTGTTTTACCTGACCCTGAAATACCTAACAAGCAGACAATGTCCCCTCTATAGATGTCAAAGCTTGATCCATTCAGAACTGTTAACTCTTCTGCTTTAGAAACAAAGGTTTTTGTTAACTTATCAGCAGATATAACTTTTTCACTCATAGGCTTAGCTGTCTCTCCGTGGAGACACTTAAATTGTTTTGGATTTTAGGAAAGCGCTGTAATTATATAATACCCGATTACAATAAGTAGGAAAAACAACATCACCAACCCTACCTTTCCCCAATCACGTGAACCCTCCTCCTCTGCATATTCCTCCTCTTCTTCTAGATCTTCTTCATCTATTTCGACTGTTTCCTTTGACATTGTAATTCTTTCTCCAGTATAGGATAATAAATCTTGTTTAATTTGTCTAAAAAACAAACTTATATTTTTTTCTAATTCCCAAAAAGTTAACCAATACGTGCTTATTCCATGCTGTCGAGATGTGTAGAAATTACTGATTTTGCAACAAACATCTCTGAACCTGCGACTAAAGAAAGTAAAGTGGCATGACTGGGTATCATCTGAAATCTTTGAATTTCATTAAATCCCTCCAAACGAATTTCTACAGAAGCTTGATAAGCTGTAGAATATGGAACTACGGAATCAATGATTACTCGCTCTACAATACACAATTCTGGAACCAGTTCAGCTGCAGTTAATCTAGAATCTGCACTTTCAACACCATTCAGTTTCTTTTCTATTTCTATAGCTATAGACACTGGTATATTTGTCATAAGAAAATTCTCTCCATTTTCTAACTCAAAATTAAGAAGTGGTATTTCTGCATAATGTTTACCTGTTGGTTCTTCTTCTGATGAGAAGATATCTGGGCTAGCTGTTAACACATCAACACGAATTACTTTTAGTAGTTCATCATCACTTGAGGAGAGATTATCTTCCATGCATTAACGGTTCTTCCTACCTTCAAAAACGTTAACATAGTCTTCATGGCCATACTACGAGAGAAAGGATACTTAAGGAAAACAATTTAACGTCAGCTTCTAGACAGTATTCAAAGATATGATGAGATATCGCTTGTGATCATCTTTAAGCAGTTGATGAAATGAACAAAGAAAAAACATCACCTAAGCAACGAGAGACAGATAGGATTCAATCAATTCTAAAAATGTCTGTTACAGCAGCTATTGCTAGTTTAGGTATCATTTTATCTGCAATTGTTATCTTCTTTCCTAACATCGAATTTATCTCTGTTACGATTTTTCTTATAACTTTATTATTTGGAATTGAGTATGGTCTACTAACAGCTATATCTATAGCCGTAGTTTACGAGTTTTTAGTAATACCAATTTACGGTTCTGGAGGACTGCTCATACTTTTCAAACTTCTCTGTTATATTTCTCTCGCCCTAGTAGCTGGTTTTGGGAGAAAATTGTTCGTAAAACTTTCTTTTTGGGAATTAGGTGTTTTTGGAGCAACTTTTGCTTTACTCTATGATGTGATCACAACTCTTTTCGGTCAGATTATTGTTCTTCAGCAAAGCGTGACTTTAACCTATTTGATTAGTCTCCTTATTTGGGGTATACCTTTCACTTTGTCCCATGTGATTGGCAATTTTATTCTATTCAGTTTAACTAAAACTCTAATTAATTGGGTAGTCGCTGCTTTTCAATTTAGAGGGATAAAACTTTTGATGCTTCCACAGTTGTCAGATTCAGGTAAAAATGCTAAAACAAATGATGTTAGAGGTGATGTTTCATGAGGAAGTCTAAAATAGTTTTTCTGGTCATTGGCGTTCTTCTTTTAACAATAGTGACTTCTGCTTTAACTTATTATTTTATTTACACCTCAAACGATTCTTCTAACAATGATATTAATGTAACAGTTTTCATAAACTATGGTACCTTGAAAGAAGTTAATCAGGAAGAACATCACTTGAATTTGACCGAAGGTAAGTCAGCTTTATACGCCTTCTCACAAGTAGCAAATCTTGAACTAGTCAATTACACATTTGGTGTGTATGTTGTTGGAGTCAATGGTTATATGGAACAATTTCCTGACTATTGGTCCTTCTATTATTACGATTCCAGTTCCGAGTTGTGGGTATATTCTGAAATAGGTGTGGACAATTATTGCCTTGAAGATGGAAATAGGATTAAACTTGAGTACACAAGATAAATCAAAAAAACAACAAAAATTAAGGTGCTTAGTCTAATGAGTTCGAATGAAAAACCACCATTTCGTTTTCTTCTAATGACATATCAAACCACCCAACCTCTTTTTCTTGTGTTATTGCCATTTCTGATAATTAGCAGTATAGTAGGGTGGATTTACAAATACTATGAGATCATAACTCTTGATTTATCATTTTTTGTAGGAGGAGAGGAAGGTGTTTCATTCCAAATCATAGATGGAATAATTTTTGTTTCGGTAGCTGTATTAAGCAGTGTCTTCATTGTTTTAACACTCAAATATAATTTAGAACGTTTTTTGACAATATTTTTTTCTATAGGATTATTTCTTTCCCCTATCAGCATTCTGTGGCTTCATGGGTATTTAATTGACCTTTATTTGAAAAATGGCCAATATTGGTTTGAAATATCATTTACCTTAGTTGGACTAATAACAGGAATCCTTACTTTACTAGTATTTGTGTTTAACAAAGGGAACAGACATTCTCGAAATTCCTTGGTAGTTTTTCTAGGCATTATTCTGGGTTCTGTGTTTGGATTATTACTATCTTTGGCTACATTTCTGACATTGATTATACTAATCTCTATATTTGATATCTACTCAGTTTTCAAAGGACCGATAAACAAGATGTTTCAGAAAGCAAACATGTCCTATAGCCCAATTCGCAATCCGCTAGTAAAAAAGGAAACCGCTATAGGACTTGGTGATTTTATTTTCTATTCTTCACTAGTTACGTTTGCAGCAACTAATTTTGGACTAGCAATAGGTTTTGCGTCCATAGTTGGTTTATTACTTGGAGTAATCTTTACTGAGCGACTTTTGATGAGATTTGGTAAATTTCCAGGATTACCATTGCCAATTTTTCTATCTCTCGCATTCTTGGGTTTTGGATGGCTTATATCAAATTATCTTTCATCTTTAATCATTTGATTTAATTTGAAGCTAAATAATCTGTAGTAACAAAAATCAAAAGGTTTAAAATGAGTACTGAAGGAAATTAGCTCGGTCGAAAAACATGTCTTCACGCAAGTTTAGATACAGAG
>BPTK01000083.1 GCA_023705905.1 Candidatus Heimdallarchaeota archaeon
CAGGAGAGATAAGTAATAGATGAGAACCAATCATACCTGAAAGCATAGCAGATGCTACTTCATCAGCAATTCCACCAGCAAAAACAACTTTTATTTTTTGGGTAATCTTGTTTCGAATGGAATCAAGATATTGGAGAATACTCTCCCATAAGATAAAGGATGTTTGATTACCTATATGTCCTCCACATTCATTTCCTTCGAGGATTAGATATTCAATATCATTATCCATCGCATCTTTAAACAATGCCAATGCAGGTGCATGGAATAGTGTTTTAAAACCAAGTGCTTGGATTCTTCTCGCAAGTTGCACCGAACCAGCAGCGAGTAGGCATATTGGAGAATTATATTTCTGAAGTAAAGCAATATGATCCTCTCTTCTTTCCTTAATCACTTCTAAACCTATAATACCTCCACCATAAACATCCTTGGAATCAAAAGTATTCTGAATATCTTGGAACATTGTTTCAGCTTCATCCTTCAACAACCCACCTAGAGCAAATACTGGTAACGCTCCTTTAGCTAAAACTTCCTTTCCAAAACTCGGGTAGTCTGTGATATTTGCCATAGGTCCTTGAATTATAGGAAATTGAATACCTAGATTTCGTGCAAATTCACTATTTTCAGCAAAAGGCCACTCTTTTGAAACGATATCTAATTGTTTTCTCATAAGAGCTGCTAAACCTTCTAAAAATGCATTCAAATTGGTAAACTTAGATTTTATGAATTTGGCAAAACTAATATCAACCCCTAAAGGTAGAAATGTATTTTTGATATTTTCGTCAGCAAAGAAAAGAGATTCTTTTGCTAGAGTTTCTACTGTTTGCAAAATGTCGACTGGTTGATTACTTGATTTATGTAGATTCTTTAATTCTCTAATAGATTTGTTAGCAATTTTTCCTATTAACCTATATTTGAAATCTAATCCCTCACCTACTAGATAAGTATCATTTTCATCAAGACCTGCAAGGTAATCCTTTGTTTGATCATCTAGTGGACATTCAGGTAGAAGATACAATTGTCCCTCAAGAACAACTCCAAGAGCTCCTCCTATGAAAGCTCCAACTATGTTAAAATATCCAAGCCCGCCTTGAATAAGAAATGGATAACCAGAATCATAGAATTCTTGTATTAATATGAAAGATGATTTATCACTTACTTTTCCTCCAGCTTCTATTCCTTTGACTAGAAAGAAGTCTACATATGAAGCTTTTTCGTGTGCTTCTGTGAGATTATTAACTTCTGCTATCACCCAATTACATCTCGGTTTTTCATCAACTCTTGAATAATTTGTAAAAGTAGAAGAGATGATGATTATTGGGATAGAATCAAAATCATTTAACCATTTTAGTTGTTCTTCGCTAGATACTCTTACTCCCCACTGTCTATCTGTTGGAATCTCCTTATGGCATTTGAGAATAATCTTTTTGGTTTGAGTTTCTGATAATCTTTCAAGATCAATTAGACCTATTCCACCTTTCACTGAAATGGCTATTGATAAACTTGGATCATCTATTCCTTTGGGGGTGTAACCCCATATAGGATATCGTACTTTAAGTTCTTTCTTAATTTCTTCAATTGTTTTCATTTTATCACCTTCAAACTGGAGGGATTCCATGCTTTCTTTTTGGAGTCTGTTCTCTCTTATTATGTAGTAAGCTTAATGCGTTTACAATCTCCTTCCTCGTTTCTTCAGGTAAAATCACTCTATCGATATACCCCAATTCTGCTGCTTGGTATGGATTAGCAAATTCTTCCTTGAATTCTTTAGTAAATTTCCTTAATTCCTCGTCAGGATTTTCTACACCTTTAAGCTTCGAACGATAAATGATTTTACATGCAGCTTCTGCTCCCATTACAGCTATCTCAGCTGTTGGCCAAGCTAAATTGATATCTGTCCCCAAATGTTTTGAGCTCATTACAATATAGGCTCCTCCGTATGCTTTTCTTACAATAACCGATATTTTTGGAACTGTTGCTTCAGAATAAGCAAAAAGCAATTTTGCTCCATGTCTAATAATTCCTTCATGTTCTTGTTTGATTCCAGGAAGGAAACCAGGAACATCAACAAAAGTAAGTAGAGGTATGTTAAAGGAATCACAGAATCTGATAAATCTTGAAGCTTTGTCTGCTGCATTGAAATCAAGTGCTCCACCTAGAAATAATGGTTGGTTTGCAATAATTCCAGTTGTACTTCCATTAAATCGTGCAAAACCTATAATGATATTCTTGGACCATTCTGGAGAAAGCTCAAAAAAACTATCAGGATCAACAACTTTGTCAATAATAGTTTTCATATCATAGGGTTCATTCTCTTCAACTGGAATAAAACTGGATAAATTAACTTCTTCTAATTCTTTTAAATCAACATTAATTGAAGGAGAATCATCAAGATTGTTAGCTGGTAAATATGAAAGAAGTTTCTTGGTTAATTCTAATGTAGCTTCTTCATTATCTCCTGCAAGATGACTCACACCTGTTTTACGATTATGAATTTCACTTCCTCCCAGATCATAAAACGACACTTCCTCTCCTGTTACTTCTTTAACAACTTCAGGTCCAGTCACAAACATGAAGGAGTTGGTTTTATTCATAATAATGAAATCTGTTAAAGCTGGAGAATAAACAGCCCCTCCTGCACATGGTCCCAAGATTACCGATATTTGAGGAATAATGCCTGATGCTTGAGTGTTGCGATAAAATATGTCGCCATACCCAGCTAATGAATCTACCCCCTCTTGAATCCTTGCTCCACCTGAATCTAATATGCCTACAACGGGGTTTCCAGTTTTAATCGCTAGATCCATTATTTTACATATCTTGTTAGCTTGTGCTTTACCCAAACTACCACCAAAAACAGTAAAATCTTGACTGTATAGATATATAGGGCGTCCCTCAACTGTAGCAAATCCTGACACAACGCCATCCCCCAGTGGTTTTGTCTTGGACATCTCGAACTTAGTATTTTGATGAGTAACGAAAGAATCGATTTCGACAAAAGAACCTTCATCAACAAGTAATTCTATTCTCTCCCTAGCAGTTAACTTACCTTTCTGATGTTGATTCTTAACACGTTTTTGTCCTCCTCCCTCTTGGCTTTTTTCACGTAGCTCATTGAGTTTGGAAAACTTCCTATTATTACTTTCGTAGTTAATATTTTTAGGTTTCTGATACATTAAAGTTCATTGTATTCACTCAAATAAAAAAAGCCCCTTCATATATGGGAATATAAGGAAGGAAGTTTTTTAACCAACCTTTAATTCTGCGGATTAAATGGCGTCACTAACTCAAATAAAAAACATCATTCATTTTCCTTCGGTAAACTCTACAATGGATGAGGCATTGTCATTTGTGAAGGAAGGGTTAGAAGACTCATTTTTGATAATAGCTGATGAACAAAAAACAGGTAGAGGTCGAGGAGAAAATACTTGGTCATCACCAAAAGGCGGTTTTTATGGAACATATGCTTTACCTCTAGAGAAAAAAATCACAGAACAACAGATTCTATTCATGCATTATGCAGCAGCTGTAGCTGTGCAACAAGTTCTAGAGGAAGAGACAAGATTAGATATTAGCACTAAATGGCCAAATGACATCTATTTTTGTAGTAAAAAACTCGGAGGGGTTCTTATTGAGTACTTATCTGGAGATAAACTTTTTCTGTTGATAGGGATAGGTGTAAATCTATTTTCTAATATTGATAATATTGAAGGAGATTATAGAAACAAAGCAATTAGTTTACAATTAGAAAAGAATCATAACCTTACAAAGGATCTATTTACTTCTAAACTATCAGCTACGCTACTCCGATTTGCTAACGAAGTATTTGAAAACAGTTTTTTCAATATTATCAATTTATTTAACAGTAAATTGAGATGTTTTGAGAAAATAATCAGTTTAAAAAATGGCAATCAATATCTCTGTCGAGGAATTAATACTTCAGGGAAGCTTCAACTAGAAAATGAAGAGGATAACTTACAATTACCAATAGACGACAGCGAAATGATAGTAGAGAGAGATTAGTGCTTTGAATATCAAACCTAAAGTTTAAAAATACGTGATAAATTCTTGTTGTAGGAGTTACAAAAATTGACTACATTTATACCTTCTATTATCAGTGTTTTCGTCACAATTGCGTTTTTCACTCTTGTATTTGGATTAATTTTCTGGGGAATAAGATCAATTAATAGATCAGTTTCAAACAGAAGAATAAGAAGAAAACTTGCTGCGGCTAAAATGGCTGGAGAGCAATAATAAGCCCTGTTTTTTCACATTATCTATTCCCATTATTTCGATAATTTTTGTTAAAAAGTTTGAGTACTTCATTTTCCTTTAAATTCAGCACAACCTTTAAGAAAACAGAAAAAATTTTCTAATTATGAGATATAAAAATGTTCGATTGTTTGTTTTCTCGTTTATTTTGATTATATCTCCATTAATGGGAGGTATAAATAATGCATTGGCAGATGACATACTTCCGTCTTATGTTCATCTATCATGGCAAAACGATACTCTTACAACCATGACTATTTCATGGAAAACATCTGAAGAAACTGTTTCTATTGTCCAATATGGAATTCAAGATATACTAGAAAATGAAGTGACTGGAGAAGATGCTTTATGGCATGCTGTGGAAATAACAGATTTACCTTCCGATACAGTTTATAAGTATAGAGTAGGTGATGGAGATACTTGGAGTGGAGAGTATAGTTTTAAAACTGGCAACAGTGATAGTGCTCATTTTGTGGCTTGGGGTGATTCCAGAACAAACATAGATGAAAGAAAGAAAATTGTTGAAGCAGTCAGTAGTATAAATTATGATTTCTCAGTTTTTGATGGCGATTTGGTTGATGCAGGAAGAGAAACCTTACAATGGTATCAATGGTTAAGTGATTTTGGTCCAGCAATTCAGAATAATCCATTTATGCCAGTTCTTGGAAATCATGAGAAAAATCATTCAAATTACTATAAAGTGTTCGCACTTCCTGGAAGGGAAGAATTCTATTCATTTAACTATGGACCAGTTCACTTCGCTGCCCTGCACACTTGTGTGGAAGATTATGGTGGAAGTCTAGATGAACAAGCAGAATGGTTGAGAAACGATTTAGATGCTCACAGTGATTATCCTTGGACAATTATTGTACAACATAGACCTCCTTATTCATCCTCAGCGAGATATCATACAGGAGATACTGAAGATCTCCTAACTACGTTAGTACCAATTTACGAGGAATACAATGTTGATATGGTCATCGCTGGTCATGATCACTGGTATGAGAGATTAGAAGTCAATAATGTTTCCTATGTAGTAGCTGGATCAGCAGGTGCGCCATTATATTCTATCATTCCTTCATATGTACTAAACGAAACAATTTACGTTGAATCAGTATATCATGCCATATATTTAGAGGCTTATGAAAATCAACTAGCCTTTCATGCATTTAGGGGGGATCACTCTACAATTGATAAGTTTTACATAAACAAGATATCCAAACCTGATTTACGTGTTGAAAGTCTCCCCCTTAATTATGTTTTTAATAAGAATGAGACAAAAGATATTACCATCACAATAGCAAATGTCGGGGAAGTTGATATCACTGAAGAAACAAGTGCTAGGATTGAAGCTTTTAACAATACCCACTGGGATATAACTGTTCCAGCTCTAAATGTTGGTGAAGCATTTAATTATGCGTTTACATGGACAGCAGCAGATTATGGAACCTACCCTTGTTCCGTCTTATTAGATACTGAAAACCAAATTGACGAGGTTGAAGAGCTAAACAATAAACAAACATTCTTCTTTTATGCTATCGAAGAAGTAGTTGAATCCTCCTTCTTATTTGATGGAATGCTTGGGTTACTTGGAGTATTTTCAATACTAGTAGTTCTAACATTAGTAAGCAAGAAATGGAAAAAGAAAAGAAACTAACTCTTCTTTTTATCCTTTTATTTTTTTCATTTTTCTTTTCCAACCATTCTTCGAGTATAAGACTATTGAAATAATTACAATCAAGGTTATAGTAAGTGAAAGTTGTATTGTAAACTCGTGTATTTCATAGATTTCATATGCAGTCAGTGTTATTGAATAATTTATTATTACTTCATCGTCCCCATTTTCTATAATTTTAAGTGTGTAATTACCTGAATTTAGATCCCAGATTATTTTCGAAAAAGAATCCACTCCACTATTATCGTTTACGGTTATAAGAGTAATATTTTCATCATACAGAAAAAGAACTGTATCACCACTTGTTCCAGAAGTTTCGATCACGATGGTATACCCAATATCTAAACTAAAAGTACAATAATCTACATCTCCTATTGGAGCAATTCTTCTATCAGTAGTTGAATTCAAACTAATGTCTCGAGTATAATTTAATGAATCATCTTTTTCCAAAGGATCAAAGAAATCTAGAGATGTAACCACAAAATTGTAATAACTTCCAGTATTGTCCTCTATTGATAAAAAATTACTTGCAGTTTTGTCATAAGCGGAGAAATAGTATGTGAATTCATCTTCTACTTCTAGTGGCCCCACACATATTCCATACACAGAATCCATATCATAGATCAGATCAATTATTTCCCAATCAGCCCCATTTAATTTATAGTTTAATTGAACCGAAGCTACCCCAGAAGGATCGATTACGGTTGCTAAAATAATTATGGGCGAGGAGCTAAATGGTGTTATGAACAAATCAATCGGAGTTATCTCAGGACCTTCGGTATCTGTAACATAATCACTAGTTGCTTCTGTATTCAAAGTGTAATTGAGAATTTCAGATGCATTATTATATGCCCAGATTTTAATATAGTAAGTAGCCGGAGCTAAGTTGATCAGCACAATCTTCGAAAAACCGTTTGTACCACTATCATCGTCATAAGCTATCTCTGTGATTATTTCATTTTCTAAATCCGTACACACTCTCATCTCTGTATTTCCATCAGTTCCTGTAATCTCTAAGGTTACATTATATTCAACAAAGATAGTGGTAAAAGAGAAATGTTCTAAATCTCCAATAGGATAGATGCTTCTTTGATAATTATAATTGAGTTCAATTGGGATGACATTTGCTGGTAAATTATCATCTTCATTTAAATCAGGCATCAGAGTTGCAGATAAAGTTAGATTGTAATTGTCGATTTCATTATCATTACCAAACTCATCAATTTTGATATAATAGCTTCCTGGTCTATAGAAACCGGATATATATGAAAACTGATTAATTCCTTCATCATCATCGAAATTGAGTTGATTATATGAGAGATCAAACACCCATAACCTTGTATCACCAGAATAACCTGATGTTTCAATATGTATCAAATAGAAACTATCTAGAGTAAACTTTGCATAATCCACATCGTCAATAGAAGAAATACTTCTTTCTTGAAGAGAATTTAAAGCAATATTTTTTGCAGATGCAAAATCGTTGTCATTTTCATATACATCAAGAATTGCCATAATTTCAGTTATTGATTCTTCAGAGTCTGTTAATGAAAATATTAGATCTGATTGGAATGAGGTTGTGGTAATTGCATATAATAAGAACAACGCATGAAAAATGGTATACAATTCTTTTTTTCTACCCATAATTAACACCAAATACGAATATACAATATTCCTTACAAATTATTTAACTTTCTCATAAAAATATTGAAAAGTACTGAAAAATCAACCTTGTTACGAAGGTCTTCTTCTTGTTAGGAGACATATCTGATAAGAGAGGGAGTTTAAATAGAAAAAGTAAGGCAAAGTGCTACAGTTCTAGTTCCAACCCCAAAACCAATTTTTTCTGTCTTACTTATACAGAAAACGAAGGAGACCTTATTAGAAGAGCTAACCTATGATAGATAATCAGATATAGTTTTTAATCACATTGTAGAGGTTTAATCATGAAGAGACCAAAACTAGTTGGTAACAAAGCAGAGAAACTAATAACTTTCATCTATTATCGAGATTTACAAAAAGGGATAGAATTCTATGAAAACTTTCTTGGATTCCCTATGGAGATAGATCAAGGATTCTGTAAAATATATCGGATATCAGAAGCTGGATATGTGGGTATTGTCGATGAAAAGAAAGGCATGCATAATTGGAATGAAATCAAACCAGTTCAGATATGTCTACGAGTACCAGATGTTCAAGCATTCTATGATTACTGTAAGGAAGCTGAAGTAGATTGTTTATCGAAAATGTTTGTCAATAATGACCTAAAAATCAAAGCATTTGTCTTCAATGATCCAGAAGGATATCAAATAGAGATTCAAGAATCAATAAGTTGATATTCATCATTCTGCAGATTTATTTCTTCTCCTTTACTTTCATCTAGCAGACAATCATCCATGTGGGAATAACTTCGTACGCTATTGTAAAGGACAGTTCCAATTGCATAGAGAATCAATAAACACATTTTCAGGTACCAATTAGGAACTAAAACGATAAGTAGAATAAATGTCCCCATACCTAGACCAAGGGAGAAACGCATTATCACTTTCAACAACTTTTTTTTAGGTTTTGTGAAAAGCTGCAATAGAGCCATAAAGACACCTGCAGAAGTGATGATTGCGGGAATCAATGGATAAAGTCTGAAAGGTTCTAGATAACTAAATTGAATTATGGTCATTACAATAAATCCTGTGATTACACTAGTACATCCCACACATAGATAAAGAGGACCTATTTTGAATACATGATTTCTACATTCTGCACTTATTGGATGATGAGCAAGATAAATTTCTGAAAAATGTGTTGTTCTTTCGCTAAGAGACTTTTTTGTTTCTTCTTTTTCAGAGCTCATCTTCACACCTATGAAGTAATTATTCTAAGAAATAGTAAACCTTCTTCCTTAGATTTATTTCTATAAGTGTACCATTTGTTAATAACTCTGTAGGTTTGCCAAGTGATTCAAGTTTGGATGATGAAATAATAAGAGAATCTTGTGTATCATACAATTTCATTGTATAGTAAAGAGGATTCTTTTGATAATATATTCCAACCCAAGCTTTTTCTCTCGAAGCTAAAATAAAATTTGCACCAGTATAATTCAAATCAGCTAGTACGGAATCAACTAATTGCTTTTTCATAGTCCAATCATTTTCTCTAAAAGAAGTTAACAAAGAATAGAAATATTTTTCTGAGTCTGTTGTACCTCTAAGATAGAACTTCTCTTTGTCATAATTGTCAATCTTAGATGTAATTGTTCCATGGTGAACAAAGACATACTCTTCACCATTGTACCAATAGAATGGATGATTGTTCGAAAGCTTGACAACTATATTAGGTGAAGCTCTCCTAGCATGAGCTAGTAAAATTGGTGATTGGATTTTTTCCCATTCAGGGATAGGGGGTCTGTCACAAATTGCCTCGTTGAATCTTCTCACTTCATAATGATCATTGTGTATGTAAGAGTATCCATACCCATCGACATGGTTGAAGAGCTTGTTTTCGTTATGTTCATGTACATCCTTCTTCAATTCTCCTGCATAGTCTGAGCAAGCATCAAGAAATTCTTGGTAAACTAATGATGAAACATTCTTACCAACTTGGAGAAATAAGCGACACATTTTTACTAATCAATGTTATTCTTCGTTATTCTTTTTTTAAACTTTCTCTGAAAATAGATTAGCAGTAAATATTTCGACAAATTTTACCATATTAGAAAGTTAATCTGTGTCAGTTATTGAAACAAGTTTTTCTTTTGGTAAGATAACTTTTTTTGTATTAACTATCATATCTTTCTTTTTTACAAAGAAGAAGATCATTACTGAAGAGAAAATCATAATTATTGTAGTTATAATTAGAAGAATCTCTAAACCAAACACTCCTATAGAACCTATGTACCACTGTGGATTAGCACTTCTAAACTGACCATATAATATACCTCCAATTATTGGCCCTAATACTGCTCCAAGATTGTTGAACATCTGCACATTACCAAATTCTTGTCCTCTTACTTTTTCTTCTACCAAATCAGCTTGAAGTGCTCTGAAAGCTGGCATATTGATTTGTTGAATCAGTTGTCTGGAAACGAATAATGCAATTAAAGCTATAACGGTCATCTGAAATCCTAAGAAGAATAATAGAATAGCAGAGAGTATTCCTGATATAACAACAAGCCCTTTTTTACTTGTTTTATCTGCAAGATACCCTCCTAATGGATTAAATGTCACTCCTGCTATTCCTGATATTCCAAAAATTATTCCAATATACTCGGGAGTCATTGCATAACTTTCTACCAAGAATAATGAGAGAATAGGGAAAACCATAGCGAAATTGAATCCATTCGTAAAACTGAGAAAATAGATAGATCTTAAACTTCCGTTTCTTTCTCTCCAGAATGATGGTCGTAAAAAGGAAGGTATTCCAAATCTTATTTTCCCTGTTGTTATTAGAACTTCTTTCAAAGCTATCCATAGTTCTCTCGCACTCATTTTTGCTTTCTGTGTTTTAGGATCAATCACCATAAAATTGAATGCGATAAACGCAAAGAAAGATATTCCACCGAGTATAAAGAAGGTTATTCTAAAAGCAGAGATATTTGTTTGAATTAAAGCTGAGATATCTGTTTGAACTAAAGCTGAAATATTTGTGTTAACTAAAGCTAAGATGGTTGTTGGGACTAACAATTTTGAAAGAGCAAATAACCCACTACCCAGAAATGGACCTATAGCCCAACCTAGTGATTGAGATAAAATGAACCAACCTAGATTTCTTCCTCTCTTTTCATCTTCAGAAATATCCACAATAGCTGATTCTGCAACAGGCCAAACAAGAGCTGAAGCTATTCCTTGTAAGAATCGAACAAGAAATAAGGACCAAAAAGCAGTAGCTAATCCGAAACCAAAAGTTAGAAAAACATACATGGATAGACCAACAACGATAACAGGTTTTCTACCTGCTTTATCACTAAGTTTTCCATAAATGGGTGCGAGAAAAGCTCGAGATATCATCATAGCTGAAGTGAGTAAACCAATCTGAGTTGCAACATCAATAATTACAAATCCCCAGTCAAAATCGTAGAAAAAGAGATCAGTATAAACAGCCATAAATGGTAGTATAGCTCCCCAACCAAGATTCACTATGAAACTTGAGAGCATGAGACCAAGTAGCGTCTGATTCTTTTTTCTCATTGCCCATTTGTTTCAAAATCAGTTTTAAAAAGTTGTTTATTTTTCTATTTTGCATGATTGTGTATATTGATTCTTATGCAATAATATCTAGATCTATGGTTAATATTAATCGATAGGTTAAGACTGAGAAGAAGAGAAGAATAATTTTCTTCTTAATCCTAACATTTTTTTATGTTTAACGAAATTTGAGTCTATGCCCGAATCAACTTACAAGCATATAACTGATATAAAGACCTCGGACAAAGAAGCAAAAGTTCGAGGATGGGTTTTTAGAATCCGTAAAATGAAAGATAAAGTTTTTGTCGTTTTACGAGACGCTACTGGCATACTCCAATGTATTGGCAAGCAAGAAGATCTCTCTGAAGAAGCTTGGAGCAATCTTAATGAAGTAGCTATTGAGAACGCTATTGCTGTTAAAGGCAATGCTAAAGAAGATTCTAGGGCAGTAAATAATATTGAATTAGTTCTAACTGATTTCATAATAATTCACAAAGGTGAAGTATTCCCAATTGCCAAGGATCAAAGTAAGGAATTCATGTTAGATAACACCCATCTATTTGTTAGAAGTTACAAATCTACTAACACTATGAAAGTCAAAGCTAATGTCCTTAGAGCAGCTAGAGAATGGTTTCATGACAACAAATTCTTTGAAGTCACTCCACCCATATTGACAGGTTCTGCTTGCGAAGGAGGATCTACTCTATTTGATTTGAAATACTTCGATCAGAAAGCATATTTGAGTCAAAGTGTTCAACTTTATCTCGAAGCACTAATTTACAGTTTAGAGAAAGTGTATGCAATTACTCCAAGTTTCAGAGCAGAAAAGATGAGAACTAAGAGACACATCAACGAGTTTTGGCACATAGAGGGTGAAGAAGCTTTTGTTGATTTTGATGGAAATATGAAAATACAAGAAGAACTTGTTGCATTTATTGTACAATATGTTCTAGAAAACAACAAAAAAGAGCTCAAAGAATTAGGAAGAGACGTTTCATTTCTTGAACAAATAAAAGCTCCATTCAAGAAAATAACCTATGAAGAAGCTATCAACACTCTAAACGAAAATGGTCACAAACTAAAATGGGATGACGATATTAAAACTGAGGAAGAAAGAGATCTTTCAAACTTAATTGGTGAGCCTTTCTTTGTAACAATGTACCCCTCAGCTCACAAACCATTTTATGTTAAAATCAATGAGAAGGATCCAAAGTGGTGCTATTCAGCTGATCTCATGGCTCCAGAAGGCTTTGGTGAGATAATCACCGGTGGTCAAAGAGAAGATGTTCTATCTACACTAGTAGAAAGAATTATTGCAGAAGGCTGGAATCCTGAAGATTATGAATGGTATATCGACCTTAGGAAATATGGTTCAGTTTTCCATTCTGGTTTCGGTTTAGGAGCTGAAAGGCTTACTTGGTGGTTATGTGGACTTGATACTATTCAAGAGACTCAACCATTTCCAAGAACAAGAAACAGGGTTTATCCCTAATTTTTTTTTGCTGAAACAATTTACTCTAGTGTCGACTAATATTTTTAGTAACTAAATAAATAAAATAGAGAAAAGAAAAGGGAAGAAGGATTAATGTTCTTTATGAGCATTATCGAAGAAATGTATTTTGTGATAAATCTCTCCTTCTTTGTTATGAGGTGTTCGAACTAAATGGCCACTTGCTTTTTCAAGTTCTCTAACTTCATCAGCAATGATACTTGCTTGTCTAACCATCTCATGAGCTGCTGCTACCTTAACTAGTGATCTGTTTTTATCCTTTTCACCCCAGCAACCGTTTACGTTGAGTTTTCCTGCATCCTGTAAAATCCTTAGAGCTGCAAATGCTTTTGGTCTAGAATAATCGTTTCCAAAAGGATAGCTTTCTGTAACGCCTATAGGTGATAGATTTCGTGTTGGTAGTTCAGGTTTTTCTCCAGCTTTAAGTTGGTCAATAACTTCAGCAAATAATCTAACAATGTAAGCGAATACACCACAGGAACTGAATGTTTCTATGATATAACCATTGAAGAGACACATTTCTGTTGGGTCAAGAAAGTCTAATTTTGCACCAATCATTGGGTCAAATGAAGCAATGATATAACCTACTCCATCAGCTTTCCATTTCTCTCTCATTTCTTTATCAGCTGTATCAGAAACGACGATAACTGGATATTTGTCTTTATATTTTTCAATAACTGATTGAGGTCCTTTGTCTTTTGCATTTGGAGAAATCATGACCATTAAATCAGTTTCAACTTGATCTATAAGAGGGAATAGTCTTTCTGCAGCTTCAGGTTTCATCTTTGTTGATGAGCTTAAGACTGTAACTTCTATGTCTTTTCTACTCGCTCTTTCATCTAGCATAATATCAATTAAGGTGGTTAACGTTATGTTACCTAGCTTAACAAATGTGATTTTAACCATAGTAATCAGATAATATTTTTTTGCCCCCTTTATTACATTATTTGTGTGACATATAATTTGAAAATAGCTGATTTTGTAAATTCAACAAATAGGAATATTTTTTAGAACATAATTATGTAGAGTATTCATAATGACAAAGCGTGACCCTTTGATAATTGGTACAGCTTCAGTACTAATTATCGCTTTCACTATTTCACTGCTTAATATCTATGTCTTTCCAAACGCATTTTTTTCTGCTGATATCTACAGAAACACCGAAAATGATATTCAATTAGGTATTTTGCATGAAGTTGAAAATATAGGGTTAAACACCTCTATCTGGGATGGATTGAACAGGACTAGACTAATTATAGATGTGCCTGAATATTCTCTGACCAATGTTACAATTATGATTACGAGATCAATTAACCAACAATCAGCTGCATATGACTCTTACACCTTCAAACCAAAAAGAATAACTTTCGATTACAACGGAACAATTGTAGGAGCATCAAATGAATCAAGTGTATATCTTGATTGGATTGTATCTATTTTTGGTGAAACATACGCAGGTAATTATTTTGCATATCTTAATGCATCTCTTGAATATAGTGCGCATTCAAATCTTGAAGAATCTGAATTACCTGTTTTCACTAGAGCAGACGTTGAAGGTAACCTAACTTCAATCTTAGGTGATGCATCCCGAGAACCAATCTTTGCTATCTACCAATCTGTCAGTTATTATGAGAGTAGAGGTTTACTCAGTTCTTATTCAATTACTTTTTCAAGACTTGTCCTTGTAAATGAATTTGGTGATGTGATGTTATTTCTATCTAATGAAGGTTCATGGAATAGTCCTTTGTTCTAATTAAACCCCATTTCCTTCTCCAATATGTTTAAAATCGTCAATTATTCTCATGTATTCATGGCTCAACAAAATCAACCTTTTGGTTTTCAAGTGCAACAAAAATTCTTTGCCTTAACTGCTACTTATAACATCTCAGATATGGCTACACGACAACAAGTCTTCAAAGCTAAGAGAAAACTATTTTCTTTTCTTAAAACTATAGTAATTGAGGATATGCAAGGAATTGAAGTTGTTAGACTTAAAGCTAACTGGCTATTTATGAACAAATGGAATATCATTCAGAATGGAAATGTAATAGGTTCAGTGAAATTCCCTCTTATAAAACTCTGTGGAATAGAATTTACAGTTGAACTTATGGGAAACGTCTATCATGCTTCAGATCTCATGGGGTGGTCTTTTACAGCTAGAGATACGGCTAATCAAATAGGATTTACTTTAGATAGGAGAATTCTGAGTATTAGAGACACTTACAAAGTAGATGTTTATCCACCTTTGGAACCCATATTTGGTCTAGCAGCAACTTTGGCAATTGACTACAGATTTTTCCAAAACAGAAATTGATTCAATTTCTAACTTTTTTTTCCTTTTGAAAGGTTTTTAAATAACTTTTTTTGTTCTTTTTGATTAGACAGTAGAATATCTGTTTCTTTCATTGAGCTCAACGATAGCCTTATTTGAGATAGATAATACTTATGGAAATCCTATTTTCTATCTGTTTTGATCATTTGTAGATACTCTGTCAACTTTGCTTGTTCTTTCTTCTTCTCTTTTCCTCTTTCCTCTAATTTCCCCTCTTTCAGCGCTTTGATGTACCATTTCTTTATCTTCAATTCTTTTGACACCACTTTCTTTGGTATCCATCTTGGTTCTGTTG
>BPTK01000084.1 GCA_023705905.1 Candidatus Heimdallarchaeota archaeon
TAGTTTCACAGTTTCTCTCTGATATAGTAAATAAACGAGAAGATAAGTATGGTGGAACTCTTGAGAAACGTGCTCAACTATTGCTGGAAATTTATGAAACAATTAGAAAGAGAATCGGACCTGACGTTATCATTGGAGTAAAGATGAATTGTGATGATTTTGCAAATGAAAAAGGCTTGACAATTTCGGATTCAACAAAGGTTGCTACGATGTTAAAAGAGAGAGGTATTGACTTCATCGAAATATCGGGAGGAGGTCCTGAACAAGATAGGGAGATAAGAAAGAAGCGAGGAAGAGCAGAAAAGAATAAGGGATATTCTGAAGCAACATGGGGGAAACATGCTGAAAACTTCCGTGTAGCAGTTCCAGAAATTCCATTGATTCTTGTTGATGGTATTCGGTATAGAACTACTATGGAATCACTTTTGGAAAATAATGTTGTAGATTTTATTTCAATGAGCAAACCATTCATAATAGAACCAGATTTAGTCAATTTACTAGATAAAGGCCAAGATAAGTCATCTTGCATAGATTGTGGTGAATGTATCTCTCGTGATAATTTTGCTAAGATGATGTTGAGATGTCATCACTTATACCCTTAACCCCTTTCCTTTAGACTAATGTTTTTAAATCTGATTCAGTTAACAGTGATGGGGAACATGGCAGGTCACGCTAACAACGACATTAAACCTATTGTTAAAAGACTTCTAGAAGAAGCTTGGCAAGTAAGAGATAACGAGAAAATACTAATTATTAGCGATTATCCCACTTCAGAAGATTTTGTTAAAAAGCCCTCAGAATTACTTGAGAAGATGATGGAAAGAAATTTACTAGCCAAAAGATTCTCTGAGATAATTAGGGAATTAATTCCAAATGACACTGAATTATACTTTATGGAACCAACTTATGAGCATTACAAGAATCCTGAAGATGCAATTTTAAAGAAGAAGATTCACTCATCTGACTTGGTTTTTAGTTTAACTGAATACTCTTTAACTGATACTCCAATAGTGACAGATCCTCTTGAAGAAAAAAAACTCAGGCACGTATCTGCTCCAGCAATTCCTGCAGAAGTATTCTACTCTGGTGGTCCTTGTGATGTAGATTTTTATGAAATAGAGAAAATGACTACAAAGGTATATAATTTCGTTCAAAATGCCAGAACCATTGAGATATACGATATAGCTGGAAGTCATCTTCACATAGAATTCAATAAACCTTTACCTTGGATATATGAATGTGGATTCTGTCAAGAGAAAGGGATGTTTTCAAATCTACCTGCTGGTGAGGTTACATTAGAGTTACCCTATAATCAACAAGATTGTAATATCACAGGAAATCTTAATATTTTTCCAGGATGGCAGGAAGATCTAACACAACCGCTTACTCTATCTGTCCAAAATAGTAGATTAGTAGATTCTATAGGTGGAGGTCGAGTTGGTCCCTATATTACTGAACTTATTCAGAGTGAAGATGTTCAAGTTCGCCAAATAGGGATAGGTACAAATCCCAAAGCTATGAACCCTTTTTCGCCAACAGTAGCCGATAAATTTATTGGAATGGCTCATATCCGTTTTTATCCAGATAGAAGAATAGAACACTATTATATACCAATTTCGAGAATGAAAATCAATGAAAAAGAATATCATCGAAATGAATTATTCGAATGATTATTCTTCAAAAATTTCTGGATTAACAATATTTTTTGGTCTCTCGCCCATTAGTGCTGCATGTAAATTTTCTGCTGCCATCATAGCCATCTTAGATCTTGTATAGAGACTAGCTGAGCCTATATGCGGTAACAAAACAACATTTGGAAGATCAATCAACCCCTTGTTAACCTTAGGTTCATTATGATAAACATCTAGACCTGCACCGTCGATTTTTCCTGTGACCAGAGCGACTACTAGCTCTTCTTCATTAACAACTTTTCCTCTTGCTGTATTAATGAGATAAGCTGAAGGCTTCATGATTTCAAATTCTTTCTTACCAATAAGATGATGAGTCTTTTTACTGTATGGAGTGTGGATAGTAACATAATCTGATTCTTTCAGCAGTTCATCAAGGGAGACTCTTTTCATTCCCAATTGATTTTCGAGGTTTGGATGAGATGAAGTGCTATGATAGATGATGTTCATATCAAACCCAGCCGCTCTTCTTGCTACAGCTTGGCCTATCCTTCCAAGACCAATTATGCCAATTGTTCTACCTGCGAAATCGCCACCGAGATATAACATCGAATCCCATCCAACAAAATTACCTTCTTTCAGATATTTGTCTGCTTCTACAATACGACGAGAAACACTAAGTAACAAAGCCCAAGTCAGATCAGCTGTTGCATCAGTGAGCACTCCAGGCGTATTTGTAACAGGGATATTTCGCATAGTAGCTGCTTTTACATCAATATTGTCAACTCCTACAGCATAATTAGCAATAGCCTTTATTCCTGTTTCATCCATTACATCAGCGTCAACTTTATCTGTAAGCAAAGGGAGCAGACCATCACAATCCATTGCACCTTTAATCAACTCATCTTTAGTTATAGGTCGTTGTTCAGGAAAAACTTCTACTTCATAATTTTGTAGAAGCATATCAATACCTATTTGAGGAATCTCTCGTGTCACAAAGATTCTCTTTTTCATAAATAGAAGAAAAAGAAGGAAAAAATAAAGATTTGCCTCAAGACCTTTTATACGTAACCTTCTCTTTTCTTTCTAGGTAGAGGGGGAGCTTGTTGAGGCATAGATTTTTGTTTTTCTGCTACCATAGCAAGTTGATCCTTAATCTTAGCAGCTTCTTTGAGCAAAGGTTCAGTGTCTATAGCGTATTTGTAATAATCATTAATTACATTGATGAGATTTACAGCTGCTTCTGGGTCAGGAAAATCCTGAGTAGCTGGTGTCATAAGAGTAACGCCAACTATCTCTCTTAGTAATGCTTCACTCATGAAAGCTCCTGATAGACCAAGCACAACTCCATGATCATATAGGTCAACCGAGTATTTCTTCAACTCTTCAGCTACACTCTTTTCAGCTGCAGTTATTACTACAGATTTTTCAGGTCGTAGCTTGACTGGAATGCCATCTAGACAGACAATCTGTTGAGCATCTATGTGTTCTTCAATGAAGTTGCTGATACCTTCTGCCACAACTAAGTAAGCTTCTTGAGGGACTGGATAGTCAATCGTAATAAGAAGTAATGTTCCTTCATCATTGCTGTACAAGAGATAAGGATGCTTGAGAACGTTATTCATAAAAATCGTCACAGGGCTCAAAGAGTTTGATTTGAAGAAACCTATTTCCTTCAATCCTAATGATTCAATCATTTGTCTTGCGATAATGGGACCAACAATACCCGGACTTGGAAATGTCACAAAGACTATGGGTTTATTGAACTCAATTTCTTTAGTTTGCACAACTAAGAAATCATCTTTATGTAAACAGATACTTTCTTCATATTTTTTCATACTATTCACTGACATAAAGTAATACGAAGAAACAAAAAAAGGTTTCTCTCTAACAACTATTGGTTTTCTATCAAATTTTCCTCTTCAATTTCTTTTTTTTGGTCAGTAGAGCTCAATCCTACAAGTTGTTCCTTGATTTTCCATTCAACTATTATTATCCCAATTATTATCAATGCTCCTCCAATTCCGAAGATGTAAGATATTGTTTCTTCGAGAAAAAGTATGGATAGCAATACAGAGGTCATGGGAACAAAACTCTGGATGATCCCAGTTTGAGTTGTAGGAAGGACCTTTAGCAGAGATAACCAATAACTATAGGCTAGTGACGTAGATACTACTGCAAGAACAATTACGAGAATTATTCCAAGAATATCAAAAGCCATGGTTACATAAGGTGGGATTATGAAAGCAAAAAAAACTAAATACAAAGATCCCATAATAAGTGAGATGAATGTCACTAGGATAGGATTTTCATCAGCAAAAAATTTCTTCAGAAATACCGTATATAATGCCCAAAAGAAACCAGAACCAAAAGCCAGCAAATTTCCTGATATTGCTTCAACTGAAAGATCTGCTAAAGCTAGAAGATTATTATCGAAAATTACCAAAAACAAACCTATAGTTGATACAGCTATTCCTATAATATAATTTTTCCGCATTTTTTCTTTGAGAAAAATAATCGCGAAAATTGGAATCAGTATGACATTTGAATTAAGAAGAAACGAAGCTGAAGAAGCTGAAGTATATTCCACAGCAAGAAAGAGAAGAACTGGCATAAATGCTGACATAATTGAAACAAGGATGTATTTTGGCCATTTATTTCTCAGAGAATAAATTATTTCTTTGTTCTTTACTTTTTGCTGGAAAATCAAAATGAAATAAAGAGCAATAGCAGCTAGGAAGTATCTAAAAAAAGCTAACTGATAAGGTGATAATTGTTGGTTTTCAGGGTCTATCAAAAACGCGCCTATAACAGGGGATAAAGCCCAGCCTATTACTACTACAAAACTTTTTAGTAGCACGGATAGGCTTTTTTTCATATTAGTGTTCTATTTCAATCTGTAATAAATTTTGTCTAATCTATTTATTATCTTACATAAATTGTTTTTATCTTCTCATAAATAAGAAAATCATATTATTCTCTGTCCATGAAAACAAAGTAGCTTTTTAATGAAGCTGGTAATTCTGAACGATGTGAAAATCAAAATTATCACTGATTCAACCACTAATCTATCACCTGAACAAGTAAAAAAATATGACATAGAAGTTATCCCTTGTTATGTTGTTATTGATGGTGAAGACATTTTAGATGATGGTTCTATTCCTCAATCAGAATTCTATGACATGATAGATAGTTCTAAGAAATCTCAGACCAGTTTACCTACCCCCAGTAGCATATGGGCAGCTATTGAAAAATACCAAGAATATGACCATCTTTTGATGATACATGTTGGTGAAAAACTTTCAGGAACTATTAATGCTATAAGAAGTGTGATTAAGCAATTTAAAAGAAAAAATCCAGACTGTCCTGAAATAACTGTTTATGACTCTAACGGTGTTTCATTAGTAGCTGGGTATTTAGTTATGATTGCTAAACAATTGATAGATAAAGGAGTAGAAATAGACGCAATTATTGAAAAATTGGATGATAGCAGAGATCATGATATTAGAGTTATTCTTACAGTTTCAGATTTAAAAAAACTATTTGAAGGTGGAAGGATAGGAAGAGCAACATATTTGTTAGGTGATTTACTCCACGCTTATCCTATATTATCAATTGTGGATGGTAAACTTGAATCTATTGGTAGAGAGATAGGCTTTGAACGAACTATAAACAAAATAATCCGGTTGATTCAAGAAATCTACGAAAAAGAAGACGAACTACACATAAGTTTTGCACAGTTAAGGCCTAGAGAAAAAAATGATTATTTCAGAGAAAAACTTCTTGAGATGGAAAATCCAAAAATAATTAAAATTGAAGACTTTCTTCTAGGAAATATCATCACATGCCATACCGGAACAGACGTGTTTGGATTAGTAATCGCTAGAAATTTCAGAGATGATTGATTCTAACTTATCATCTAAGAATAATATTTTGATGAATCATGATTTAGATATTATTGAAAAACACCTTTATTTTCTCTTTTAATGTCTTGATTGATGTATGACGCTCAAAATTGAATTCACGTGTGTATTTAGTACCACGGGGATCTAAGAGGATGTGAACCGCTTTATCTCCCTTATTTCTTATCGCTCTCCCAAAACTTTGCGATAAACGTTGAAGCATTGGAATTATCAATGAGAAATCTCGAGCTAATTTAGGATCAAACTGCTTTGCTAAATCTTCATGAATGATTTTGTTCTCTTCACTTGGAGGGGGGAATGGTAATGCGGTTATTATTATTCCCTTAATTAGACTTTTACCACCTACAGAAAATTCAATACCTTCTGCAATCTTTCCTCCAGTTACACAAACTATTAGTTTTTTCTCTTCTGAGCTAGCAATAATTGCTTGTAAAGTAGTAATATCTTGTCCGGGTGATTCTACAATATTAGGTTCAAGCACATTTGTGTCAAGTAATTTTTCTATATAACTATAACTTGGAACAAAAACAAGTGTGTGTCCTGGTATTTCTTCGAAAAGATTTCTAATTGTGCTACTCACAAGGATATAATATTCTGGTGTTCTATTAGCATACTTAGCATTAAGTTTCTGGTTAATGGTTACGAAATATCTGCTCTCGATTTCCTCTTTAGGATGTAACACCCTCAAGGTTCTAGAGCGAGGTAATTGAAAGATTCTTTGATAAGATCGTACGGGTTCGAAACTCCCAGACATAAGAGTCAATCGTTTTGCCTTGCTAAAATTGCCTAATATTTCAGATGATCTAGTGTTAACTATTGATAATTTCTTTCCGTCAGAAATTACCTTTTTGTTTTGAGATGATTTCAAGAAATGATAAGCTAAATATGCATTGAAAGCCATGGGTTGTTTATAGGCCATTTGTGACTGAAGCAAACTGAATAAATCCTCTTCCAATCTTTTGATTTCTAGCTCCGAAAAACCTATTTCAACTACTTTATTATTATTAGCTAAATCCAACAAATCAGAAAAAATACTGTTCTGTAACTCTTCTAAAGCATTTTCAAGGAATTTGATATTAATTTCTTGATTGATCGGTTTATACAAATTATGAGCTTCATCAACTAGCGCAAGTGTCTTTGAAACCGGTGTGTCAATGCTATAGAACAATCTAGCAAATAAAGCTTGGTTCTCAAGGAAAGGGTAAGAAGTGATAATGACATCTGCTTTTTGCATGAGATAATATGAATAGAAATAAGGACAATAATTTTTTGCATTTAGATTTGAATATAAGTCTTCTCTAGAAATAATGTGTGAAAAAGAATGATATAATCCTCTTACTGAATTTAGTAAATCTTCTCTTGTTGCTCTCTGTGTTTTAGCTTTTAAAGGGCATCTAGTCAAGTTACAGATATGTGTGTACATCTCTCCAGGATACTCTTTTTTAGCTTTCAAACACAGTTCATTTTTCCCAAGAAAAGGCAGGAAGATCGGGAAATTACCAAAATGACTTTCGAGAATATTCCAGTGTTTGACAATCTGATTGTGTATATTAGATAATTCTCTAAGGAATACGTTGATCTGAGCTTTAGTTCTAACGAAAACAATAATCTTTTCTTGTGGTTTTTTGATTGCTAAATATGCAGACATAACTGCTGCAGTCTTTCCAACACCTGTGTGAGAACTCACAAGCAAGGGGTTTGCTGATGAAATTATTGATCGAATTATTTTTTGTTGAGGTAGCTTCATCTGAGGGTAAGGAAATAAAATTTTGACTGTTTCCCAGTATTGTGTCTCTTCATCATTAAGTTGATACAAGTTCTTTCCTTCCTTTTATGTTGTTGAACAAATGGTCTGCTTTTCCTTCAGAGAAAATATTCTTTAGTAGCTTATGTGTAGATAGATTCGGTTTCAGTGTTTCAATATCTGGATTTTCTGCAAAAATCAATTTAGCTTCATCAATAGAGCATTTTGTTAGAAATTGGATATACTTCAGTTCTTCGAGGTTGTTTTCGACTTCCTTTCTCGTTTCCTTTTTATCCTTCCTATTCTTTGCTAAAGCACTAACTACATTTACCATTGCTCTAGTTCTGATGTCCATCTTTTTGTCCATGTTCTTTTTGAAAATCTGTTGCTGGTTTTGAACCAAAATTTGATGAATACGAGGATCATTTAATTTATTTTTAAAATTCCTTTCACGATTTCTATAATTATGATAGACTCTCTCTTCATTGGATCTATGTGTAAGAAGTATGTAAACATCGCTCTCATTAGCTACTCTTTCAACAAAAGTTGTATATTTTGTAGGATTGTTAAAGAAAATTAAAGCATCTGATTTAATGCTTAGAACCTTACTAGAAATAAGAACTTGAATCTTTCCATTATTGAAATCAGTAATCAATCCCTCTTTTTCCTTCTTTCTACTTGGAGTAACAATTTTGCTTCGCATTCCAATTTCATCGAAATAAGCTGGTAGACTAGCTAAAACTGATTTGTTAGTCGCAATTACTTGAAATTGAGAAAAGTTTCTTTTCAATTTTAATTGGTGAATTAGCTGCTTCAATCTAGCAAATTTTGGATGGTTTGTCTTTTCACTTATTTGATTAAGTTCCTCTAAAAGCTCAGTGAAAATTGGTGTTCGAACAAAATTAACATGTAGATTTTTGATATATTCTTCTTCTTCTGACTTAATTACCCGAGATTGGAGATTTTCCATATAACGTATAGCTGCTTTTGTTCCTGAAACTTCTACTAAATCTTTCAATATCTGGAAGTTGATTAACTCTACAGTTTTTCGAATAATCACTTGTTGTTCGTCATGTTCGAATTTAGAACGAACATCAGAAATGAATTGTGGGAAGTTCTTTCTTACTGTTACAGGTTTAATGATTCCTTTACTTTGCAGAAATTCCGTGTATTCTCTGATATAACGATTAATTTCGAAACAGAAATCATAGATTGGTTTGTTTAGTGGAATGATGATTGTTTGTTCTTTTGTTTTTGTTTGTTCGTAAACAGCTCGTGGACTGAAATTTTCATATAACTCTATTTTCATAGTTAGAAGATTAGAACATATTTCTAAGACATCATCTACTTCTGTTAATGTTTGAGTAGTGAAACCAACTGTTCTTATCATTAGGTTATTTTGATGAAATATTTCAAGCAGTTTAACAGAAGCATGTTTCCCTTTAATTACATGAGCTTGATCAAAAATGAGTAAACTAAAATCATTCGGAGTTATGCATTTACGAAAGATATCATTTCTAAGAAGATGAGGTGTTATAATGAACACGCTCTTTTCTTTGTAGATCTCTACCCTTGTTTCTTCTGAATCTGTTGATTTAATTATTGAATACGGTAAAGAATCAGTTCCTTCATCTTTGAATTTTTCTTCATAATCTCTAAACAAATCAGCATCAGGGAGAACTATACCTATCTTTAATTTAGGGTGATTTTTAATGAAATATTTTACTAACAAAGAGGTTATTATTGTTCTGTCATACGAGGGAATTAGGAACAATAGGGTATTTTCCTTTGAGACAAACCCTAAGACAACTTGACTAAATGTGTCTGTAACATCCTTCATTCTTAATCACATTTGGACAAAGAAGTAATTCTATTGTCTAATATCACTCATTCACAAACTTCTATGTCAACATATAATCAGAAGAATCGTATATAAAAGAGATAAAAAAATTGATGAACAAAAAAAAATAGATTCCTTTTGTTATTTTGTCATCATTTTTTCTTTTTGAATTTTTGTTTTATAGTTAATACTGTTATCGCAACGCACAGACCTACAATCAATAGTCCTGTTATTGGATTAAATTCTGATATTTTAACCAAGATAGTTACAATTACTGTATCAGTGAATGAATTACCAGCAAGATTCAAAACTATAATAGTGTAATTATAAACTCCTACAGATAAACCATCGATTGATATTGTAATATTATTACCTGAAATCCAAGTATCAGAACTTATATCTGTTTCATTGAGATAAATTGTGTAAGTATCGGGATGTAGATCTGTTGGTGTCCATGTAATATTGTTGTTCAGATCTCCAAAATCGTAAATTATGTCTTCAGGTTGGTCAATTACAGGATAAGTTGAATCGATGGTGAAAACCCAAGTTTCACTCCATTCACCCCAATTATCCAAACCGTCAGCTGCACGTACTCTCCAATAATATGTACCATCAGCTAAAGTTGGAGTTGTGTAATATATAGTACCAGAAGTGTAATCTACTATAGCAGAATTGAAGTCCCAATTGTTATCAACTTGCAATTGATAGAGCGTTCCATCAATAACTGTAGTCCACTCGAAGTAAGAGGTGTTGTCACTATTTAAAGTCTCATTGGCAGGACTGGTTAATGTAGGCTGAGTTGGACCTGTAGTATCTATAGTAAACAGCCAAATCTCACTCCATTCACTCCAATTATCTAAACTATCTGCTGCACGAACTCTCCAGTAATATGTACCATCAGTTAAAGCTGAAATCAAAGTGTAGGCATTTGAAGCTACTTCTACGTTAATGATGAGTGTTCCAAAATCATCAGATGTTGCAATTTGGAATTGATAAGTAGTAGCAGTTGCAACCATTCCTACAAACATTTGAGGTGTGTTGTCGCTAATAATTGTATCATTTGCAGGACTGGATAGTATTGGTTGATTTGGACCTGTTGCATCAATGGTAAAAACCCATGTTGCACTCCATAATCCCCAGTTACCAGAAACATCTTTTGCTCGTACTTTCCAATAATAATCACCATCAGCTAAAACCGTAACTATACTGAGAAATGTAGCACTTGTTAACTCATTAATTATTGGTGAAGAAAATACATCAACAGTATCTACAAGAATCTGATATTCAACAGCATCTCCTATCCCATACCATTGTAGTTGGGGTGTTGGATCATTTATTGTAACTCCATTTCCTGGAAGATATAAAGGAACTTGTGCAGGTGCAACAGTGTCAATCGTAAATTGCCACACTTCGCTCCAACCTCCAATATTTCCTGCAAGATCTATTGACCTTATTCTCCAATAGTATGTTCCATCTCCTAAAACCGGAAGGGTGTAAAAAGTATTTCCAGATGTGTAATCTACAGCAAGTGAACTGAAGTCATTATCATTATCAACATGCAATTGATAGGTTGCTCCACCTGTAGCTGTATTCCAGTCTAAGTAAGGTGAGCTAATATTTGTATATGAATCATCCAACGGTGATACTAGTGTAGGCGTTCCTGGAGGTACCGTGTCAACTGTAAATAACCAAACTGCACTCCATGGCCCTACATTTCCAGCTCTGTCTATAGCTCTCACTCGCCACCAAAAATCGGTATTGGATAAAGTTGGAGCGGTGTAGTATGTATTAGTTCCAGTATAATCAATATAAGCCGGTGCAAAAAGAAAATCATAATCAATTTGTATCTGATATTCATAAGCTCCCGAAGCAACGTTCCAATCTAAATACGGAGTATTGTCATTTATATAAGAAGTGCTGGTTGGACTCACTAAAGTAACTATCCCTGGAGGAACAGTATCAATAATAAAAACCCATACTGTACTCCATGGCCCCCAATTCCCGATCGAATCTCTTCCTCTCACTCTCCAATAATGAGCACCATCTGGCAATGGCGATGGAGAATAAGCTGTTGAACCTGTTGTAATGTCTCTTTCAGTAGTACTAAATGTTGGAGTAGTGGCTATTTGAACTTGGTAGGCAACAGCCAATGATGCTGCATTCCAATCCAAAATGGGTGTGTTATCATTAGTATAAGTACCACTTGCAGGTGATACAAGTATCGGTGCGGGTGGTACTGGCTTGTTAATTATGACACGCCAAACTGCGCTCCAAGGACCATTATTGTCCGCTTGATCATAAGCTCTTACTCTCCAATAATATTGACCGTTCAAAAGATTTAATCCTGACGTATAAGATAATCCAGAAGTGTGGACGGTGATTCCAGGCGAACTGAAATCTGGAGTATTGTCGACTTCAAGTCTGTATCTCCAAGCACCTGAAGCAGCATTCCAGTTAAAAGTAGGTGTATAGTCACTGGTGACTAGATTATTAGTTGGTGAAACCAAAGTAAGGCCACCTGGAGCAACAGTATCAACAGTGAATCCCCAGACAGCACTCCAAGGACCATAACCTTCGCTATTGTATCCTCTTACTCTCCAATACCAATGACGATCATTTAGATGTGGAGATTGAGCAGCGCTTCCTGTAACGGTTCCATCAACTTCAGGTAATAGGAAAAATGTAGAAGTTGCAACTTGAATTCGATAACCAGTTGCTAAAGGTACATCACTCCAATCAAATACTGGTGTATCATCATTAATATACTCTTCATCTGTTGGTAATAACAATGTTGGAGCTACAGTAGGTGTTAATTCCAAAGTAAATGACCAAGTTCCAGTCCAACCTCCCCAAATATTTGAGAAGTAATCTTGTTCCCGTACATGCCAATAGTAAGTACCACTAGCTAACGATGTGGTAACGGTGTAATAAGAATTCATACCGGTGTGTACATCTACTACAGGTGAACTGAAATCTGCATTATTATCTATTTCGATAATAAAATCCTGATATTCTACTCCAGTCCAATCCATATATGGTGTTCTATCTGTTATTGTTGCTCCATTTGAAGGTGAAACTAAAGTAGGTACAGCGTCTAAAGATATAGGACCAACTGTTGGTTGCTCTATTCCTTTACTACACCCTGTTTCATCTTCATCTTTTGGTGATTTAAAATCCAAGTCCATATTTTCAATGTCTGTTTGCTGAATACTGAGCTCTTGCTCTCCTCCTCCCTGCTGAAGATATTCTAGTATGAGATCTTGAATATCTATTTGCTGAGAAGACTCAGTAGTTTCTGTCAAACTACTCATTGTTACACTGGAAACAGTCTGTACTGTAAATGCACTGATTATCAACAAAGTGATAAGTGCGCTTTTATTAAAAATTCTATTTTTTCCAATGTTTCTCCTTCCTTGATATATTTTTTTCATCATAATTGAAACCTTCATTAATTAACTTAATAGTTGGTTCGCAAAGTTCTATAAAGAGATACGTTTTAAACATTCTCCTTTACTTTTAAATAAGAGTTTTAACTGGTAATGTCACTTTTTGCGGTAAAGGAGTTCATTATATTGAAATCAGTTATCCAAACAGTCTGCATTTCTATCCACATAAGTATTTACTCCGTTATTAGTTTCTTAATAATGTAAAAAATAGGACATATTTGAAAACTAGGAATCTTTAAAACTGAACTATTTAATATTTTTATGTAATGAAAGATTCACAAAAACAACTGATTTTTATCGGAATTTTCGTTGTAGCTTGTACTTCAATAGGCGTATATGTCTCTGTATCCAAACCTTATGGATTCTCTTTTATCTTAATTGCCCTTGGCTTAGTTACTCTTCTTATAATAATCCGAATATTTAGAAATTATAAGCAACTAAAGAAGTTAGAGGATTCACCAGAAATTCCTCATTTTTCTCAGCAAAGTCAATCACATAAACCAACCCCCCAACCTATTGTTTCTGAGCATCGAGCATATTCTTCAACATTTACTGAACAACCAGCTAAACAATGTACTAATTGTGGGGCATCAATTGGTCCTAATGATTCGTTCTGCCAAAGTTGTGGAACTGAAAAATAAACTTAAGACCGTAAGCTTCCTTTATTTTTTTATTTACTCTTCTATGTTTTAATCAAAAATATGATGAAATAAGAACACTTTTACTTGTTCTTTTTCATTCGTATGAGACCGCAACTGGGACACTGATATTTAGTTTGTTTATGAAACCCTCCTTTGCGTTTAACAGTTTTCATAGAAACTTTCTTCTTCTGCAATTTTCGACAACGAGGGCAAATCATATGAGTACTAATTTAAAACAAAATAAAAAGTAAATGAAATAGGAAAAGAAAAAGAGTGAGGTTAATCAATTATTGGATTTTAGAAAATTATTAACTCCATCATAATTGGTAGCTTTGCTTCGATACAAGAATTCTGCGTTGAATCCTTCATGAGGCGCTGCAATGTCCATCAAGAATGTTTGATCATTAACAAAGACTTTCTGGATAGTTGGGTTACGGAGTAATTTCTTAGCTTTATTTGGGTGATCAGTTAGATAGCCCACAGATAAGGAGTTTTCTAGAAGTTCCTCAGGATAATAATCATTTGGTTGAGTAATTGTCCCAAAAGCAAATGGATACTCATCATTTCTCATAGTGTTTTCTTCTTCCATTTCAAGTAATGTAGGCATTAAGTAAGCTAAGTCATCTTTTATTACAAGAAAGTTCTCAGAATCTCTGAATTTAGCCGTGATGTTAGTGATTTTATCATTCATCCGACTTTTAATGAATTTGTAAAGTCCTCTTGCAGCATCAAGGTTCATAGCTGGAATCTCTGCACGGGGGTTCATTGGATCCAAAGGTTCTGCAGAAGCTAATTTCTGAGCTAAATTATCTCGAAATTCTTCATAGCCATCTTCACCGTTGTAGATGATTCCGCTAGCATTAATACAACCTCTTCCGCCATCTAAAGAGATACTTCTATAGGCTATTTCTTGAGATAATTCTTGTAAGGCAGGTGACATGTTTTCAATATCTATTAACACCTTACTTTTACCAGGACCGTAAGTTTTGATATTTTCATTATGTTCATAAGCTTTCAAAATCCATTCAGAGCCAAAAATTACACCAAGGTCACTTTTTCTTACAATCGTATCAACTACAGAATGATCGGTGACGAAGTGAAATAATGACTCAGGAGGTAAACCTGCTTCCCATAAGCTTTTACAAATACGAAAGGAAGTAAAAGGTTCGTTAGATGATGCTCTTAATATTGCTGGCATCTTGAATAGAGGCATAAGAGCTCCCATAAGTGAAACTCCTGGATGATTCCCAGGTAGTGCAACACCGACATTTCTTCCTCGTGGGCTCCAACCAAAACGTGTGTTACCTCTGACACCAAAATTATTATCATAAATATCAAGACTCCCTGTAGGGCTGTTAGCTTTAAGAATTCTCTTTAATTCTCTTTTCTTGAATACGTGAGGTATCATATTCAAAGCGTTGTTCACGTAGGAAATCGGCATTCCCGTAGAACGCGTGATCAATTCTGCAAAATCATACAGTGAAGTCGAGATGTTATTGATTAACATATCCTGTGTGAATATTCTTCCAGCTTCGACATAAATATCTATAATTTCATCTATGCTTAAGTCTTGCAATAGTGAAAAACCTGCCTTCTTGTTAATTGGCAGTGACATCTGAATGTGGATTTCAGGTGCCATTGCTACGTCTAACAGCTTTTCCCCTTTGGTTCCAATCAAAGTTTTTCTACTTTGACTTAGATATTCCTCGCCATTTCTCAAAAGCGGTAGTGAATCTAGTGATGTAGCCATTTGTCTTCAACCTTTATTGTTGATTCAGTCTACTATTCCCCAAATTCATATATATAGGTGGTAGCTTTTTTTCAATCCACGAGTATAAACGAAAGATTCAATCGATCTATAGAAGTCATGCCCACTGATTGATTAGTTAGAATAATTGTAATTTAGACAACTACTTCCGTCTTTTTTTTCATACTTCTATCCGTTTTGTA
>BPTK01000085.1 GCA_023705905.1 Candidatus Heimdallarchaeota archaeon
CGAGATCGTTTCACGTGACTGGAGTTCAGACGTGTGCTCTTCCGATCTTATTGTGATCAACCACAACGTTTTTTGTCAAATCGAAAACACCAAAATTACCTGTAGCAATATTTGTTGCTTGTAGAGGAAAAACAGAATAATTTAGGATATCCACGTTACCTATTGTGGAGATATACAAGAGTTTGAGGTCTTTGTCAATTTCTATGTCAAAAATTGTTGCTTCAGATAAACCTATCTCTATACCATAGTGAGAGGAATTTAATAAATCATCCAGTTGAAAGAAGGCCAACCCCTTGTATGAGTTTGTGAAAATGAGGTTATCTTCTTCGCTAATTGCTAAAGCAGTATAACCTGGATTCCCATAAATATGATCAAAAGCATCATTAACATCATTCAAAGTAGAAGTGATGTTTTGATCATCATACGTAAGTCCTTTAGTGAAATCATGAGTTGGAAAAAAACTTAAAGTTCCTAACAATATGAACACTAGAAGAACAGAATTTTTACTCTTCATATGCTATATTTTCTCCCGACTTTAATAAAGCTGTATCTTATCGGCAAAATACAAGAAAAAAAGAGGGAAAGAAATTTCTTTGATTCTATCCGAATAATTCTTCGCTATTATCGATGAAAATATTAACAATTTTTTCTCTTTTGAGCATTGCGTGTTCTAGACTGATATAAACCCAAGCAATTTTGGAAAATATTGGCTTTCTGACATCTATAACTTTGTTTGGTAAGAGCAGTTCAAGATTTTTTATTTTATAATCAGGATTGATTCCCATAATCATTCTGAAATCGCTAACAGTAATTTTATCTCTCGCTGCCAACTCGATAAACTTGTTTACTTTGATCTCTAGTTCAGATTTCTTTTGACCGTGTAGAAAATTTTCATATTTTTCATGCATTGTATTCGAATACCATTTGGGTGATCTAATTTCATTGAGAACTGCGCCATACCGTGTAAACTCTACTCTAAGCTGTCCTTTAAGCAAAAGCTGTTTCAGTTTGAAAATTACCTCTTCTAAGGAAACACCAATTTCCAAAGCTACTGAAGTAAGGTTGATCTCTTTTCCAAATTCAAGGCTTTCAACAATTAGTTTCTTTTTAGTTCGTTCAATGACAGGTTTACGAATTATTCCATGATAAATAAGCCAGAAAATCTGCAAAAGAAAAACACCAAGAATTATTGCCAAATAGCCTGAAAGAACATCGAATTTTCTCCATTCTAATTCCGAAGGAGAACCAGCAACAGCTCTTCTAAACAACCTCTCTTTAATAGACTTCTTTGAAGTAAGTAAATAGATTTTAAGAATAGTTTGAGATGAAAGAGCGTATAGTGAAATTAACATTGCGATGATTAAAACATCTGAAGAATACCAATAGTTTATCACAGATAAGAGAAACATTGTTACACTAAGAAGAACAAGACTGATTCTAATGATAAAAGCTGTTATCCCATAACGAGCGTCAAGTTTGAAGAGATAGAAATAAGTGTTGAGCAAACTAAAACCAGCAAGAAATATCATGATGAAGATAGAAATATCTGAAAAGAAGGACTCCCCAAAAAGTTCGTCAATAATAGGAAATACAAAAACAAAAATAGTAGTAATTATGACAACTGATTCTAAAATGAAATAAGTTATTCCAAAAGATTTCTTTTCTTTGAGTTCAGAAGGAGTTAAAATTTTCTCTTCCTTTGGTTCAGTAACAACTTTTTCCTTCCCCATCTGTTCTATCTTTGAAGAAGAAACAAAATCATCTTTCTCTTCTTTAGAATTCACATATAAAAAATCACACCATGATATTTAAAGAATTGCAAACTATAAAAAGTCTATATTTTCTTCTTTTGTCCATTTGAATGCTTTTAGTAAAAACTCTGTCCTATTTTTAAAGAACAACTTAAGTTCCGACAATAACTTTCGGTCAACCTTTACCAGCTATAAATAGGAATTTCAGTATAAGTAGTTGACAGACATGGTACTTACATCCACGAGGCACAACTATAACTTACTAATTGTAAGTTGCATCACTCTAATGGTTATGCTAGCGGGTGCTAGGTTTAGTTTGTCGAACTCACTCACTGACTCATCACACACTCGGACGCTTTCACAGACTCTTAATCAAGAAATATCATACGAGTTCAATGATAGCTCCATCGAAAGCGTCCATCACTTTCTTATCACTAATCTTACACTCTCAACTTTCAACGTTCTCAATCTTAGTTTTATCGTAGAAGGAGATAAATCCACTAGTGCTGGGATATCCATTTCATTCCAATTTCAGAGCATAAGTGTCGATTTTGTCATAGAACGTATTTGCCAAGACAATGCTAATCACTCTATCTCCCAATCGTTCTTCTTTGACCATGATTACAACGGAGATACAGACTTAACAGCAATTATCTTTGCTCAGGCATCCTTTGGAAATAGTGGAGTAATTAGAATCTCTTCAGATAGTGAAATTCTAAATCTTCCAGTAATTACTCTTAGTGAAACCGATCAAGAAATTATTTTACTTCCTGATGATTTTATGTTTGAAGGAGAGATGTTGGGAACTGCTGAATATGAGGTTTTAACTATCTTTAATTGTACTGATAATGTAACCTATTCTCTTGAATTTACAACAAATTTCACAACCAATGACTTCAATTCTTTTGTTGAAGAATTATCAATATCTGTCAATTCAGAAATTCAGGATACGGTTATAATTCAGCCTAATATGGAAAATAACAAAGTATTCACTATATCATTAGCAGAAGGTATCAATATAATAACGCTCATTTTTCATATAGAGGTTTCAACTGATATTATCCATATTTCTGATCTCAAGTCTACTGGCAAATTAGTACCTAATGTAACTCCTAATAATCAGGTTTTTCAAGAAATTAGCTGGGAAGATGTAATTGATTCTACAATTGACATTTCAGGTTTCAAACCTAACTCAATTCACGCAGCCAATATTCTAAACTTGAAGTTAGTTTTCAGTTTTGAAGGAACAGTAATTTATTCTGGTATAGACTTTGAGATTACTCAGAACAGTGATTCTTTAGAATCTGGAGTTATAACTGCTAGTAAACAAAGTAGTTCTCAACAAACAATAGAAATCACTACTTACACAGAAAATTATAATTCAGATCTATATCTACATCTAAGTGCATCTAATTCCGGTTCAGGAACAATATTTCTATACAATGTTTCATCAATTAGCATATCTGAGATAATTCCCTTTGATCAAGAAACGTATGAGAAACAATTGGTCTCTGAGACAGAAATCAACACTCCTGTGATAGGAGCAATCAGCGAAAGTTTCTATGATGTAGTTTATTTAGAAGATTCAGCTGTTTATTACAGTTGTAATTTTTCAATGGTCATCAGTTCAGACACTAATTTTGATAGTATCACAATTACTGTTAGATCAGGAAGCAATATAGCTTATACAAAGTCAATCAAAGAAGCTGGTCAAGTAGAAATTACTGGCGACATCAATCTCTATAATGGTTACAATGAATTATCTTTCGTTATCACAATAATTGGAGAAGGAGCAACCGTCACATTCCAACAAATCGAGTACACTATTTTCACCCCACTTACAACTGTTACACCCAATCCAGAAACGCCTTCAGACCCTTTAGACATACCCTTTTTCAAAGCTCCAGAAAATATACTGGTGGGTGTTTTTGTCCTGTTTAATTGCTGGATACTTATGGGTATTTTTCTCAGGATTTACAGGGGAAGAAAAAGTAGAAAGAGATACCAAACTGAGAATGATGAGTATGTGCTAGAAATAGCCCAACTAACTCGAGATACTTAGAAAGTAAAAATTTTCTTCGCATTTAAATACGAATTAAAGGATTATTAATTAAGCATGGCAATAACATCCACAATACTTAGTAAACTGAAGGATATTAGCAGCAAACAAAAGCGCAATATTAAAACTTCTTTGGAGACCCAAGGCGAACTCCCTTTGTTGTTCCAGATTGTTGTTGTAATTATTTTTTGGATATTGTTATTTGTTATTCTTCTAGTTACCTGGAACCCAGCATCCCGTTGGATTATTATCATTATTGCTGTTGTTGGAGCATATGGAGCTATAGAATTAGTTAACTTCTTAGGAAAAAAGTACTTGAAAAAAGAACTTGAGGAAGATCTAGTTGATCTAGAAGAAATCGAGGAAGAGATAAGTGCTCTTAAGGAGAATAATATTAGTTTCACACAGAATTCCATCTTGCTTGGAAAATTACATTCTAAGGGAGGAGTAATTCTAGGAAAACCTGAGCGAGCAAAGTATAACTTAACTCCTATGATTGTTTTAACAATTGACTCTGTCGCATCAGGTTCATCATCTATTTTCTCCTCTATTTCAGTATCTTCACTTCAGAAAATGAGTCTCAAATACAATTGCAGCATTATTGATACTACTCACTATGAAGTTATAATTCTCAAAGGAAATAGTAAAAACTGTAGAGCATCTGCGATTCCTTCAACTATAACAAATTTCAATGTAAGTTTCTACCATGAGGCTTTTGATTTAGTATCAGAACTTCAAAGAGACAAAAGGATAGATTTTGAGAAGCCTTCAAAAGAGATTCTTCTCGAATTATTTCCCAATTACAAAAATATTGTTTCACTAGATAACGTCAAAACCGTTTCTACAGAAATCTCATCTAAAACAGCTCTCGAAACTGAAATGGAGAATAACATCGAACTAAAACAAGTTGGAGAAATAATAACTGAAGAGATTCAACCTCTCATTTTAGAGGAAGACGAGGATACATTGGTTGAAGAGGTTAAAGTAGAAGAAAGTGAAACATCAAAAGAGGAAATAGCAGAAAATCCCAATGCTTCGACTGATAAAAAAATGCTGAAGGAAGTTCTGCTCAATGAGCTTGATTATTCGTTAGAAAACTTTCTCTCAGCTTCAAAAAATTATTATAAAAAAGCCGTAGAGAACATTTTACAGAAGAGTTATGGGATCAAGCTAGATAAGTTTCTCAAACTTGTTCTTTATTTCTGTGATAAAGAAGACATACCATTCTTCTTTCCTTCATACTCTTACCTAATGAAAATTATTGAATTCATTGATGTTGAATTACCTTCTTCATCCGATATAGAAAATTATGTCGACAAACTCTCAGAAGATTATGTATCGGTAAAAATTCCTGAAGAAATAAAAATAAACCTTGAGAGTTTTCTAGATAAAAAGTATTCTAATAGCACTAGTACTACAACTGGTTCAATCAAACAAGACAATACAAAAATGTCATCTATACCTGCACCACCTTCAAAGGAGGAGGCTAACATAATCTTAGATGGAGGCGAGTAAATGTTAGAAGAAATGTTCTTCTTGGAAATAATAGAATTTTATCTACAATTCTGGTTATATTCATTATTTTTGCGATGGTTGATGTCATTTTTCCCAGGAAAGGTTTCAGAAATTATCCGATTTATTGGTAATATTTTTCGATTTCCTGTTAAGAAATTATTCTACTGGATTTATGGAGTAACAGTGTTGGAGACTGATTACGAGAAATCTATTTTTATTACTGAAGAAGTAAGAGATTTTGATTGTAGAATAACATCAAATGTGGCTGCCCCTCTTCTTGTTCTGACATACCTCGGTGCAATGATTTTATACTGGGCTAATTACCTCTATGGAGGAGAATACCTCTGGCTTAGTATAATTCTCTATGTACTAGGTTTTTCCATAGTGTTAATGTCAGCTCCAGACTTAAATGAATCTGAAGAATTACTGCACGTAAGTGTTGTTTCTATCTTCAAATGGTTTGGAAAATTAGCTCTTTTAGCTATTCCCTCATACTTGCTAATCCACTTCTTTGTTGGAAATGAAACCTTAGCTCAAGCAGTGTTTATCTTCGCACTGTTGATACCAGTATTTAGAATGCGAAAACAAGAAACTGTAGAGAAATTCATCAAATCCAAGAAAGCTAAGGTATTAGAGGTTGATCCATTTGGAGAATAACTCCGAAATTAACGACTTAGTTGACACTCTCCTTAACGATGTGGAAAATGCTCTCTTAAGATTAGAAGATAGTTTTTCTAATCCTTTAATTGAAGTGAGAAATGAAATCGAAAAGCAAGAAGAAACATTAGAAAATATAAATACCAAAATCCCTTATCCAAGTGTTCGATATCATACTCCAGATACGATTATTAAATCAAATATTGAGAACAAAAAAATAGTAGTATCCGAACAAGTGCAAATTGGGATTCCAACAAGAGAAAGCACTGAAGAAGAAGCGAAAATCGAGTACGAAACACCAATAGTTTACAAAGAGATTCCCACACCAGATATGAGTCATAGAATCGCAAATAGAGTGGTAAAGACTCACATAGAGGGGAGTTCCTCCCAAAACGAATCCAACTTATCAAAGACGACAAAAAAGCATAATGAAATACAGCAAATAGCGGTTAAAGTGGATGAGCCAGAAATCGAGTTTATTGACATCCCAAAAAGCGCAAGACTAATACATTTTTATGGTCCTCCAAGTTCTGGAAAAACAACTTTTGCAATTCAATCGGCTATAGAGATTTATCCGAAGAACACATATTATTTTATCACTAGCCATTCTACTTCAGTCATAAAAAGAATAAAACAGCTGATTAGTCATCCTAGATGGCAAGAGTATAAAGATATTAAGAAAACTCTTTTCCCCATAGCAACACAAAACTTAGATGAACTTCAATCCGAAATAGAAAAAATCAAAAAACTTGAACCAGAGAGAGTTGGTTTAATAGTCATTGATCATCTGACTGATTACATCAGAGGAGAGATTTACAAAGAAGAACTAAGAATAGTCTTGCGGGAGATTCTTGAACAATTATATTTGCTAGCAGATGAAAAGAATTGTAAAGTTCTAATCCTAAATGGTTATTCTTACAACAATGTAGCACCAGCTGGAGATTTAGTTGAATCTTATTGTGATATGACTCTTACTGCTGAATTGGATCAGATGAAGGTAAATTTAATTTCAGAAGACGAGGAAGTCAACATTCATTTTGATAACTCAGGTATTAGAAATTTACATATAAACATCTATTTCAATTAGAATAACGATTTCTTTTCAATTAGTAGTAATTTTCTCCCCCTTTTTAAATCAATTCTCTTATTAGTATATTGAAAGACATGCTTACAATCACTGAATCAGATCTCGTAAGAGAGTTAGCTATAAAATGGTCAGAAGTTGGCTTGCAAGTTGTTAAAGAACTCGTAGTGCCTGTCATAGACAATATATATTATGATAATTATCTTGAGGGGAGAGACTCCGTACGTATAGATCTTGCAGCATATGATCCTCATAATGACAAAATCATTTTCGTTGAAGCTGAGAATGGCTTGTATTTACCCCATCCTCAGATATATCTGCCTTTTTGCAATGAGCTGTATGTTTTATGTCCTGAAGATCATTCTTCATTTAGAGACGAGCAAGTGGAGTGGAGCAAGAAGGAGGGGATAGGTATAATTGAAATGAGCAAAGAAAGAGATATTTCCACATCTCTTGGGGCAGCTTCAAGGAAGATTTATCCTTCTGTAGGAGCTTATGTTAAATCTAGACTTTTTAAAAAGGTCGAAAAGGAGAGGAAGAAAAATTGTTAAAATCAGTTACACAAAAGAAAAAACACAAATTTTTGGGTTCTAAGAAATCCATCTATCTTATTAGAAATGAAAATGAAGTTGTTCTCTATGCTGCATTTATCATTAAACCTCATAAGGAAGTCCCAAAAGCTGACAATAAATACAAGTCAAAATATTCCTATTACAATCAACCTGAAGAAACTAAATTACCACTCTTGGATGTATTAAATCAAGTAAAATTGCTTAATACTTCTCTTCTAAGGAAATTCATTCCAGGTAATGTAAAGAAGAAAAATACTAAAAATGAAAAAGCGAAAACTTCAAAGAATCCAGAGTCTCTTATTGATGAACTATTTCAAGATGACCAAAGTGACATGAATGTAACTTTGTCTTTTCACATAGTGAAAGTTTGGAAAAAATATGCTTTATCTAAAACCTTTCACACAGTCGATGAATTAGCTGAAGATTTTGTATACTTACTTCGAAATGAGTTGAAACAAAAACTGGAGAGTACAGGTAAAATTGGCAGATTAGTAGGTGAGACTCTCAAAGAACTTGTTCTTAATGGTTCTCTCGATCATGGTAATTTCCTCGTTGTTGGAAAAAACACCTTCAGTGAACTAACAAAAAATTACACGCTTATTGAGAAAAATGAAGATTTTGTTAAATCGTTTCTACCTGGTCCATCTGTAGATATACGTCCTCAAAGCATCTTCACTTTCCCCACTAGTATAACTTCTCATGATGGTCTAAACCTCGGGTTATCTGAAAATGATAAACCTATCAGTTTTCCAGAAAAATTCTCTTATCCAATTTTATTAGCAGGAGATAAAAAAACTCGAGAGATAATCTCTAATCGGTTATTGGAACAAGACAAAAAGTTCATTATTTTAGATCCGCGAGCTAACTTAGAGTTTGAGGATAGAATCCATTCCAATTTCGAAAAATTAACCCTTGGAGACGATTTCTTCTTTAATGTACTAACACCTGTAACAAGAGATAATTATGTTTCTGAACAATTGTCTTCTCAGTATCTTGGTAACTTCATAGAGATTGTTCAATCTATAACAGATGTACGGTCAGATGCTGCAATATTATTGCGTGATTTAATCGATTTTTACGTTAATGAATACCAAGAAGAACAAGATGAAATTCTATTTGCTAAGCATGATACACCTGTTTCTTTGAGTGATCTGTATAGTATGTTAACAATAGAACCTGGTGGTCTAGTAATAACAGATTTTCAGCTTTCCAATATTCGAACCATAATCAATGATATTCGAGATCCAAGTATTGGAGAAAATACTAGAATTGGAGAGAAAGTGGGACTAGAGGAAATTTTCAAAAGTAGTAAAATAATAGACTTTAGTTCTCTTGGATATAAAGTTCAAAAACTCTTTCTGTACTCTTTTCTTCTTCAATTAACAATTTACGAGCAATTGGAAAAAGAAACTGAAGAAATTATTATCTATATTGATGATGCTGAACTGTTCTTTGCTCGTGATGTTGAAAGGACAGTACTATTACACATCCTCAGCAAACTTGAAAATAGCCCTTTCAAGATTATTTTCTCTACACCTTATCCATCACAACTTGCTACCTCTATTTTTGATTCAACTTATAATCGAATTATTGGGAATCTGAAATCTTCCAAGTGTGTACGATTAGTCTCTGATTCTCACAGTTTAGATAAGAATCAACAAGAATTTGTCCGAAGGCTTCCTCGCAACAACTTTATTTTAGTTAGGGAAGATTTGATGGAAAAACCACTAATTCTGCGTTTCTTTGATGAGGATGTTGAGAGACATACTTCACAAATGATCAAACGAAGAAAATCTGATGAAGAGCTTCAATCTGGAAAAATGGATGATAGCGCATTAACAGTCAAAGCGGAAGATTTCTCAAAATTCCATCCAATTATGCTAGAAGTATTAGAGAAACTATCCTCAAAAGCTAACAGAGGAATCAATACAGAATCTTTAGCAAAATTATTCCCTAATTGGCCTGAGAACAAGGTAAGAGAATCTGTTTCGCTTTTAGAGATTTTTGGCTACATCTTTTACGAAACGGTAGATAAACGCGGTAGAAAGGGTGAATATTGGACAAAAATAACCCCAAGAGGAGAGAAGTTTCTTAAAAAATTGAAATTCAGTCACTTAGTTGTTGAGAGAAATAAAAAGCTAAAAGAAGAAAACCTTGAGGAAGAGGAAACAGGAAAAGCTAAAGAAGTTCTTGAAGATGTAGAAAGTTTCATTGAAGATTCGAATGTGGAAATAAGAAATGAACCATCAAAAGAACAATCACAGCTAATTAAAAAATTACAAAAAATCAGGAAAGTCGTAAGAGCTACAAGAGATTCTGAAGATAACAAACAAGCAAAACTGGATACGTTGAATTCCTTACTTATTCAGATACCCCCTTTATTCAAAGAAGATATCTCAGAAGAAACTCAAAAACTAGAAATTTTCTTAGGTTCTTTGGATAAACTCCTAAAAGAAGAAGAATCAATGGATGGAATTCCACAGAAAGTTATCGATAAAATATTTCATAAAACTCTTTCACTCATAGATGCAATTCAAATAAGAACAACATACGGTGAAAAATCTCAGAATATCAAAGATGAGGAATTCATTGAGAAGGTCATAGAAAAAGAATTGGGAACAGAGAAGTGGAAGGATTTTGACAGAGATATCTTTCTTACAGAAATCCCAGAATTATCTTCGCTTAGAAGAGAAAATAAGAAGTTGATGGGTTTACTTGATTCAGATATTCCAGATGACATTTTGAAAAGTTTAGATTTATCGGATGATTTACCACAAGATGAATTCTCTCAAGTAATAAAAAAAGCACTTTCTTCTTTACTTCAAATCAAGACATCATTTTTCCCAAAAATGGATTCTGAAGAGTATTTAGAGCAAATTAACTCTTTCTTCAAAACAGCTGATTTACCAGAACCATTTGAAAAATCACAGCAGCTGTTGTGGGAACATTCAGTCCTTAATAAGAAAGGAAAATCTACTTCACCTGATATTACCAGAAAAAGGAGAGAGATAATCGAAAGTATTCAAGACGAAAATGCAGCATTTAGTTTCGATTTGGATGATAAGAGTAAGGGAGGATTAGTTGGTCAGCTGATTGAAAGTATTAAGAGGAAAATGAAGAGAGGATAAGAAAATGCAATCCCCTCTTGAATTAACAGACTTTCAAAACAGATGTATGGAGGCGTTTAGAGCACGTAAAGACGTACTAGCAATAGCTCCAAGTTCATCAGGAAAAACCTATGTCACAGAAGGTTTTGTTTTGGAGTACTTTCGGACCAATTATGGAAAATTCTTGAAATCTCCTAGAAGGATGAAAATTGCTTTTATTTTGCCATACAAAGCTCTAGCAGTTCAAGAGTATAACAGATTTTTAACATTAGTTGAACATCAAGGAATAAAAGTACTACTGGCAGTGGGAGGAGTAGAAGTTAAGGAAGAAGAGATTGCAGAAGCAAATATTATTGTAGGGACTTATGAGAAAATTCTAGCTCTAATGAAGTATCACCCTATATTAACAAAATATCTTAAATTAATGATCATAGATGAATTTCATTTTCTTGGAACAGATCGGGGGATTGTTATAGAAGAGTTGATTATGCAATGGAAGAGAACTAACAGTAAAGCACAATTGATACTTCTATCATCCTCAATTTCTAACCCTATTGAGATTGCTGATTGGTTAAATGTGACACCGATAATTGAAGTTAAACGTCCTGTTCCATTGGAATATTCAGTTGAAGTATCCTCTGATACACTAAAATACGTAAATAAGCTCAAGGAAACCTCTGAACAGATTTTAATCTTCAGTCAATCAAGAAGTATAGCTGAAAAACTTGCAGAAAAAATTGCGGAGAAAAGGGAGAAACATAGTGATATAGATCTTGAACAGATACTTTCCTTTGCTACTGAAAATATAGAAGATTCTAAAATACTCAAGACCATACAAGCAGCATACTTTCCTCCTCTTCTAAAGAAGGTCATTCAATACAGAACAGCTTATCACCATGCAGGATTAAATGATATAGTTAGAATTCTGATTGAAGAAATGTATAGAAGTGGAGAAATAGATGTTTTAGTCTCGACTTCAACACTTGCTGCTGGAATCAATTTACCAACAGATTTATCCATATATACAATAAAAAATAACAGGATAAAAACTGAGAACAATCTTGTTTTTCAAACCTTAGGGAGAGCAGGAAGATTAGGATATAGAGAAAAAGGTAAAGGGGTAGTTTTAGTTCCAAATGAAAGACTAAGAGCAAGAACAGAGAAACAGCTGTTTGATACCAATAATAAAGAGGAAGCAACACCTATTTTTCAATCAATTGAAAGCAAGATGGGAGATTACGATTTTCTCTTAAAATATTATCTAGAAAGCATGAAATTTACTGAAGAACCTTTTTCAAGCCAAATTAGTCAATTATTAGATTTCCTTGATGATTCTCTATGGTTCTATCAGAAACGAACAAAACTAATGAGACACGTTGTTGACTTCGAAATACTGAACGCTCTATTCTCATCAGCTGATTCTAATCTTGATACATATGAAATCTTAGAATTTTACAAGAGATTTGACAATACTAAAGGGGTCAAAGAAAGGAAAATGGTCATACAATCTATAGAAGGAATAAACCAAGCAGCTGTTGTAGCTAATATCAAGGAAATGTCTAAGTTATATCAGATATATTTGTCTCCCTCTAGAAGAAGTTGTACATGTCAAAATAAACATTCGAATTACATTTGTAAGCATCAAAGATTTCTCTTAGAACAATATCCAGAAGCACAAGAACGATGGTTAAACACTTACGGCATAATGGATTTTCTGATGAAAGAAGGGTTCATTGTGAGATCATCAGGCGAAAGAGTTAATCTCACTTACATGGGGCAATTAGCTTCCAGATACTTTATTCATCCTTACGATTTTCTAGATTATTTGGAATTTTGCAGCTCAAATAAAGATATAACTATCACTCAATATCTTCAACAATTCATAATTAGAGATAGGAAGATAAGGCAAGAAATCAAAGCGAATGAATTATCCTCACTACAAGCCATTAAACTAGCTCAGGATATAGTCAATGGAAAAGAGCTGATAGATATGTGTGTGAAATATAATATCAGTGACAGTTTTATCAGCCAGTGGAGAGAATCAATATTTAGATTTATGAAAATGTTCCAATCATTGAATTTCTTTATCGGAAAGCAAAAAGAAGCTGAAATAATCTCAGAGTGGATTGACAAAAGTAAAGGTTTGATTGAGATTGATATGTTTAATATTTCTGAAAGAGAAGGAAATCACGCCCAAACATGACGAAAAGATTACTCACCTTACTTCTAATTAAATGCCGTCTCATGAAGATGTTAAAACAACCTGCATGGTTTCACAGGTGTTGTACATGTGTTTAACACTTTTCTAGCAAGTTCACTATCTTACATGTATGCGAATAAAACCTTCCAGACATTAAGGATTATATTCGTTATATCTATAACCCTTTGACACAAAGAATTAATCTTGAGATGACTTTTGTTTTGCCTGTTTCTTGAATAGTTGATATTTTGGGGGAAGATGTTTGTAGATAAAAACATAAGTGAGCACAGGAATAGCTAGCCAGAGAGGGAGTAAATATAGTCCAAAGAGCTTGGTCCAATTATCCCACTTTAACGGATCATGACCATTGTTTACTTCCCATCCATCAAGTAAGCCATCTTTGTCTGTATCCTGTATCAAAGGATTTGTTCCATATGTATTAACCTCTTCTCCATCTGATAAACCATCTTTGTCTGTATCTGCAGTGAAAATAGATGTGTGGTAAACTTTTGCTTCTTCATAATTGGTTAACCCATCATTATCTTTGTCTTCCTCAGCATCAGCAATGAGAGGGTTAAGCCCTACTTGAACCTCCCATCCATCAAGTAAGCCATCTCCATCAGTGTCATTATTATCTTTGTCTGTTTGATAGAATTGTTCAGTAAGGTCGTCTAGATAATCTCCATCTGAGTCCATCCAACCAGTATGGTAAGTAGAACCCATGAAACAAGGCCAAGGAGCAGCTGTTCCTTGCATCTCAGATTTTGAGGAGAAACAATACAGATTATTATCTGATGACCCTATAAGGATTTCGAGAGTATTGTCTCCATCTAGATCTGTCACATAAGGTGATGAAGCGACATAATCATCTGCTGCATATTGCCATTCTACTTGGCCATTGTGATTGACAAGGTAAAGATTATTATCATAAGAGCCGATTAAAACTTCTAGTAAACTATCACTATCAAAATCTATTAATGCAGGGGAAGAACCAACTCCATTTCCTGTAGTAAATTTCCATGCAAAACTACCGTTATAATTTATACAGTATACACTCCGGTCTCCAGATCCTGACCCAAATACTATCTCTAGGTAACCATCATTATCTAGATCACCTAACCCTGGTGATGATGAAACGTAATTATCGATTGTATAATTCCACTTCAGATTCCCTTCATTTGTAATACAATATAGATTGTTATCCCATGATCCGAAGAGAATTTCCAGCCACCCATCTTTATCTAAATCAGCTACTGCAGCAGAGGAAGTAACTACTCCTTTAGCAAAAAATCGCCATTTTCTTTCACCTGTTGCATTAACGCAATGGAGATAACCATCCCATGACCCCACTATTGTTTCTAGATACCCATCTTTATCTAAATCTGCCACACAAGGAGTAGAAAAAATCGCACTACTTGTAGTATAGTTCCATTTTTGTCTTCCTTGATAATCAATACAATAGAGTTTGTAATCTTCAGAACTGATTAGCACCTCCAAAAATCCATCAACATCAATGTCTGCAATAGTTGGAGAAGAGTAAATAGCTCTCTCGGTCTTATAAGACCACTCAAGTTCACCTTCATGATTGACACAGTAGATTTTATAGTCATCACAACCAAGAACTATTTCAAGAGTGCCATCATTATCAAGGTCTGCTACTGCAGGAGAGGACACAATACTTGAACCTGTTGTATAAATCCATTCTATAATACCTTCATAGTTGATACAGTAAAGATTTCTGTCCTTAGAGGTAAAGAGAACTTCTAATAACCCATCTCCATTCACATCTGCTGCAACTGGGGAAGAAACAATTATATCAGATGTTGGGAAAGACCATTCTAAAGTAGGGTTGGTTATGGCTGCTTTTATTGTTGAAGGAGAGTTTATTACATTTGGCTTTGAAGAATGCTTATAGGTTATACCTGCAAGAATCATTATAAAGATAATAACAAACTTTACCTTCTTCTGTTGCACATTCTCTACTCCTTCTCTTTATTATTTTTGTACTGAAGAGTTCTCTGCTTGAAATTATTTAAGTTCTTTTATTATTTTTTGCTAAACTCTCTTGGATGTAACCTGGGGACGAATCCTTTTGTTGCTGATAGTACCGCTGATCCTGACAATGATGGGTTAACTAATGTAGAAGAACAGTTTTATGAAACTGACCCTACAAACTCCGATTCTGATGGAGATGGG
>BPTK01000086.1 GCA_023705905.1 Candidatus Heimdallarchaeota archaeon
GAAGTAAGACTTATTATACTGAAAGAAATGAGTCTGTAAGTAGTAAGGTTGACAAGATGCACGTTGATATGACATCCACTCCACTTGAAAGATTCCGCGAATTTTATCAAGGTTACCAAGATGTAAATGGGAAGCATATTTACATTGAACAAGTTCAGAAGATGTCACTTGAGGGCCTTACTTCAATAATTCTCAATTATGATGATCTGTTAAATTACGACCCAGAGCTTGCTAGACTTCTCAGAGAGAATCCTGAGGAAACTATTAAATCAGCTGATGATGCTTTAATTGAAGTTCTTCGTGTTGAAGATCCTATTTATGCATCAAGCGGAGAAATTTTCCATGCACGTTTTATCAGCATTCCAGATCAAGTTGATCTAAGAAGATTAAGGTCGGTTCATATTGGTCATTTCATCTCTGTTGAAGGAATTATTATCAGACAAAGCGTTGTCAAACCGCTATTAGTTCAAGGGGTATTTCAATGTGCGATATGTGGAGAAGTGCACTACATTAACCAAGAGGATGGGATATATGTAGAACCCAATAGATGTGCAAATCCTAATTGTGGAAAGAAAGGACCTTTCAAACTATTAGCTGAAGAATCAACCTACACTGATTTACAAACTGTAACTGTTCAAGAGAAACCAGAATCATTACCTCCAGGACAAATCCCCAGAGCACTGCCTTCAAGATTGATAGGAGATTTAGTAGATACCGTCAGAGCTGGAGATAGAGCTATAGCTTCGGGCATTCTAAAGATGAAACCTTTTGATAGAAAGCGTAAGACAGCTACATTCGACCCTTGGTTAGATGTTAATTTTATTTCTTCAAGAGAAAAGGAATATGAGGAAATAGAAATTGATCCTGAAACAGAAGCAGAGATAATTAAACTTTCCAAAGACCTTAACATTCACAGAAGAATAGTGCGTTCAATTGCACCTTCAATTTATGGAATGGAAACAATAAAGGAAGCACTAGCATCAGTATTATTTGGGGGAGTATCAAGAGTTGCTCCAGATGGGATGAAACAAAGAGGAGATTCAAATGTCCTTTTAGTGGGTGATCCTGGAGTAGCTAAATGCGTAAAACCTGGAACTGAAGTAGTTCTTGGTAATGGAGAATTAATCAAAATAGAAGATTTGGTTGATGGAAAATTAAAGGATAACATGCAAGAAATTGATGATGGTTACTATTCAGAAGGTGATGTGCAAATTCATACAATGAACAACAGAGGAAAGACAGAAATTTCCAATGCAAATATCTTCTGGAAAAGGAAAGCACCAGAAATTATGTACAAGGTAAAAACATCATCAGGAAAAGAACTCACGGTTACACCAACACACCCATTATTTACTCTAAAAGATGGCCTTATTAAATCAAAAGAAACTCAAGACATATCAAAGGGGGAGTTTATTGCGACCCCAAGAGAACTAAAAATCAAGTCAAATCCAAAGATAAATGAAACAATAGAACGTGGAAAAACTAATGCAAATAGAATTGTAATTCCACCTCTGATAACGAATGAATTTGCGAGATTTCTTGGATATATCTGTGGTGATGGATATGTCCAAAAAACAAACACTTCAAGAATAGTTTGGTTTACAAATAATGATGATGTTATTTTAAATGATTATATTAGTTGCTTAAAGGGTACATTTGGTAACATAAAACACACAATTAGAGATAGTAGAGAAGGTAAAACAGCAAGAGACGTTTATGTATCATCTATTGAACTTGGAAGATTGATGGAAAAAATTTCTCCATCATTTTATGAAGGCGCTTCAAACAAAGTAGTGCCTTCTATTATTCTTCGAGCTCCTAAAGAGGCAGTAAAGGGGTTCATCAGAGCTTATTTCAATTCTGATGGAACTGTAAGCAAAGAAAGATGTACTATTTCTGCAACATCAGCAAGTAAAAAACTTCTAACAGACATTCAGTTTCTTCTTACTCGTTTTGGTATTATCTCACAATTGGGATATACACATGCTAAAAGTCAAACATCACCCAAAAGAAAATATTATCGTTTGAAAATCACATCAACAGAGCAATTTGAGAAATTCAAAACACAAATTGGATTAAACTCATATAAGGGAACACTATTAGAAAAGAAAAAAACTTCAAACACAAATCAAGATATTATACCAAACATTGGCTCTCTTCTGCATCAAATCAGAAATAATTTGAAACTATTTCAAAGACAAATGGGGATTTCTCGTTCAACGTATCAGCATTATGAAAGAGGTGATCGAAACCCTTCAAGAGCATCTTTGAAGAAAATTGTTCTAGAGTTAAAGAGACAACATGATTCTGAAAAAATTGATATATTAGAGCATCTCGTATCTTCTGATATATTCTGGGATCAAATAGTAGAAATTGAAGAAATAAAACCTAATTTCAAATGGGTTTATGATCTACAGGTTCCAGAAACTCACAATTTTGTTGCGAATGGTATATTTGTTCATAATAGCCAAATGCTACAATATATTTCACGATTAGCACCGAGAGGATTGTTAACCTCTGGAAAGGCCAGCTCGGCAGCAGGATTGACCGCAGCTGTAGTTAGAGACCCTGATTCAGGTGAATTTACTTTAGAAGCTGGTGCTCTAGTACTTGCTGATAAAGGAGTCTGTTTAACTGGCGATACTGAAATTTTAATGTCTTCTGGCAAACTTCTTTCTATCAAGGAAATTGTTGACAATGATATTTCTGAAAGCGTTGTTTCATTTAATCCAGAAACTTTTCAGGTTAGTAATAATAAAATAATAAAAAAATCTAAAAGAGAAAGTAGTGAAATCTATGAATTAGAATTTTCTACTGGAAATATTCTAAAGGCATCAAAAGAGCATCCTTTACCTGTATGGGATAATGGCTTATCTTGGAAAAAAGTTGAAGATTTGAGGATCAATGATGTAATTATTGACTATAGACAATATCCCTTTCTAGAAACAAATTCAAGTAGCCAAAAGAAAAATGGAATCTCGGAAGATTTCGCAGAACTATTAGGATTAATTGTTTCGGATGGCAATTTATCTAAAGAAAAATATCGAATAACTTTCTATTCAAAATCTGATGAATTACTACAAAGATTTGAAAATCTAACTAAAAGTGCGTATGGACTAGAAGTAAAAGAGTACTTGGACAAACGAAATAATGTAAAACATCTATACTTCAATGATAAAGAAGTCCATCAATCACTTATGAAATTAGGCGTTCCTAATATAAATAAATCAAAAAATGCTTGTATCATTCCAGAAATTCTTAATTCATCAAACCAAGTGATAAATTCCTTCTTGACTGGAGTAATAAATGGTGATGGCGCAGTATCTAATAGAAAATATGGTGGTATCATTGATATTGTATGTGGGAATAAGGAAACTGCAATATTTTACTCGAAATTATTTAGAAAAATAGGTATAGTAGCAAAAGTCACAAAAACTATTCAGCTGGGCGGAGGAGTTGTTCCAAAGGGTATCTATTCATCTTTCAAAATATCAATTACAGGAGTATCCAACATACAGAAACTTAATCCTTCTAGATTATTATCTTACAAGAAGGAAAACTATCGAAGAATTATCGAAAGACAAGATAAATCTGACAAGATTCAGAATATTGACAAATTAATTTATTCAATGTCTGATAAAATACCACATGGTAAAAAACACAATTTGTATAGTAATAGTATTAGAAAGAGCCAGCTTAAAAAAATTGGATTGAATAAAAAGATTTTAGCCAAAGTATTAGAAAAACTGAGTAGTGAAAAGAGTGTAACAGAAAGCTCTGAATATAATCTTCTCAGAAAAATCATTTCAGAAGATGTTCATTTTATCAGGATAATAAAGAAAAAGAAAATTGAAAACCAAACTGTCTACAACATCCAAGTAGCTGAGGATGAGACATATTTTGCTAATTTCATTCCAGTGCATAATTGTTTAATTGACGAATTTGATAAGATGAACCCAGTTGACCGATCCTCAATACATGAAGCGATGGAACAACATTCTTATCACCCCAATTTTGAGTTTGTCCTTTTAAATGGAAAGAAATACAAAATAGGGCCATTTGTAGATAATCTTTTTCTTAAACATAGTGAATTCCAGATTGAAGGTAAAAATTGTGAAATTCTTTCAACCACTCACTTAGAATTCAGTATATTAACAACGGATTTTGACGTGATTTTTGATACACACATAAATAGAGTGAGTAGACATAAAGCCCCCAAATATTTCTATAAAATAATCTATTCTAATGGCACAGAGATTGTAGTAACACCAAATCATCCAATATATACTTACAACGATGATAAGATTAAGATTGTAGATGCAGATAAGCTAAAAATCAGTACAATCGTTCCAGGAGTTGAAGAGGATAACAAGAGTAATTCTCTGTTAGGATTAAATAAACTAAGCGTAACAAATATTTTAAAAATTGAAAATGCTGGTGAGTATAAGACAGAATGGGTTTATGATGTAACTGTTGAACCAACAGAGAATTTCATAAGTCATGGAGTAGTATTACATAATACGATCAGTATAGCGAAAGCAGGTATAGTTGCTACTCTGAATGCAAGAACTTCTATCATTGCTGCTGCTAATCCTCGTTTTGGTAGGTATGAAGATACTCGTCCTCCCAATGAAAACATCAACCTTCCACCTACCATCCTATCACGTTTCGATTTGATTTTTGTTATCAAAGATATACCAGATGAAGATAAAGACAAAAAAATGGCTAGGCACATACTGGAATTAAGAAGAGGACATATCACTGAAGCTGTTGAACCAGTAATTTCTATGGATTTGCTTCGAAAATACATAAGTTATTCAAAACAACAAGTTGAACCAGCTTTGACTGATGAAGCTATGGAAAGAATAGAAAAATATTATCTGGATTTAAGAAAAGATTCTGATGATAATGCTGCTATAGCTATTACACCCAGATATCTTGAAGCAATCATTCGTTTGTCTGAATCTCAAGCTAGAATGGCGTTGAAAGATGAAGTAACAATAGATCATGTTGAAGCAGCTATAAATCTGCTTAGATCGTCTCTAGAACAGGTAGGAAAAGACCCAGTTACAGGTAAAGTTGATATTGATTTCTTACTTTCAGGAACAACAAAGGCTTCTAGATCAAAAATGCAAACTGTTATTGACTTGATTAAAGAAGAATCTCGAAAAGGAACTGTCGACATTGTTGCCGTCAAGAAAATCAAAGAGCTTGGCAAAGAAAATAATATCGAAGAAGACTTTGTAGATAAAGTTATAGAACAACTTCGAAGCAATGGTGAGATATATTCACCCAGAGATGGTTACGTTAAATTGGCATAATTTTGTGATGTTTGATGAATATTGCAGATCTTCCTATCCCGCAAATTGTGATAGATAAATTAGCGGAGGAAGGAATAAAATCTCTCTACCCACCTCAAGTAGAAGCTATAAAAAAGAAACTACTTGAGGGCAATAATCTTGTTGTCGCCATACCAACAGCTTCTGGTAAAACACTTTTAGCAATTTTAGCTAGCTTGAAAATCATTGCAGATACAGGGTTAAAAACATTGTATCTTTCACCTCTGAGAGCTCTTGCTTATGAGAAATTTGTTGAATTCAAAAACTATCTAGATTTGTTGGGGAAAAGAACTGTTCTACTAACTGGTGACTATGATGGTGAAGATAGTAGTGTAAAATATGCTGATGTTATCATAGCAACAAATGAAAAAATTGATTCAGCTCTCAGACATCAATCAAAGTGGATCAAAAAGATAGGTCTAGTTGTAGCTGATGAGGTTCATCTAATTAATGACTCTTCTAGAGGTCCTACATTGGAGGTTGTTCTAGCACAACTCAGGAAATTAACAAAAGCACAGATTTTAGCTCTCAGTGCAACAATAAGAAATGCTGATGAAATCGCTAGATGGCTAGAAGCGGAACTCGTTTCAAGTGACTGGCGACCGGTCAAATTAAATGAAGGTGTTCTCAATGGTAATCAAATAATCTACAAAGATCGCACAATTTCAATACCATTAATCTATAAGAACAGTTTCAATAATTTAGTTACTCACATATTAAAACAGAAAAAACAATCTTTGGTCTTTGTTACAACAAGAAATATGGCAGAATCAACAGCAAGGAATCTTATTAACACCGTTAAAAAAACGCTAACAAAAGAGGAACATGATCAATTGGTTCTAGCTGCGAGAAAAATCTCAGCGTCTGGAGAACAAACTAAGCAGTCAAAAAACTTAGCACAATTGATTCAAAACGGTGTCTCATTTCATCATGCCGGATTAAGTCCAGCTCAAAGAAGAATAATTGAGGATAATTTCAAAAAAGGTAATATTAAGATCCTCAGCGCAACACCCACACTTGCCGCAGGAATTAATTTACCGGCCAGGTATGTTATAATAAAAAGCATCTATCGCTACGATGTAACATTAGGTAGTTACCCAATTCCTGTTTTAGAATTTAAACAACAGTCAGGTAGAGCTGGAAGACCTCAATATGATGAGGAAGGAGACGCTATAGTTATAGCAAAGAACGAATACGATGCACAAAACCTTCTCGAGATGTATATTACTGCTGATACTGAAGACATAGATTCTAAGATAGCAGCTGAACCAGCATTACGTAGGATAGTATTAGGTCAAATTGCAACTGATAACACTCAATCTATAGATGAATTGCATGAGTTCTTTGGTCAGACATTCTATGGTTATCAACAAGATCCAACAAGTTTAAGCACAATCCTCCAAAAAGTCATCAAATTTCTAAGAGAAGAAGGTCTTATCACAAAGGATCCTGATTACTTAATTGCTACGAGTTTTGGTAAACGCGTAAGCCAGCTATACATTGACCCTCTTAGTGGGATAACTATCAGAGAAGGATTGATGAGGGCAAAGACAATGGCTAAAGGTTTACTAACAGACATCAGCTTCCTTCATTTAGTCTGTTCAACACCAGATGTTAGATTCACAACTGTAAAAAAAGATGACCAATTCAAATTAATCAACTATGTCAGCGATCACGAAGATGAATTTCTACTTGACCTCCCAACAACATCTTTCGATTTGGAATTGTTTATGAGCCAATTGAAAACTGCCTTAATTCTTAAAGATTGGATTTCAGAAACACCTGAAGATACTATGTTAGACAGATATAAAATTGGTAGCGGGGATATTTACTCAGTCGTTGCAAATTCAGAGTGGTTGTTATACGCCACTACTGAGATAGCTAAATTATTGGGTCACACAGAGATTGCAGGGCGTACAAATATTCTACACAATAGAATAGTCAACGGAATAAAAGGAGAATTAGTTGATCTTGTCCTGATTCCAGGAGTGGGCAGAGTAAGAGCAAGGTTACTTTTTGATAAAGGTTACAAAACAAGAGAGATACTAAAGCAGACCAAACCTTCAGATATTATAAAACTCGCAGGATTTGGAAAAGAACTAGTCAAATCTATTTATTCTCATCTGTTGGGAGACAAGTTTGTTGAAAGAGAAATAGATCAAACAAGTGAAGAAGAGAAAGCTGATTCAGATATTTTAACTTCAATTCCGCAGAAAAGTTTAGATGAATTTTTCTCCAAGTGAGCAATACTTTAAAAATATCAGAAATACTGTCAAAGTGGTAATAGTGAGTTCAGAGGAATTAGTATTAAAAGAGCTAGAAAGAATTCAATTTGATTTTGAAAATAAAGATATTTCTGTCAAATGTTTGAAGAATTTAGAAGAATTCGACATGGGAGATAGAAAAATAAAATTACTGAAAGGTATCAGAATAAAAATTCCATTCTGGCTAGCTATTTTCATGGAAAAAGACGGTTATATTGAGTTTGAAGATATTAATGAAATCAATTTTTCGAAGCTATATAATTTAGCTGAAAAAGAAGGAGAAAGCATTCCTCTTCAAGAATTAAATGCCTATTTTTACATTGCTATGAGAAAGACATATGAGGAATTTAAAGACAAGAAAAAGTCCATTCCTTATCGTCAAATTGAAGCTATTGACATGAAATTAAGAGAGCTCATGACTATGAGGCTTTCCAAAATCATAAAAATTGCTGAAAAAGGGAGAAATATTACCACTAAAACGCGTAACTTCACACCAGAAGAACGATGGTTATTCGAATTTGTTTTAGAAGCAATAGAAAAATGGAAAGCTATAGTTAAAGTTTCAAACTTAGAATGAGTTTGATATTTAGTAACAAAATTTATATCATGGTTTACCTTTTGCTTTATGTGCTGAAGTATATCTTTGTTTGTGGAGCTTTAATTTCCGGATTAGGAAAAGGAGTTGTAACATCTTCAATAGGGAAGAATCTCCAAGTTCGAGGGAAAAAAGTTAATGTTATCAAAATTGACCCGTATCTTAACATTGATGCTGGAACTATGAATCCTTATGAACATGGGGAAACATATGTAACAGCTGATGGTTCAGAAATTGATATAGATTTTGGTCATTATGAACGCATCCTTGATTTGGAGATGTGCGGAGATCAAAATATAACAACTGGTCAAGTTTACCAATCTGTAATTGAAAAAGAGAGAAAAGGAGATTTTCTAGGAAGAACAGTTCAAGTGATTCCACACATTACAGATGAAATCAAACGTAGAATAAAACATATTGCTGAAAGAGAACCTAATTTAGATGCTCTAATCATAGAAGTGGGGGGTACAATTGGTGATATTGAGAGTCAGCATTTCTTGGAAGCAATCAGACAACTTCGAAGAGAAATGCCTCAAGAAGATACTCTTTTAGCACTAGTTACCTATATATTAGAGCCTCCAAATCTGAAAGAGCAGAAAACAAAACCTATTCAACATGCAGTTAGAGATTTGCAAGCTATGGGATTAAAACCAGATATAATGGTTGCTCGCGGAGCTAATGACCTGACACAAAAATCAAAAGAGAAAATTGTTATGTTCTGTGATGTACCTGCTAATGCAGTATTCTCATTACCTGATTTAGACAATGTTCTATCCGCACCACGATATTTGGATAAACAAGGTTTTGGTTCAACTTTGAATCTTAAAATGAGATTTGAAGATATAACAGCTGATTGGTCAGAGGAAGATAGACTACTTGAAAAATTTTCTAAAAAAGATAGAAATGTACACATAGCCATTATAGGAAAATATACTAAATTAGCTGATTCTTATATTAGTGTAAAGGAAGCTATCCGGCATTCTGCAGCTCATAGTAATGTTCGTGCTAGTATTGAATTTATCTCAACCGAGGAGTATGAAGAGAATCCAGAAAGGATTCATGAACTAAACAAATTTGATGGTATACTGGTTCCGGGAGGATTTGGAGCTAGAGGGGCTGAAGGCAAAATAATTGTAATAACCTATTGTAGAGAAAACAGCATCCCTTTCATGGGCATTTGTTATGGATTCCAGCTAGCAGTTATAGAATTTGCACGAAATATTTGTAATCTTGAAAAAGCAAATACTACAGAAATAGAAATCAACACACCTCATCCCGTAATTGATCTCTTGCCAGAACAGAAGGAAGTGAGTGATATGGGAGGAACGATGAGGCTTGGGAAGCACAATATTCTCATTGAAAAAGGAACTCTTTTTGAGAAACTTTATGAATCAAATCTCATATCAGAAAGACATAGACACAGATATGAAGTAAACCCTGAATATATTGAGCAACTTAAGGATAAGGGATTAATTTTCTCTGGTCGTTCTGAAGATGGTAAAAGAATGGAAACACTCGAATTAGGTGAACACCCATGTTTTATTGCAACACAATATCATCCTGAATTTCAATCACGACCACAAAAACCAGCTCCCCCATTCTTGAAATTTGTTATGTCAGCAACAGAGAGATCTACACAAAGATAGTGAAAATCACATTTACTTAATATAGGATAATGTTTACATACCTATTGATGACCAAAAATATGGGAGTTCATGATAAAATCGACAAAGTAATTGATGATATCTCAAGAAAAATTCAAAAATATAATGAACATAGAAAACTCTTTCAGAATCTGTTCAAACATGCAAAAAAAACTCTGAATCCTTCTAAATTTCCAGTGAACTTTGGCATTATTACAACAGATAGCACATTCACAAAAAAAGTAGCTTCTACAAATATCGATGGTTTGAAAATAGCTGGTGTAGACGGTGGAGTTATTCACAGATCACTCAATTTTTTTGATATTGCACTTATCCGAGCCGTGGGGGTTCTTTTTTACCATCGTAAAGATGAAAATCCAATGGTACGATATTTTCCAGAGGAACAACCCTTTCCGGATATACTGACTAGTATTGAACCTTTATCCCAGAATGAGCTTGAAACATTGATTTCTATCTGGCGTATGCAAAAAGAGATTCGTTGTGGTTTGTCTCTTATAGAAGAAGATCAACCCGATATAATAATGTTGGATGGGTCTGTTCTTCCTGTTTTAGATAGTAGGGAAGTCAAGCAAAGTGAGTTTCTTTTGCAACAATATCTAAATCTCAAAGCACTTTATAGGAAACTTTATTCAAAGTGCCAGAGAAACCGAGTAGCATTATGTGGAGTTGTCAAAGATTCTCGTTCTGCTATTCTTACAAACAAATTAGCAGCTATACTGCCTCATCTAAGCAAATTAAAGGGATTTGAGCAATTAATTGAAATAGATTATCGTCCTATTGTCAGACAACTTCGTGATACAGATTTATTATTTCAAGTTCTAGACACAAACGAAAGAACATTTGAATTTCTACTCACAAAGTTCAATGATGATACAGATAAAAACTTACCAGATTTTGAGATTCATTGCTTCTATCAAAAAACTGCTGAATTTGATACACCTTTAAGAATTGAATTCCCAGTATTAAATATTGAAGAAGGTAATCTAGTAGAGAAAATCTCATCTTTAGTTAATGCAGTATCAAAATATAATCCTGAGTATGGACTGCCAAATGTTATTATAGAGGCAGATGCTAGAGCACGAATACAGGAGACTGATGCTGATATCCTAATAGATGAAATAGCAGCGAAGATTGGTTACTCAAGTTTCTCTTTACAAAAACGAAGAAGTAGGTTACCATTTAAAACAGGTGTCTAAATGGCAAAAAAGAGCATAGGTACAATTATTGTTGATGAAGATCATTCACCTAATCCAACACAATTCAGTTTTGTTTTAACCAAAGCTGAAGATGAGTTTAGAATGCAAAAAGGGATGTTTATAGTTGTTCCTTCTGAAGAAGGAGAGGTGATTTCGGTCGTTAATGAAGTTTATAAGACTAACAGATATTTCTCCTCTCCATCAGCTGTAAGAGCTTACGAAACCAGCGGAAAATCCTTAGCTTCTATTTTTCCAGCTGATAGATGGGAATATATCATTGCGAAAGCAAAACCTTTGGGAATTGTAACTGAAACAGGTATTCAAAGATTGATGTATCCCGTATCTCCAGGTGAAACTGTTTACTCACCTGATAAACAAATACTTACCAAATTTCTAGGATTACAGAGTGAAAAAGGATTGAATATTGGTGTAATTGGCCAACATGAATTAGAGGTCAGGTTGAATTTAACAAGATTCTTGCAGAAGCATGCAGCAATTCTTGCCATATCAGGTGCAGGTAAATCTTATACTGTTTCCGTGGTTATTGAAGAACTACTATTAAGAAACAAAGAAGAAGGGAGAGTAGCAATGGTACTCTTTGATGTTCATGGAGAATACAAAGGAATGGCAGTGGACAGTTCTCCATTTGCAAAGTCAATAGAAGTAATTCCTGCTGCCTTAATCCAATTTGCCACCAATTCTTTGAGCGGAAGACAATTTGCTATTTATGAACCTAAGATGTCATCAGTACAAACTAGGGAACTTTCAAAAATTACATCCAAACTCTACAAAGAGAAAACAAAACAAGGAATCAGTTATTCTATTGAAGATATTTTAAAAGAACTTGAAAAGGATGATCAGATAAACCCAAGAAGCAAGGAAGCACTAATTGGATGGCTATACTCTTTGGTTGGAACACGATTGTTTGGCCAAATTGAAAACCCAAATCTTGAAGAAATATTAGAACCTGGTAAACTGATAATTTTTGATCTCAGTGAGTTTACAAGTTTAAAACTTAAACAAATGATTGTTAGTTATATTCTTTTCAGGATTTTCAATCTACGTAAGAAACAATTGGTTCCTCCAACAACAGTCATATTAGAGGAAGCACATCAATTTGCAAGTGAATCTAAAATAGAAATGGCAATCGCTCGACCCATTATAGAAACAATAGCACGTGAAGGAAGAAAGTTTTTCACTTCCTTAATACTAGTTAGTCAGCGTCCAGTAAAATTATCAACCACTGCCCTTAGTCAATGTAACACACATGTAATCATGAAAATACTAAATCCTTATGATCTAGATTACATAGGAAAATCATCAGAAGGGATAGATAGAGCAACTTTGGATTCTATTACATCTCTTGGTGTTGGTGAAGCAGTTATAGTAGGTAATGCTGTTAATCATCCTATTTCAGTGAAAATTCGAAGACGTAAAACAACTACGATGGAAACACAAAACCTTGAAGAATCTGCAAAGAGCTTTGAGAAATAGCGCATTGAGTTCGTTAATCAAAATCTTTTTAAATATTGGGCAATCCCTCGAATCAGTAACTCTTACTACTTGGTGTAAATATGAGCAACGTTCACAGCATTCCCATCAATACTCTACGAAAAGTTATTGGACAATATATTATTATCAGATTAAAAGACAATGTGAAATATAAAGGAAAACTTCAAAGTTTTGATCAATACATGAACTGTCATTTGAATGACGCAATCGAAATTATTGATGATGAAGAAGTTTCAAATTATGGAAATATATTTGTTCGAGGGAACAACATACTTCTTGTACAATTATCAGCAGATGATCTTTAAATTCAATTTAATTCATCATCTATATTATCATTCTCTGATGGATGTAATCTGCGATTTCTCTCATTCCGAAATCGCTCATCATGTTCAATAATTTCCTTTTTACGTTCATCTCTATACTCATCTAGTAAGCTATCTAAGATTTCCTCTTTCTTCTCAGTTATTTTGATATCCATTTCTTTTTTTGCGGATTCTAACATATTTTGGAGATCTTCTTCCTTAATTACAGCTATTTCGTCAATTCTAATTATCTCAACATCAGATGGTCTTGCCATTGGGATTTCTTCTTCTAATAATTTCAATTTAGCATTGTAAGATAACTGGTCAACATTACCAATGATACCCTTAATTCTATATGATAACAATTGTTCGGCAGTTTTTCCTCCCCCACCAGTGCTATCTAAGATTAAAACAACGTCCCCTGGACCCAAACCGTAAGCTTTTGCTGTATTTTCAATTTCTTCTTGAGAAAACTTTCTTATAACTTTTAATGGGACCCAACCCTCAATACCTCGCAACAGAGAAACTTTCTTGAGTTCATCAACTCTATCTGCATATCTTTCAAGTTCTTGTTCAAGATTAATCATCTTTTCTCTGAGGAAGGATATTTCATTTTCTTTAACTATGAAAGCCTTTTCTCTTTGAAGAGATTCCATATATTCAGATTTTCCCTCTAGTAATTTATTCTCTAAATATTCCATTTTTTCTTCCAAAGAACGATATTCTATATACAATTCGCTGTTTTTTCTTCGTTCCCAATCTAACTGTTCTTGTAACATAATCAACTTAGAATTTAGGTCATCAGAGGAGATTGGAGGAGTATCTATCTTTTCTTTAGATCCTGTAAGAGGTCTAAATCTCTCTTTAACAAGTGATTGATTTACTATATCTTCAGCTTCAATTAGAGATTTTCCTTTAGCAATTAAATCTTTAATCTCATCTCTTAATGACCGATCAAATTGGTCATAGTATTTTCGGTCGATTTTCTCAAATTCATTCTTGAATTTAGTATACCCCTTATATGCGGAAGCAAGAGAATCTCTCTGATGAGCATTTTTGACAAGAACACCATGCTGCATAGCTAGCTTTCTTGAAATTTCATTTTTTTCAGAAACTGTCATAACACTTCTTGGTGTATAGGTTCGAGCGTTTAGTGCTGCTGCTACTTTTTCAACGTATGCTGGATAAGGATAAACATCAACACAGATCAGAGTAGGTTTACCATATTTTGTAATCTCTCTAATAATTTGTCCCCTACTAGCTTCTCTGTAACTAGAAATTTTCAATATTTTCCCGTTCAAATCCATAATAGAGAGACCAATAGTTAAACCAGGATCTAAACCTACAATCAACCTTCTTAGTGAAGACTTAATCTGAACCTGTTGAGATAATGGAATAAACTCAACTCGTTCTTTGTTAACGGGATGAATCTGAACCTGACATGTTTCTCCTCGTCTTCTTCTAAAAGACTTAGTAACTTCTGAAAGAGGGGCATAAACGCTAAACACCACTCGCTTCGAACCAAATTTGCTTTTTGCAACTTTTTTATCATAATCTAATCTCAATTCAATCAGACGTACTTCTATATTCTTAGCTTCTTGACCTACAGAAGTATCCATCAATCGTCCATATCGTTTCTGACTCCAACCACCTGGACCCTTTGCTCTGGATCTGGAAACAATAATTTTTGTTTCATCCTCAAAAGGTTCGATGACGTAGCCAAGTTTTTTGCTTGACAGTATACTGCATGCTTCTGCAGCTGCAATTGGTGTAAGCTTGTTAGGTATGTTCATCCCATTTTGTCGCATGAGCTTAGATAAAGAAGTAAAACCATGAACAGGTGAACCAGTTACTTGAACTAATCTTGTTTTAGGTAATAATTGAATGCACAATCGAGGTATTTGTGAAGGATTTTTAACTAATTCATAGATATTATCGATTGCAACATATGAAGCCTGGGAGCTTTGTGCTAAACCGATTATTTTCTGAAGATTTACTTTCTTATAATTTTTGATTATCTCTTCTTTATTTCCATCATAAACGCAAACTGAATAATGAGTTGTTCTGGATGGAATGCTCTGAGGAAGAATATCTACACCTATGATTAT
>BPTK01000087.1 GCA_023705905.1 Candidatus Heimdallarchaeota archaeon
TAGAACCGCATCCGGCACAGGCAAAATGTCCTTTCAAGAGAGCTTTCTTAGGTATATTCAATAAATCTTTTTGAGTTACTTTCATTTACATCTTACTCCTTAGTGCATCCTTAGCAGCAGCAACAATTTTCGTAAAAGGTACATCTTCTCCACCAAGCCCCATGATTCTTCCTTCAACTGGTGTATCTACATTATTTCTATGTAGCACTGCTTCTATCTCAATTCGAAGTTGTCCAGCATGACCAAAACTTACTGATCGATCTATCACAAGTAATTTGTGGTTCTTCTTAGCAAATTCAACAATATCTTCTTCAGGGAATGGTCTGAAGGTTCTAACTCTCATTTCATTGACACTTAATCCTTCTTCCTTTAGCACATCCACAGCATCTTGAGCTTCATCAGCTATGGTTCCCATAGAGACTATTGTCAAATCAGCTACATCATCACCATATATCTCGATTAAACCATTACCATATGTTCTACCGAAATATTCGCCAAATTCTTTGTTCATATCAACAATCTTTTTCTTGGCTCGTTCCATGGCTTCCATCAAATCTGTCCTGTCCTTAATGAATTTCTCCGGACCTACTAAACCACCAAAAATCCAAGGTTTTTCTGTATTAACTTCAATAACTGGGTCTGAATATTCTCCAACAAAGTTGAAAGAATCCTCTGCACTTGGAAGATCAACTTGAGCAGTTGTATGGCTTATTACAAAACCATCTAAACAAGGCATATATGGTAGAGCAATATTTTTGTCTTCTGCTATTCTGAATCCTTGCAGCACGCTATCAAAAACTTCTTGATTATTTTTGGTATATATTTGAATCCATCCAGCGTCTCTGAATGCCATTGAATCTTGTAAATCCTGATAAATTGACCATCCAGGAGCTAAACATCGGTTAACAACGGGCATTACAATAGGTAATCTCCCATATCCACTCCAGAAAACATTTTCAGCCATATATAATAATCCTTGAGAAGATGTTGCAGTAAAAGTTCGCACACCGCTCCATGCAGCTCCCATGCAACCAGCGAGAGCAGAATGTTCACTCTCAACAATAATAAACTCAGCATCAAGTAACCCATCATCAACATATTGACTCAGTTTTTCAATTATCGTTGTTTGTGGAGTTATAGGATAAGCTGAGATAACTTTTGGTTGGGCGTAAAGAGCAGCGAATGCTGCAGCATCATTTCCAGTCATTGATTTCTTATTGTGTTTCACTACCATCTTATTCATCATCCGAAACCATTTTTATAGCCTTACTCGGGCATTCACTAGCACATATACCGCATCCTTTGCAGTATTCATAATCAAATTTTATGATTTGATTTTTTTCTTTATCTGCTCTATAGATAGCATTATCTGGGCAGAATTTCCAACAGATGTTACATTTTATACAGAGTTCTGGATCTACAACAGGTTTATGTGTTCTCCAGTCTCCTGTTTTTCCTGCTGCACCTTCAATTGGGAATAAAATTGGGGAACTTGGACCTTTTGTCATGCAATTACCACCTTTGTTTCTTCATAAGCTTGCAGAGCTGCTGCAACATTTTTAGGAGCTCTTTTTTCACCCCAGAAACTGACTATTGCTTTCTCTAGATTATCTATGCTCACAATATTTGTTCCTTTAACAAAAGCACCAAGCATTGTCATATTGACCAGAGTAAATCCACTCAAAACTAACCCTAGTTCTTGAGAGATCCCTGTTGCGTCTACATATGCAACTTTCCTTCCACTGTTCTTCAGGCTTTCAGGAACTTCTTTAGAGTTAACTACTATTGTTCCTTCCTTATCTACTGTACTAATATCAATTCTATCTAGTAGGCTTAAATCTAGTACTAGAGCATGATTAGCTTCATACACAGGACTGTGTATTCTTATAGGCTTATTATCAAACCTGACATAAGCTAGGACAGCGGCTCCTCTTCTTTCAGAACCATATTTTGGTATGGCTTGAGCATAAAGTCCTTCATACATTATTGCAGCTTCAGCAAGAATCTTTGCACCAGTGACTCCACCGCTCCCACCGCGACTTATTTGTATCACTTCTATCATTTATTATAACCTAAACTAGTTGTGATTTGCATATCTTTCATCTTATTATAATTGTTTAGGTGACGCAGTTACGCTACGAAATAATGTTCCAAAGTGCTCCTTTATTCGGTCAAATCACAATTTTAAAACTTTTAGTAGAGTGTTTATTCCCTCATAATTTTTAATCTTTAGTCCTTTCCCACAGATTAGATTTATTGTCTCTGATTCAATTTCAGTGAAAGGCCCTACTCGTGTTATAACATCAACATTTGCATCATGCCTTCTCTTTAATCCAGATAAACCAATGACAACATTAGGTCCTTTAAACTCTATAACGTCTAACCCAGAAAATCCTGCTATTTCTTGAGGTGTTGAGATCACTAATTTTGTTATAGTTTCTTGAGTAGTATATTTTCTTAAAAACAATGCATTTATCTTAACTTCTGATACATTTTCAAACGTTGATGAGAAAACTTTTGTCAAGGTTTTGTGATTTTCATCTTTATTCGATGGCCAACAGATTGATAATCCAAGCTCAGGAAAAACTGAAAGCATAATCTGTTTATTTAAAGGTAAAAGTAAATAATCATTAAAATTCGTTACTTTTTCGAAAGTTAGCAGAAAAGCGTAATGCAATGGTTTGGAGCTGATTTTTGCTACATAAATTGAATAAGATGTTTGAATCAAATCTTTAATAACAGAATCTATGCTTTTTTGAACAGCGTTTTTTATTTTTGTTGTAGTATCAAATTTCTTTGAAGGAGTAAATTGAAAGGCTTTTTGATAAACATCGAAAAACATGTTTTGTAGCGATAAAATCCAGTTTTTCCGTATTTTCGCTGCTGTTATTTTTTTATTTTTTAAGCCTTTAAGAATCAGTTTTTTAATTTCCTCTTCTGAAGATTTTTTAACTTTTGCAGTGGCTTCAGGTATCATAGGGAGCAAATCTTGTTTAGTAAGATATTTCAGAAAAGTTTCCTTATTCATATTCACCACTGATTTCTCTCTTACACTTCAAAGATAGTGTTTTGTTGTTCTATACTCTTATGATTATTTAATATTATTATAATTGCCGATAGAGAAATTGATAGTTTACACTATCTATTGAGATAAAATGAAAGTAAAAGTGGAGAAAGTTATCTAAATAATTACTCCGATTTGTAGTAAAATGAGTTGTATCTCAAAAGCTGTAATTAAACTAGTTATAATTACAATTAATAGAGTTAATTTCCAATTTCGTCTCTGAGACATCTCTATGTAAAGAATAAACCAAATTACTGAAGCAACAGTCAAAATTGAAAATAGCACTAAGAAAAATATTAACCAATTACCGGTTAGAACTCCGTTGTAAATTGTATAAACCATTATTGTCCCTTCTTACTGATTGTAACGTCTGTATTTTTATGCTTTAAAAAATATTGTCATTTTGTTCAATTTATTTAGGAATGAAAAATTCTCCGTCAATTTTTCCTTTGATGTTCTTCTTTTTTAGATACATAGGAATGATTTTCTTAATACTCTCGACATCAAAACCAATTTCTTCAGCAAGATCAGTTACATTGAATTTTTCTCCAGAATCAAGAGCATGTTCAATTTTGTATTTAGGTGTATCTTCTTCTTTGAACTCACCTTTTGTTTTACCCTTAGCTCCAGTTCGGTTTTTACCACATTGTGGACAATCCCAGGTTGCCATTCTAGTAATGGTGACGTTACCTTGTTTATCAGGCATTGGACTTACTATATTCCATTCCTTTTTGGTAGGAACATCTGTTGGAAGCCATTCTTCTCCGCAGTGTTTGCACTTTATTAGTTTCTTCTTAGCCATAAATCTCAAATATTGTTCAGATAACTTGAATAAAATCTTTTCTATGGAGTTATTATTCCAAAAGCTAATTTTATAAGCAGTTGTGTTAGTAAAAATACAGCAAGAGTGAATAATATGAAATGTTTAGCTTGTTGGGAAGATATACCTGAAGCTGCAAAAATATGTAATCATTGTGGTTCTGATCAAAAAGAGGTGAAGGATTTCTTTGTTTTAGCTCTGCTAAAGCAACAAAAAAGGAAAATTGTTGTTCCTGAAGAAACGGATGTTTTGAAGTATATTCTTGAAGTTGATCCTGAATCAAAAAGTGAGATAACAATTACCGGCACAGCCGAACCTTTGCCTGCTTATCAACCTCAACAACCCTCTATAATGGGAACCATTGCAGGGCAAAGACATAGTCCTCCTCCTAAACCAACAACTCAACCAATTATTCAGCAACCTTTACCTCAAAAACCTAAAGAGAAAACATTAATTTGTCCTTCTTGTAACGATGAGGTTCCATTTCGTAAATTTTGCAAATTATGCGGTTTTCAATTGCAAAGAGACTGTCATAATTGTGGAACAGTGAATAGAATAAACGCTAAATTCTGTACGAAATGTGGAGTTGCTCAGAAACCTTTGGAAATGGATGGAAAGAAAGAACAAACATAGACCTATTTTTCTTTTCTAGAAAATATTCCGTGTGTGATAACTATGAAGTTACCTAAGCCCTACATTGCAGTTATGTTTAACTGGAATAAAGAAAAACTCTCATCTGATATAATCTATTTCTACTTAGGAGGAAAAGAAAAGAGTTTCGTTGCACACACAAGATTGAATTTCACCTATGAAAAGGATTACCTCAGAGTTTACAAATACATGAAGCTTGGTAAAAATTCAAACTTTCATATGAAACCTCGAGCAGCTACTGAAGATCTCCGAGAAGCTGAATATATCTTAATACCAGATCTTGATTTACCCTGGAACAACAAATCTTTTCTTGAGTATTGTACCACTTTCAAGATTTCCAAAGCTAGAATAGCAACTCTCTGCAGGACTTGTCTAGATCAGAGAAATAAGTGGACAAGTTTGGAAAACGACTCTGTAATCTATAAGGGCCAAAGAATATGTGATTACTGTTCAAAAAAGGAATTAACTCAGGAATTGCAACGGAGCAATTTAGTAGTTTCTGGAGGTCTAACGAAATTTTACCAACAACAAGCAGAACGAGAAGGAAATCTCGATGTAGTTCTAGAAAATATTTCTTTTGGTTCAGAGCAAGATCCTATAAGAAACCCAAATTCAACTTTGTTTGATGTCATTGAACCTGTGAAACAAGAAACAAGTCTCTCAGTAAATAAGATAAAAGGACTTCCAACTAAATTTCAAAATTTACTTGTTGCTGAAGGGATTAAAACATTACTTCCAGTTCAAGAGATATCCCTTGAAAAAGGATTACTTCGAAATACTAACTTATTAGTTGTCGCTGGAACAACTTCTGGAAAAACTCTGATAGGGGAACTCGCTGGTGTAACCAAGGCTTTGCAAAAAAAGAAATTTGTTTATTTATCTCCCTTAGTTGCATTGACCAATCAGAAATATGAACAATTCAAGAGACGGTACAAGAAAATTGGTCTCAATACAGCTGTAAGAGTTGGAATGAGTCGAATAAAAGTAGAGGGTGAATTTACACCAATTATTGACGATGATATCAGAAATTCTGATATAATAGTTGCTACCTACGAAGCATTTGACTTTCTTCTTAGAGATGGAAGAAGCAAAGCCCTAGGAGACATTGGTGTTATCGTTATTGATGAGGTTCAAATGATAGTATCAGAAGGAAGAGGGTTTAGATTAAACGGTCTTATTGCTCGTTTGAAAGCTCTCTTTCCAAGTGCTCAATTTATTTACTTATCAGCAACGATAGGAAATCCAGACGGACTAGCTGAAGATTTAGATGCTGAAACAGTTTTATATCTTGCTCGACCTATCCCTCTAGAAAGACATGCAATTATCACTGAAAATGAAGGAAATCGGTTTAAGAACCTGTTTAAATTATGTCAAAGAGAAGAAAGAATCAAATCAAGCACTGGGTATAAGGGGCAAACCATGGTTTTCACTAATTCTCGAAGGAGCTGTGAAAAATTAGCTAAAGACTTGAAAAGAAAAGGAATATTCTCAACTTATTATCACGCTGGTTTAACTTTTAGAAAACGAAAGGAAGTTGAAAGAGGGTTCGAAAAAGGGAAATACTCCACAGTGGTGACAACTATTGCTTTAGGAGCTGGAGTAGATTTTCCTGCATCTACTGTAATTTTCGAGAACCTAGCGATGGGAATTAATTGGTTGTCAGTAGCAGAATTTCATCAAATGTTGGGAAGAGCTGGTAGGCTAGGTTTTCATGATAGAGGTAAAGCATATTTACTTGTAGAACCAGGAAGAAAAATATTCATTGGGCAAAAAGAGACTGAAGAACAGATTGCTTTTGAATTGCTTACACAACCTATTGAAGACGTCGATCCAATTTTGGAGATAACCGAAGAAGAAGAGGAGATTCTAGCTACAATTGTTGCATTTAAGGATGTCAACATTTCTCAAGATAAAATGATCTTCGCAAATATTCTAGGAAGAACATCTCCCTTAAGCGAAAATATGAATGCTTTAAAAAAGATGAAAATGATTTATGTTGAAAATAAAACAATTTTTCCAACAGATCTTGGAAAAGCTGTTTCCCTATCATTTCTTGCTCCATCTTATGCAATACGATTAGTTCAAGAGATACAACATTCTAAGAAAAAGGATCTTGCCGATGATCTAGCATTAACATTAGCTGCTAAAATTCAACCTTTCAGAGCAGCACATCTCTCTCCGAAAATACATGGTGAGATAGAAAGAGCAATAAAATCCACAATTTCAACTAATATTTTTTCTGGTACTGTTTTAGACCTCTACTCTGGAAATAGTTGGGGAAGAAGAAACCCAACGCAAGCAATTATTGAAACATTCTCAAAATGGACAACAAATATTTTTACGTGTAAATGTCTTGATAAACCATTCTGTGATTGTGGCCAAATTAATTTCTCCAAAATGATTTTTGAACTTAGACGGAAAGGTTATTCTCCCTCAAGAATCTCTGAAGAAATGCGGAAAGAAAATAATATTCAATTATATCCAGGAGATGTTTACTCATGGCTCGATTCTCTCGTTCATCATCTTCAAGCAATACAACGTTTAGCAGATGTTATGGATAAAGAAGAATTAAAACAATCTGCGCAAAAATTCGCAAAACAGGTTGAGAATCCTAATAAAACTCAAATAAAAAAATGAGAGATAGTCCCGTTTTTTCCTTAAACATATCAATTCGTCATATTTATGAATATCTTTACATTTAGTAATCATCGTAAGGTGGAACAATGTTTGAAAATGATTATGACATGGCTTTATCCAATGAAGACTTATTTATGCTCGTACTTGGTGGATTTGTTTTTCTTTTCTCGTTTTCAGATATACTTGCAAACACATTAGCTTTTCTTTCCTTCCCTACAATCATATTTTTCTTATTCGGATGGGGAATTGTGAGATTCAGGAGACGTCCTCTTCCAAAACAAGTTCATTCAACCCGATTCATATACTTATCTTTGGTGAAAACAATCAGGAATTATGCTCTTTTTTCGATTATCACTCAAAACATATTTCTCCTTAGTGGTTATGTTCAACCTATAAGTGACGAAGCAAGAGTTATAACAATTGCCAATTTTGTTATGCTAATAATCGTAACAATAATTGAGATTGCAGGACATGTAACTGTACCAGATTATCTCCATGTTTTTCTTCAAATAGAGGGAGAAGACGAGGAAACAATAAAGAAGAATCGATTCTCTCTTCTCTATGGTCGCAGATTCTGGTTGTGGATATGTATCACATCAGTATTTGTGCTTGCTATTACAGCAGTCCCATTTTATATAGCATTTATACATGACAAAATATTGATTGTCATTTTTCAGTTTGTTGCTCTTCTTCTTGGAGCTAGCCTCTTTGTATATACTTATTTCAATACGATGTCCTTTGATCAACTTAAGAAACCAGACATAATAATGAAAGCTGTTGACTTCTATAATACCTCAGAGTTAAGAGAAAGAAGTTACGAGATTTTGGAAAATTATATAGATAACGTACATGAAAATCTTGCTCTTTTATCTAAACTTGCTATTATGAATACACAAGATCAAAATCATCATAAAGTACTCGACCTAACAAGAAAGATTCTTGACGAAACAGAGGAGAAGGAGATTAATGTCCCACACATGATAGCTAGAGCTCATCTACTTCAAGCAATCAGTTTTAAAGCACTGGAAAATTTTAAAATGGCTTTTGAAGAAGTGACAAAATCACTTCATTACGTTCCAGAAAATGATGTCGCAAGAAAACTTCGAAGAGATTTAAGAAGAATCCTTAAGGTTAAGGATCAAGAAAAAAAGTAGATAGTTTTCTAATTTTATTATTCTCTACTTCTTCTTTCATTATTTTGTTTAGAATTTACACAATGATTTTAAATGATACATATATAGAAAATTCAGATGAGATTATGTTCCATCGATTCTACACTTAATGAGGAACTACCTGCAAAGCAGATAGCAAAATTAATAGATTCAGATGTAGCTAAGGTAGAAATTAATATTGTGAAAAAGAAAGTTGGAACAATAGGGTTAACAAGAAAAACGCTTGAAAAATCACATGTTCTTTTTATCACTTTACCTAAGAAAAAGATTTCTCAAGAAATGTATATTGAACTAATTTCATATATTGATATAGGTGGAACACTAATTCTAACCTTGCCTTCACCACCATGGGAAGATTTGGGAAGATTCTTTGAAGAAATGATTGATGAATTAGGCATATCATTTCAACATAACTACGTCTACGGTCTACCAAAAATACCCTCTAATACACGCCTAATTGGATCAAAGTTAACCATAACAAAAGCTCATGTTATAGATTTCAATGAACAGAAGGATTTTCTTACAGAAAATGGCATAAAAAAATACATTCCATTAGCTTTGATGGACAAGAAACCAGTAATTCTAGCGGGTTACAAGCGTAGAGGAAAATTTATCATTATAAGCTCTCCTGAGATATTTACTGATATCAATTCTGATTTTTTGAACAGATTGGTTCTCCTTTCTTCACAGAAGATTGATTACATATTATCTGAAAAGAATGTGAGACATAAAATCGGAAAGAGCAATTTCAGTTTACAACTTCAACATGGCAGTTTACAAAGCTATTTATTGAGCCTTTACCATTATAGTTTTATGTTTCTTCAAGAAGAAGTAGAATTTACTTCTAAAGAAGATTTAACAGAGAGAATATACAAAGTATTAGTGAAACAGAAGGTAATTGGTGAATTACCTACAGAACAGGATATTTTCAAAACAATTGAAAAGATTAAGATCAAGTGACTAACATGCTGATTAGAAGGATACTTATTGTTACTGATAGCGGTCTCCCAGTTTTCGATTATGAAGAATATTCCAGAGGAGACGAAGTTCTTGTCTCAGGATTAGTTACAGCAATTCTCAAATTTGCAGAAGAAACAGAAAAAGAGCGTCTTTCTAGAGTCTATTTCGAAGAAAGTCTTTATATTCTTACAGCAATTGAATCTGTAATCCTTATTTTTCAAATATCTGATGAAATGCCTGGGGAATATGCAGAATATGTAAGTAATCAAATCACTGAAAGTTTCGTTAAGAACTATCGAGAAGAAGTCAAGAGGTTCCGTGGAGATGTTTCTGTTTTTCATGGTTTTCAAGAAACATGTGAGGAGATTCTATTACAGAACGGAGTAACAATTGCTAACACATTAATTGATACACCAGAAGGAGAAAAACTCAAGGCGTGGTGTTTGTATTCGCTAGAAAACGAACCACTAATAGTTAAAGCAAATTCTCCAAATTACAATATTGATAGTTTTACAATTTTTCAAGTTCTTGGAAAAAGTTTCAGAAAAGTCAGTAAAAATACGGAAAGATGCTCAAAAGGTACGTGTTTTCATATCACTCATGAAGGTAATCTGGTACAATCAATTCTTTTACCAGCTGTTTTCATAGTTATCGAAACAGCAATAACTGAATTAGCAGTACAGAGATTCAGACAATTCAAAATTAAATCTCAACAACAACTTGAAGAAATAATCAAGGAATTCTATAATCCTGGTAAGATTCACATTTACAGTAAAAAGGAATTTTTGAGCTCCTCAGAAAAAACTATAAATCCAAGATTTAAGACTCTCTATGACCTTTTTAGCGCAGCTGAAAAGGGTTTAGAATATCTCTACAAATCACCAATTCACGTTCAAATTTTAAATATGGATAAAGGAATAATTGCTATTATTAAACTTGTTAATAGAGTTGCCTTCTTAGAATTTGAATCACAACAAACTTCTGCAAGTATAATTGAATCTACAAAAAGAATGTTTGAGCAAGAAAAGCTAGTTAAGGACGATACCCCTGAAGCAATGCTAGAAAAATCGTAGTTGCAGTCAAATCAGCTGTTGATCCAGGGTTTATCACTCTGGAATGTGAGGTTCGCAAATAGGAATCTAATTCATTTATTTTTTGTTTTCCTTGAACAGTAAAAATCCCGCCTTGTTTGATTATCGATTTTGCTTCCTTATTTATCGAAGTAGCTACTTCATTACCAAATCTCTTAGCAACATGTGTATCCTTTTTTTCTGCAAGTAGTGTGATATATGTTTGAATTATTGATTTCTTAAAATTACTCGTTTCCTCGTAAACCTTTACGAAAGTTGAATAACCACATTTTATTGTTAAATGATACTTGTTTGCTAATTCGTAGAAAATCACATCTCTTTCTTCGTAGAATTTTGTGAGTTCATACAAGTTGGTCCGTTCATGTTGATGAGCTCCTAAAAACGAGTTGAAGTCATCTTCAACTTTGTCTGAAGGAAGAATTCTATTTGATACAAATTTCGTTAAAGCTTCAGTGAGATATGTACAATCATCAGTTGTAGAGTTTTTTAGAAATTGGTTTGTTACATTAAGAACGTTATCTAAATTTAGCCTGACATTAGTTTTCAAGCCCTCGTTTGTGAAACAGTGCGCTACTCCAAGAGTGATAGGAGAAAACATTAGGATTGTACCGAAGATAGTATTAGTTTCAGATTTGTACCAAGTTGTCGATCTTTCTAAAGCTTTCAAGATGAAGAATCCTAGCTCTGCATCTTCGAACCACAGATGATTTTCTGCTACTAAGATTCCTCTCTTCGAAAGACCAAATATTGGAGCAAACAAACTACTTCCCCCTGCTAGAAAATCCATTGTTTTCGTATCTGCTAATTCATAATTGAATGAAGCTCCCCCTGGTTTAGGCTCTGCAACATATAATAGATTATGAGCTAAAACAGCACATTGTGAGATGTATAATTGTACATCAAGTGCCTTTCCTTTCACGTCATTAGAATTAAGGGAGAAAGGCATTCTGAATCAATTTCTACTCATGTCATCTTTAATTAATCGGTTTTTGAGAAAATCATTGTTTTTCATATGAGACTAGCGTTAAGTTTATTATAACCGTAGTTTAATGTATACGTGATGTTTCCGAAAGGGAATTGTTCTCAGTTTTTTGTTAGTTTTTTATATAGTATAATTTTTTCCCTTTCGAATATCTAGGTGATAAACATGAACTATGAACTAAGAAAATCGGACTCCCTCGCACATGCAACAGGATCTTTTAAAGAAAATCTGAAAGAAGTAAATCTCAGATGGAATGAACACATAGTTAAACTAGGTAACCTAGGCCCTCAGATTATTGGAGGTATTAATGAATCAATAAAAGTAAGTAAAAATGAAGAGGTCGCAACAAGAGTTACTTCATCTCTTTCCGAATTCAGTCAAGTCCTGAACAGTATGGATAAAATTAATGCTGATATTGTTGATCTTATGATAGATATGGAAGGTTTGGACTTTCCTCTTAATACACCAAAGAAAATTTTGAATTTGTGTGAAAAAGAAGAGGATAATTCAAAAATGCTACAAAATATAATTCGAAATTTAAGTAAAACGTATAATTTTCTTGATAAAGTAAAAACAGATAAAGGGTTACTTTTGAATTCTTTGAACTCATTCGAAACAGCATTCTCTGATCTACAAGCAATAATTGAACAGAGTTTGAACTTAACTACCTCACTTGCTGATGAATTGGATAAGGAACATAGCAAAGCTAAGAAATATCTAGGAAAAGTGTGAGCTTTTCTTTTTTCTTCATTTATTTGGTAATGAAAAAGAGTTATTAATCTACAGCACAACTATTTTCAATGAATAAAGTTACCAATGATTTCTTTTCAATTCGAATGACTAGAGCTTTAGAGGACAATGTATTTGCAGAAGGCATTACGATTTTTGAAATGATGGAAATTGCTGGTAAAGTAGTTGCAGAGGAAATCATTCAATTTTGTAAAAAAGAATCACTTAATTCAATAACTATCTTCTCAGGATATGGCAATAATGGAGGAGATTCTATAACAGCTGCAAAACTGCTGTTAGATCAAGGTTTTAGCTGCTCTATTGTTGTTTTTGGTAATAAGGATAAGTTTGATTCTTTAGCTTCTCAAAAGAACTACGAAGTACTGCAGGGAATATTACCAAAAGAGAACTGGTACTATGTCCGCAAACCAGAGGATTTCAGTAAGATACCTGCGAATATGTTGGAAAATAAAGTCATTCTAGATGCGCTCTTAGGAATTGGAGTTACAGGAAATTTAAGAGAACCAATAAAAACAGCTGTCGAATATCTCAATGCAAAAACCCAGAATAAGATTATTGCTTTAGATATTCCTTCAGGATATAATCCAGAAACACAAAATGAACAATTTGTTATACACCCTAATCTTATCATTTGTTTAGGTAGAAATAAGATCCGCAAAGATGACTTCTCAACTGCACAAATTGTAGTGAAAAACATAGGTATTCCAGAAGAGGCAGAAAAATTCGTTGGCATTGGAGATCTCAAATGGTTTTATCCTAAAAGAAAATCCAATAGTCATAAGAGACAAAATGGTGTTGTTACGATAATAGCTGGTTCTAAAGAGTACTTAGGCGCTCCAGCTTTAGTAGGATTTGGAGCTTTTAGAACTGGAGCAGATCTCATTTTTATTCTTACACCTTCTGATATCAGAAAGACTGTTTCGTCTTATGCACCTGATTTTATAACAATCCCTGCAGCCGAAGGTGAAATCACACCGAATGACATTGAAGACATTTTCAAACACCATCGAACAAAAGATTCTACATATGTTATAGGTCCTGGAATGATAGATTCCCAGATAACTAAAGATACTTTACTAGAGTTTCTTAAATCTAAAGAATCTAAAAAAGTCGTAATAGATGCTAGCGCTTTAAGTTCTATGGAAGAAGAACACTTATTTCTATTAAAATACCATCAATCTGTTCTTACTCCTCATAGAGGTGAGTTCACAAAAATTTTCAAGAAGCAACTATTGGGAAATGTAGATAAAGATGCAGAAATAGTATCGGAAATAGCAGCTAAATGGCAAACAACAATTGTTTTGAAAGGACAAATAGACATAATATCCAATGGAAAAATCACAAAATTCAACAAAACAGGCCATCCTGGGATGACTGTTGGCGGGACCGGAGATGTTCTAACTGGAATAATTGGAGCTCTTCTTGCTGTTATTGATGATCCATTTCTCGTATCTTGTTTGGGTGTCTATATTTCCGGTGCAGCTGGAGAATTAGCTGCAAAAGATTATGGAGACGGATTAATGGCTTCAGATATTCCCAACTACATCAATAAAATCATTGAGATGGCATTAGCATTCAAAGCAAAGGAGATTTGAAAGAGTTCGCAACTAGTAAGGGCTTGGGGATAGTGATACTACTATAGTTCCTAAACCTAAGTGAACTGCTAAAGCAGGAGTGAGAAAATTAATAATTTTTTCTCCTATTGGAAACTTACCTTCTAAACGTTTTAAGATTATTTCTGCTGTTTTTGAGTCATCTCCATGGGTTATCATGACATCATATTTTTGATTCTTTTTAATGCGATCAAAGATTGAAGAAAGAACTTTGTTGATTGCTTTATCTCTTCCAGTTGCTTGTCCAATAGGTTGTAATATCCCATCTTTTAGTTCAAGCAAGGGTTTTGATTTTATTATTGATCCTACAAGAAATTTGATGTGAGAGATTCTTCCTGATTTTTTTAGGTTATCAAGATTATCCACATAACCTAATAGTATTGATTCATCTCTTATTTCTTTAACCTTCTTTATAATTTCATCTTCAGGAACTCCTTTCCTAGACAATTTTGCAGCAGCTAAAGAGATAAAGGCTAAGACTCCAGAGCTAAATTTAGAATCTATAAGATGTATTTTCTTATCCTTAATTCTCTTAGTAACAATTCGAGCTGATTGATATGTAGCTGAAAGTTTTGAGGATATAGTAGCAATAAAGATTGAAGAATGATTTTTCATGCTTTCGGTAATTTTATCTAGAAAATCCTTTGGGCTTGATCCTGAAGTCGTTGGTAATTCATCATCATTTCTTAAAACATCATAAAACTCAGCAGAAGTAATATCGAATCTATCAGCAAAAATTTCATTCTTATGATGAACATAAACTGGCACAATATCAATATCATACTTCTTAGCTAATTCTTCTGGGAGATCACAAGTACTGTCAACTATTACTTTCATTGAACTTTTTGGCAAATCTATTCATTCCTTTAACATGACTCTGAATCGATATAATAGTTGTAATAGTAAGTAGATAATTCTATTTACAAGCAAGCTAGAAAGGCCTTTTATATAAATGATGTGATTTTCTGTAACTTTGTAGTTACGACGATCTTTCTTAGAGTTTCATCGCTGGATAGCTCACTCTGAGCGGGTACATCACGTACCCTCCTACCCCGCCCACATCACGCATGGGTAATGCTTGCG
>BPTK01000088.1 GCA_023705905.1 Candidatus Heimdallarchaeota archaeon
AATTGGTTGGAGATAAAATTTCCATGGGTTATATTTTTGAATTAGTTTGAAAGAATTTAATTATGAAGGAAATAGGAGTAGCAATTGTTGGAGGAGGACCAGCAGGATTACAAGCTGCAATTACTCTAGCTAATAAAGGAATAAAACCATTCCTCTTTGAGGAACACTCTACAATTGGTGAACCTATTCAATGTGGCGAGGGATTAAGTATAAATGCTTTTAAAGATTTTAACTTGCCAAAAGGAGAAAAATCTTTCAGTGTCAAAGAACTAGATACATGCCACCTAATATTTCCTGAAAACAAAACAATTCTCGGGGATATTCAGGCAAGTATGATACGTAGGGATAAATTCGATCAGTATCTATCCAAAAAAGCTACAGATTTGGGTGCAGAAATTTTTACAGCAACCAAAGTTACAGATATTCAAAGAAAAACAAATGGTGTTGTAATAAAAACAAAAGGTGAAAGTAATTCCGAATATTTTGCTAAACTACTAATTCTAGCAGAAGGACCGAATGCAAGACTTGCACAAACACTCAATTTCCAAGCACCATCACCCATGATTAAAGCTTTTGAATATAAAATGAAGGGAGAATGGAGTGACAAACTAGAGTTTCATTTTGATGCAAAAAAATTCCCTTTTGGTTATTGTTGGGTTTTCCCAAGAGAAGGAGAAACAAATGTAGGAATAGTTACAACAGCCAAGGATAGAAAATTACGTTTAGATAAATTTCTTAAGAACAGAGGAATTATAGGTAGTATTCTGAAAAAAGTTGGAGGACAAATACCCATGAATGGTCCAGTGAAAAAATTGTCCCATAATCGGATCTTATTAGCAGGTGATACTGCAGGTATGGTAAACCCGATTTTTTATGGAGGGATTCGCATAGCGATGACAAGTGGGCAGATAGCAGGAGATACAGTTACTGAAATCTTGAAAATGGAAACCAATCAAGCTAGCTTTAATCTCAAAATATATGAAGAAAAATTGAGACAGTTCAAATTCATGAAAAAAATCAATTTGCAATGCCATAGATTCTTCTATTCCAGGTCTAATAAATTTCTTACAAAACTTGGTGAAGTATTCGATAACAGTCATATTAACAGAATTGAAGGTGGCGAAATTCTCAGAACTCTAGGAAAAATTCTACTTAGGCCGTCTATGATGTCAAATCCTATTGGTCTCTATAGGTTATACAAGGGTTTCTTGATTGCAAGAGACTGGGGATTTTGAAGTAACAACAATCAAAATAGTTAAATGTTTAAGTATAAAGGAAAAATTGACTGAAATGATTATTCCTGTAAGATGTTTTACTTGTGGTGCTTTGATCGCAGATAAGTGGGATGATTTCAATAAGAGAACAGAGGATGGAGATGATCCTGACAAAGTGTTAGAGGATCTTGGAGTAAAACGCTGGTGCTGTCGAAGAATGCTCATTTCTCACATAGACTTAATTGATGAATTCTTACCATTCACTTAATTTTTCATCTATTTTGCCAAACTAATGAAACAGAAAGTTTTTAATCAAAATTTTCGAGGCCTTATTGCTCATATATTGTGAGATTGAAAGCTTTAATTAAAGAGGATTAAAAATGTCAGAAGACATACAAGAAAAAACCGAAGAGGAAACACTGTTAATTCCACGTGACATATATCTTGTTTCAGGAATTCATATTGGAACAAGTGTTTGCACTAAGTATATGGAACCATTCAAATACAGAGTAAGAAATGATGGAATTTACGTATTAGATGTTAACGCAACAGATGAGCGTATTCGTATTGCAGCCAAATTTATAAGTCGCTTTGAACCAGCGAAGGTAGCTGTTTTCGCAACAAGACAATATGCTTCTGTACCTAGTACAAAAATGGCAAGAATGGCAGGTTTCAAAGTTATTCCAGGAAGATTTATACCCGGAACATTAACTAATCCCTCCTATGAAGGCTATATAGAACCCGATGTAGTCATGCTTACAGATCCTCGAGCAGATAGACAAGCATTAACTGAAGCCTCAGCTATGGGAATTCCAGTCGTAGCTCTTTGTGATACAGATAATATAACTAACAATGTTGATCTAATCATCCCAGTGAATAACAAAGGAAGAAAATCTTTAGCTCAAGTTTATTTCTTACTAACTAGAGAAATCCTCCGAGCAAGAGGAGAACTAGCTGAGACTGAAGAGCTTCCTGCAACTGTTGAAGATTTTTCATTCAAACTATTAAGGGAATAAATATTTCCTTCTTCTTTTCCAAAACATTTTATTTAGTAAGAATAATGTAAGTTTATGGATGCCAGAAAAACTACTTTCTCTGCACCTGGAAAGATTATCCTTTTTGGTGAACATGCAGTTGTATACGGTCATCCTGCTATTGTTACGGCAATCGATTTAAGAACAAAATGTAGAGTGTCCAAATCATTACAGAATGAAGTACAACTTTCAATTTCTTCAGATTATTTATTCAATGAGCCTTCAACAGGATTGAAGAAGAATTATATAGTGAGTAAAGAGCAAAACGGGTTTATTACGCAGGATTCAAAGAATGAGCAGCCACTTAATCCAGCTTATTACTTTGTTACAAAGAAAATCCTTGATCTAGCGACAAGTAAAAAATATCCGCATATTCATATTAATTCAGAAATCCCTCCTGGTATAGGGTTAGGGTCTAGTGCGGCAAGTGCAGTAGCTACCTTAGCAAGTTTATCAACTTTCATGGAACTTGAGTTCTCTATGAAAGAAATAAATGAATTAGCTTTTGAGGCAGAAGAAATTATTCATGGAAAACCGTCTGGTGTTGACAATACAATCTCAACTTACGGTGGGATACAGTTATACAAGGAGAAGAAATTCTCCAAATTAAGTATTCCCAACTTTTCTTCTTATGTCGTAATAGTAAATAGTGGCATCCCAAGAAATACAAAAACTTATGTGGAGAAGGTCGCAAAATCTCTGGAAAAAGACACATCAAAATACCAAAATATTCTAGAAGAAATAGGAAACTTAACTTTAATTGCCAAGTCTAGTTTAATTGAAGGCAATATACAAAAACTTGGAAAATTAATGACACAAAATCATCTTCTACTAGAAAAATTAGGAGTAAGTCACCCAATTCTCACAGAACTCACCAATTCACTGTTACAACTTGGTTCTGTAGGGAGTAAATTAACTGGAGCTGGTGGAGGAGGATGTGTTATTGGTTTGTTTGAGAATTACCAAAAAGCAAATAGAGCAGTAGAAGAAATGAAAAGCAGAGGTTTCCAAGCATTTATATCTAGCTTAGCTGAAAGAGGTGTTCAAGTTGAACAATAATTGTATTGACATTATCAAATTAGGTGGAGCCGTTATTACGGATAAAACTGAGTATAAAAAAATAAGATTTCCTGAATTAAATGAGATATGTCAACAGATAGGAGAATGGGGAAAACCATGTATCATTGTTCATGGAGCAGGGTCCTTTGGACACATTAAAGCTAAAGAATACAATATAACTTCGGGATTTCAAGAACCTTCACAAGTTCAAGGTTTAATACAGATTCGTAAGGACATGCATGAATTAAGTTCTATTGTAGTTGAAGAACTAACAAAGGCGAATCTGAAGGTAATGAATTTTCAAACTAGTTCTCTAATCTACTCAAGGAAAGAAGGAAAGCAACATGAATATTTCCTTAATCCTATCCAGAAGGCTATGCAATTAGGACTAATCCCAGTACTCTCAGGAGACATAGTTTTTGCAGAAGAGGAGGATTTCAACATACTTAGTGGTGATCTTGTAATTGATATTCTTGCAAATAATTTTCAAGTTGATCGAGTTATTTTTATCACTAATGTGGATGGTCTAATGGTCACAAACCCAGAGTTGAATCAAGAAGAATGCCTGTTAAATGCATCCAGTGAAGATTTAGAATCATTATCTTTTACTTCAGCGATCTCAGAAGACGTAATAGATGTTACAGGATCAATGAAAGGAAAAATTGATAGCATTCGCTCTATTCTTAAATCAGTAAATGAGATAATAATCGTAAATGGTCAAAAGAACAAACGAGTGTTAGATGCCCTCAAAGAGAAAGAAGTAATTTGTACAAGAATCAAATAAAAAGTCTACTCAAAGAGAATTCTTTTAAATTCTATTAAATTTCTTTTTTATACCTAATGACGGCACGATTATTGTGCCTGAGGTGAATGATATGTTTAAAAAATTCGAAATTCCAGATGAAATTGTTAAAGAGTCTTTGAAAATTTTAGAAACTTCCTCAAAGACTGGAAAAATCCGCAAAGGTACTAACGAGGTAACAAAAGCAATTGAGAGAAAAACAGCTTTTCTAGTTTATATCGCTGAAGATGTTAGCCCTCCAGAAATTGTTATGCACCTGCCACTTTTGTGTGAAGAGCACAAAATAAGTTATACATTTGTTCCTACAAAGGATGAACTAGGAAAAGCCACAGGACTCAAGGTTGGATCAGCTTCAATTGCAATAGTTGACGCTGGTGAAGCTAAGCAATCTATTAAAGGTTTAAACAATAAATTAGCTGAACTCAAGAAATAATCTAGGTGAAATACATGAGTTCTAAAAGTGACTATGATGCCATTCCTGCTGAAGTGATTCAGGTTCTTGATAGAACGGGCAGTGTTGGCGAAGTTATCCAAGCAAGAGTCAAGGTTTTAGATGGTCGAGATAAGAACAGAATTTTAACTCGAAACCTTAAGGGGCCTGTTCGTAAAGGCGACGTAGTTATGCTACGAGAGACAGAAAGAGAAGCAAAGAAAATACGTAAGAGGTAATGAAACGATGCCAAAAACAAGAAAGTGTTCATATTGTGGAAAAGATGTCGAACATGGATGTGGAATGCTTTACGTTCAAAGAACAGGAACAGTTCTGACCTTCTGTTCAAACAAATGTAAAAAATCTCAGTTAATTCTAAAACGTGATCCAAAGAAGCTAAAATGGACAGAAAGATACGAAAGAAAAATCATGTAATTTTTCTTTCTAATACTATTCTTTTTTATTTTTATTTCATAATAGATATTTGAATTCAAGCATCTATATGCGAAATGTTCCAATCAATTAATTTTTATTCTCAAATCAAAAATTTGATTATACAGTAAGGTGAAAAAATTGGAACGCGAATTTATTATGGTCAAACCTGATGGTGTGCAAAGAGGGTTAATAGGAGAAGTAATTGCACGATTAGAAAAAGTTGGACTAAAAATCATAGCAATGAAAATGTTCAAGATTTCTATGGAACAAGCTGAAAAACACTATGCAATCCATAAAGAAAAACCATTTTACAGTGGATTACTGGAATATATCACCTGTGGTCCCGTTGTGGCAATGGTAGTTGAAGGAAAGGATGCTGTGAAAATAACTAGAAAACTTGTTGGTGCTACTAATCCCGCTGAAGCAGAACCGGGGTCAATTAGAGGCGATTATGCTTTAGAAATTGGTCGCAATATCATCCATGCAGGTGATTCACCTGAAAATGCTATAACTGAGTACATGATCTATTTTACTGAAGAGGAAATGTCTTCTTACAAAAAAATAGATGCAGAATGGTTATATGAGTAAAACACGCTATATTTTTTCTTTTTATTTCTCTTCATAGAGGAAGGGAAAATCTTTTAGAGGTTTCTAAAGAAAGAAATACAGTTTAAACACGTATATTTAATTGGTGGAAAAGATGGACAAAATGAAAAATATTCTTGCAAACTGGACGGAAGAAATTCCTGAGAGCGAGATAAGAAGACTTCTCAAAAGCAAAACAAAGTACTACTTAGCAGCTGGTTTACCTGGAAATCTTCCAACAAAAATCTTCCCTCAAATTCTAAGAGAATTAGCAGATTATTACGATGCTGATGAAAAAAATGTTATCAACGAATTTCAATATGGTCAAACAGCCGGAATTCCTGGGCTTCGAAAAGTTTTAGCAGAAAGAATTCACCAAAGAGATGGAGCGGGAATAATAAGTGGAGCTGAAGAATGGGAAAAAGTTTTGATTACAACTGGTTCCCAACAAGCTATTTATGTGGCATTAGACATTTTAATCAATCCCGGAGATATTGTAGTTACACCTTCCCCCGCTTATTTGGGTTTTATTACAACAGTAGTAAAAGTTGGAGGGCATGCTGTAACTGCACCAACAGACAACGAAGGGTTGATACCCGAATATGTCGAAGATACAATAATAAAAGCAGAAAAAGAATTTGGAAAAAAAGTAAAAATTCTTTATGTGGTAGAGGATAGTGACAATCCAAAAGGTACAACATTGTCATTTAAGAGAAGACAACAGTTGTTCAATATTGCAGAAGAACATGATGTTATGGTAATATGTGACGCAGCATACAAGGAAATACAATTTGGACAAAAAATACCGACTATGAAAACTTTGGATAAAGACAATAGTCGCGTAATATATACTTCATCTTCATCGAAAGAAGCTGCACCTTTGCGAATAGGTTACTCAGTAATGCCCGATATGTTATTTGGTCAAGCAGAAAAATCCAAAGGCTACTTAGATTTATGCACACCAACTTTGACTCAAAGAGTAGCTGAAATTTATTATGATAAATACATTGATGAACAACTTCCAACCATCGTTAAGAAATATAAAGAGCGAAAAGATGCAGCTTTTAACGCACTGATAGATACTTTTCCAGAAGGAGATTATACTAATCCAACAGGCGGTTTCTTTATTTGGTGGCAACCTAAGGGAGAAAAAGCATATACTTTTGATGTAAACAAATTTAATCAAGAAGTTTTATTGCCAAATGAAGTTCTTGTAGTTCCAAGTAAAGCATTTTTCCCCCCACACGGTCATTCATACGACCCTGAAGCTAGAGCTATTGAACCGCTAAAAATCATTAATGGTGGAATGCGTATTGGTTACTCATTTTTACAAAAAGATATGATAGACACAGGAGTGAGAAAATTAGGTAAACTTCTTCAGGAAAATCTTGAAAAAGGCTAATTTTTCTTTAAATTTTTTATTTTTTTGAATTGGCTTATTAACCTTTGTGATTTCGGCAGATTCTTTAAAAGAACGCAGTTTAAAGCCAAATTGACTTTAAACGTGGGAAATATGGAGTTTCACGCTTTAAAAATTTCTTTTTTAACGAGTTTGCTTATTAGAGGGGGCGTAATACCATTATTTTTCGACTTAACCGAAAAGGTTTTTAATGGGCTCTAGCTATTTTATATCGTGCTTGCTTTAGAGCAAGTAAAAAACCGACAGAAGTGCTATCGAAATGATGATCGTACAATCAAAAGTTAGAGACTATATTAAAGAACTCGGTGATTACAAGGTTGGTGGAGACCTACTCAAAGCTTTAGATGATGTTCTAGCTGGACTACTTAAGAAAGCAGCTGGTAGAGCTAAAGCAAACGGTCGTAAGACTGTTTCCGCAAGAGACCTTTAAAAAAACCAGAGACCTCTAAGAAATTAGAAAGTTCAAAATCTTCCTTTATTTTTTTATTTTTTTTTATTTTTTTAATGATCGTTAATTCAAAATGTAAAATCATCTTCTTCTTCGAAAAATTGTGAAACAGATACTGACAATTCTGGGATAGAAGATACCGCTAAATAAGTCCATTTGCCAATTATTTCTACTATAACGTAATGATCTGGAGATTCAAGCTTTACTTTTCCTTTGTTGATTTCATTTGCTATTGTACCTATGATTTCTTCTCTAGGAATCTGTGTGTGTCGTCTACGTACATTTATTTTCCAAGTATTATCTTCGTCTATTTCTGTACTTAGTTTTATGGCAGCTTCTTTTAGATTTTCGACAGAAGTACTGACTTTGTATTGAAACGGAACAATTTTCAAAGTATATTGAAAGAGTGGATTATCTTCAATCATCTCTTGCAGTTTTTCTAAAACTTGAACAGGATCCCCTTGAAAAGTAACTATTGACAAGCCAGAGATACCTGAAACTGGAGATACGTTAACTTCTTCTTGATCAAGCAGCTCTGAAAGAACATAATACATCTCACTCGAAGCATTCTTCTCATGGGTTCTTGCACTGGAAATAACGAAACCTGGACAATCTTTCATAAGAAACTCAAGTAATTTGTGCAAATTAATCTTCTCATTCTGAATACATTCTTCAGTTATCGCTTGAATGGGAATGCGATTTAAAACGAGTGATCTGTTTAAGTAAAAGTGCTAAAAGCGAGATCCCGAACAGAAGATACAATCCTCCATCGAATAGTAGGAAAGCTGTGAAGCCATATATGAACGAAACAATTCCCTTTGTTCCTTGTAGCCCATCTAACAAGTGAGGAATTCTTAGAATTAAGGTTGCGCTTACTATATAGAGTAAAGGAGATAATGCAATAGAAAGCAATTTAGTTCTTAAAGTAACGCCTCTATTCCAGTTAGGAATTTCAGGGTTATATCCACTTGGTTTGCGATCATATTTTGAGAGAAGTATTGGAAAGGTGTAAGAAAGAGGTTTGTGTTTATCGTCCCGAACGGTTTTGAATTCAAAACCTAGTTCTTTGAACCTATTCACTAGATTGTATGCATTTTCAAAGTTTAATCGGAGATCAAGAGTTAACAATCTTTTTGGTCTAATTCTGAGTATATACTCTCCATCGTATGCAAGAAGATAAATTCCTAAAACTTTGTCGAATGACCACTTTTTAAGTTTCTTGAAATCTCTAAATATTACCTCGTTTGTGGAAAAATCAATTTCCACTTCTCCTCTGAAGAGAATGTATACAAGAAGTAGTAAAATCCCATTGAGAATACCAAAGTAGAACCAGAGGGAAATGCCGAATAAATCTCCTATTAGGACATCATTCCGATAAGGTACAAAATAAACCAAAGCATCCACTATGAGAAGTATAAAAATAGAGGACACTCTTATGTGTTCCTTATCCATGAACTTGGTCTTATCAGCAGAATGAGACATTCAATAGCACAAATGGTTTGAAAAGTTATGAATGTTTCGTTAAAACATTTATGACCATAAAATATGTAAAAGGGGGATAAGGACATTGAATTTTGAGAATATTTAATTAGTATAAGTGATTTTGCAAATAAAACAAGTTTAAAAAAGAGCTAAACGAAAATTTACTTGACCTTGTTCGTTTCTAGGAAAACTAAATAAACAAGAGATAAAGAAGATTGATTAGCTATGTGAGATAAATGTCATATTGTGTAAATTGTAAAGTTGAAGTTGATTCTTTTATCGAAAAATGTCCTTTATGTCAATCAGACATTCAAGAATCAAATAATGTTGATGAAATTCTTGCAGAGAAAAAATATCCTGAAGTAATCCTTGAAGAAGCAGAAAAAGTAGAAGATGAGGAACAACAAAAGATATCAGGAAAAAGAAAAAGATTTGTAGCTTGGGAAGCAGTTAGTGTTTCAGCAGTTGTTCCTTTTGTCATTGTTCTTGGTATCAACATGTTTGTTGAACGAAGTTTCACTATCACATGGGGAAAATATCCCCTAACAGGTATTGTTCTTGCTTGGCTACTAATTTCAGTGCCTTTACTATTTCTGAAGAGACCTTTACTTATTGTGGTGGGTGAAACACTCTCTTTAATTGCATTTCTCGTGCTTATAGATTTCTACAAAGATTGGACTATAGACTGGTATTACCAACTAGCTCTTCCAATTATTGGTATAATTGCATTAGTTACTAGTATTGTGGTATTGGTTTCTATTAAGGTAAAAAATAAAAGTGTCAATATTGCTGCATTTGTACTATTTGGCATAAGTGTAATCTGTTTAGGGCTTGATCTTATTATTTCGAGTTACAATCATCAAGTCATAACCGTTAAATGGTCATTCTATGTAATTGTTCCATTAATGCTTATTGGCGGATTTTTGTTGTACTTACATTACAGACTTACTAGAATCATCGATATGAAGAGAGTATTAGAAATCAGGAAAAAACTGAAAACATAGTTAGAAGGGGATTAAAATGGTAAACAATGATGCCCCATACTCAGAATCTTTTAAGGTAAATGATCGTTTTCTAGTGGGAGTAAGTGACAGAGATAAAGAATGGCACAGACTAGAAAATGCTGCAACTGGTTTCAGTTTGATATCCTCACCAAAAATCCCACAAGTTTTTCGTCTTTCTGCTATAATGAAAGAGATAGTTAATGTAACACAACTTCAAAAAGCTTTGAACAACGTAATTGTTAGGTTCCCATATTTTAGAGTAAATATGAAAATAGGCTTTTTTTGGCATTTTTGGGAAACAAATTTAGACTATCCTAAAATATATGCAGATTTAAAATATCCGAACAATTTTATGCCAATAGCTAAGAAGGGAGAATTTCCTTTCAGAGTAAAAGCGTATAAGAAAAGGATTGCAATTGAATATCACCACTGTCTCACAGATGGGACAGGTGGATTAACATTTCTGAAAGCTTTAGTTGCTGAATATCTGAACATTAGAGGGGTTAAATCTGAAGACTGGGGGGACATTTTAAGACCTAATCAAACGCCTAAATTTGAAGAGTATGAGGATGCATATAGGAGATACAGTGAAAAAACAAAAACTAGAAGAGAGTTTCTGTCAAATGCTTTCGTCATCCCGTTCAAACGCGAAGAAGTGGGAATTTACCACATAACTAGGGGGATAATGCCCGTAAAAAAAGTGTTAGAAGAAGCTAGAAGTTATGGAATAAGCATTACGGAATATATCGTTTCAAGTTATATTGAATCTTTGCAAGAATTACTTTATAGTTTCCCATCAAATCTACTAAAGAAGAATCTCAAACCTATCAGGATTATGGTACCAGTTAACTTACGTAATTTATTTCCATCAAAAACAATGAGAAACTTTTCTCTTTACATTTTACCTGGCATAGATCCTAGATTAGGGCAATACAACTTTGATGAGATTGTTCAACAGGTTCATCACTTCATGAAAAAGGAAGTAAATCCAAAATCTTTCATATCTACAATGTACAAAAATACTACAATTGAACGTAATATGTTTCTCCGTTTAACACCCCTGGCAGTGAAAAAATTCTTTGGTCAAAGAGGTTACTACTATGTTGGTACACCTGCTTATACAGGAATTCTAACAAATCTTGGTCGTGTAAAATTACCTGAAGAAGCAGAAAAGCATGTAGAAGATATTGAATTTGTTCCAGCTCAAGTAGCTGTAAATAAGGTTGGAACAGCAATGGTAAGCTACAAAGATAAACTAAATATCAATTTTGGGAGAATAATAAAGAATCCAATAGTTGAAAGATACTTCTTTAGAAATTTAGCTAGAAAGGGAATACCTGTAAAGATTGAAACAAACTAATACCTATCTCGAAAAACTATTCTGATAATAAATGCTAGAAAAAAAGGTTTAAAAGACATGGAAGTAAAGAGGGAGTAGAAGTAGCGCCTTGGGGTAAATCATAAGGAGGAATTCCATATGGTCCCTAAGCGTGGAAAACCCGTCGGGCTCATAACCCGAAGACCGATGGTTCAAGTCCATCAGGCGCTACCAACTTCCTTTTTTCAAATCTTTTATATAGCTACTTTCTCATTTTATCTTTAATGAAAAAGAGAACCAAAATAATTGTTATTATTGTAACATTGATCATAGTTGTTCCAGCGATTGTTTTTCCACTATACTTTTACGGTTCTAGTAGGGCAACTGTTAATTCTATCGTAATTGATTCAGTTACAACTTCTGGTAGTCATTCATTTGGATCTGAAAGATTTTTTAATTGTATAATCAATATTTCCATCTCCTCTCAAAGTTGTTGTGACTCAGTAGAGAGATGCACAACCAAAGTTGATGAAAATTCTATGAAAGTCACTATTTCTATTTATATGACAATAAATACATGGTGTTTATTGCCAGCCTTCTATTCAGGGATGATAATCATAACTGTCCTTCTAACCTTTTACGGTGATTGGACAATCTCATGTAATAATTTCAATATTCAGTTAGATATTAGTGATTATTTACTGATATGAAGTTCATTTTTCTTCTATTACATTGCATAAGAATTTTAAAACAACTCATTATGTTCTATATTTACCGATGAAAAAAAATAAAGGGCTCACGAAATTCTTTGTTAACTTTCTTATCTTCACTTTAGTTATTTGGTCGTTAATTGGTGTATCTATACCTTTGATGATTGATCCAGTTTCTCATTATGTTTATACTGATTCTGATTGGGATGGTTTCAGCTATGTTCCAGAATATAATCACTCTGATTGGAATGTCCTTCTAGATTCCCACTCTCATACATATTACTCTGATGGTGATCTATCCCCTAGACAAAATCTACTTTGGCATATGGCCATGGGATTCAATGCGATGGTGCTAACAGATCACAATACCTTTGAGGGCATAGAAGAAATAAAACAGATAGCTAGAACGGAATTTAATGATTCGATTAAAGTTCTTGCTGGCATGGAATGGACAACTGATCGTTTGCACATGAATATCATTCTTCCACCTACTGTTACGGCTGAAGAATATGAGACTTTGGCAACATTCAACTCGTACAGTTATACTCCCACTGATGAAGAAATTCAGGAAATTATAACCTCAACACATGCTTTAGGTGGCATTATCATGGTTAATCACATACTTTGGTCAGAAGACTTTTGTTTCAATCAGCCTACTAGAGAACAACTAACCATCTGGGGAATTGATTACATTGAAGTAGTTAATGAAGAAGTATTTGATAATGAATCGTACTATTTCTGTTTAGATAATGGGTTAGGTATGCTTGCATCTACTGATATGCACTTTCCAGAACCTGTTTACGCTTGGACAACACTAAACACAACAGAGTTTACAGAAGAAGCTATTTTTGCTCAATTACAAGCAAGACAAACAGGTATTTTGTTTGATGGCATTGCTTCTCCCTACCCAATTGAACATGAGATCAATCCTGGTTACATTGCTCTTTTACCTTTAATCAGATTTGGTGAGATATTCAGAAGCATGTATTCGAGTGGTATGCTCGGTACACAATTAGCCATTCTTTTTGCATATTTTTATGGTATATTCTTTTTAGTAGAAGGCATTAGGGCCTTAGTCAAAAAAATAATACAAATCGTTAGAACAAAGAAAGCTGAAAAAAGGATTGAATAAATTCAGAACCAGTTTTCTTCAATTTTCTCTAACTCTTTTAGAATTTGAATAGTAAGGTCGAATGCATCTTCCAGAATTTTGCTATTAAGATTCTCATAAACATCATCAGTTGAATGCCAAAGATCAAAGACATCATTTTTTCCATAACCAAAGATAGTAGTAGCAATTAATTTCCTCTTTGAAAAACTACCAGCGTCAGTGTTCCCGTAATGAATTTTCATAGCAGGTAGGTCAAATTTATTTTTCTTACCCACTTCTTGAATAAATTTCACCAGCTTTGAATCATGAACAACATTATTGTCTTTTTCCTTTTCTATTACACCCAATGAACCACTTCCTACAGTTTCGTAGTTTATGTTAATAGAACCAACTAGTTCATCCAATCTTCTATCGACAAAGAACTTACTACCATTTAGACCTGGTTCCTCTGCACCAAAAGAGACTAGATAGATCTCCAGATTACTTGAGGGGTTATTTTTGAGATATTCTCCCAAGCCAAGTAATATTGCTATTGATGTCAAATTATCATTAGCACCAATCAATGGTGTATTTGTAACCATATTTGCAAGAAAATAGAAACCTAGAAAAAGACCTAGAAAGGCTAAAATAAAAAACAAATCTGGTAACACCAACCAAGTAACTTGCAAAGAGCCAATATTGTATTGGGTTATTTCCACAATTCCTACTGAATCCGTTATCATATAGATTGTTTTCCAGATACTAGCTATAATCAACATTATAATTCCAAGTAGTGCTCCGTTTTGTATTAAGGCAATTTGCTTCAATTTTTTCTCAAATAATGGCATGTAAAAAGCTGAATCATGGTGCCCCGAAAAGATGACGGTGAGTTTTTTCTCTTTCTTTGGTTTAAATTTTGCAATTACGTTTTTAGTTTCTGATTTTTTTACAAGGAGATTTACAAGATTCTTATCTTGAAATCTTGCTAAATAGTAAATAATAATCATTAACATGGCCAAACCCAAAGCTAAAGGTGCAAGAAACACATAAGCAACAACTGACACAAAATATCCCCACACAAGAAAATTAATCAAATGTTGAAGCGACCTACCAACAACTGGAAAAGATTCAGTACTTACATCATTTGAAAAGGAACGAAATCGAGTTTCAAGATATTCAATTGTTTTCTTATCAGATTCTGAACCAGCAATTCGGGGACCAAAGTTGTCAGAGAAGTATTTTACCTCATCAAGTAATGAAGTCATAGATAGAATTGAAAAACAGTTTTATTTAACCTTAATTGTTACTCATTTAGAGAATTGTCATTGATATACTTTAAGCTCCACTTTTCTTGGAATCATTTATCTTCTTTTCATAGAATTTTAAGCTAATTTCGAGTCTTAGCTCATTTAACTTTAAAAGAACAAAATCTACAGCTTCCATATCAATCTCTTTCTTAGGATTGTTGTTATCTTTCAAACGCGAGATTAAATCATCTTTCTCAATATAGCTCATTTTATCGTCATCTCTTAATAGGTAACTTAGCTCTTACCAAATGAAACTTATTGAATTTATTTATTAATTCTATGTAATATTAATAGAATACTCAAAACTGGAGATTTACTAATTTGCCTTAGGAAATGCCGGTTGAAACTATTTAGAAGTTTGAGAAAGAAGAGTTCTAAATGAAGATTATTTGTCCATTGAAATAGCCATAATCTATCTTCTTCTTCTTTTTTGCTTCGTTATTTCTAAATAATTTCTCTGCTTGTTCTGTTCTTGTTTGATG
>BPTK01000089.1 GCA_023705905.1 Candidatus Heimdallarchaeota archaeon
AATTAGGGTATATTGTGTTTAAGTCATGTCCGTGATGGGAATTTGCCTCTGCTTTAAATGCATCAATAAAACTTCCTTTTTTTGAACTTGGGTCTATGCTTCTTCTCACTAATGTGTTGTAAACTCTTTCTATTTCGGGATAGTTTTTGTTTTGCAACAGAGAATACAATGCTCTTCCCATTCCTGTTGTGTTGCAACTTACAACTCGTTGATTTAGAGTTCCATTACTAACCTTGTCATAACAAGGATTTGCTATAAAACTTGATTCAGCAACTTCTGGTTTTTCGCCGCCTTGGTAAATAACTTTAAGCGGTTTTAAGCCAATTTCTTCACGTTTTTGATTCAGAATTTTGTGTTCATACAATAATTTATTTTTAATTCCCATTTTACTTGGTGTTGCATCAAAAATAATATCTGCTTTTAACAATAAATCAAGTAAATGTCCTGATGGATTATACTTGTTAAAATCAGTTTTTTTACTTTTTAATCTGATGTGCGTATCATCAAGAGAATATTTTTCCATGTTAATGTTATTGCTAACATAAAATGGATATTTAGAAATTAGATCTTTGAATCTCCCTCCTGTGCTTGTTTTTGCAAAACCAACAACTTCATAATCTTTATGTTTTTCCATTTCTTTAATTATTCTCCATCCAATGGCTCCTGTTCCAACAATGCCTGCTTTATAAGTCAAGAATATGTTACCTCCATAATAACATCGAGTTCTTAATTAAAACACTTTAAATATTTTATCATACAACCTTTCATACTCTCAGTTTTTTTCTACTCAACAGGTCACACTTTCTAAAAAAAGGAGATGCTGTGTTATTGAATGCTCAGGGGAAAAAAATATATCGTAAATTATTAATTAAGCGGTTTAATCACAGAATTAAAAACCCTCAAACTCATTATTCATGCCCTCTTTCTGCTTATATTACAAAGGAACTCTATAAACTCAGAAAACATCTCAGAAGTAAATACCCTTACGAAAGTTTCAAAGCTTGGTGGTAAACTCTGATGTTAACTTCTATGTCGTATCAGTGATACGACATATCTCCCTACTATTTAAAGCGGTGCTCTTATTTCTCTTCTTAATCCTTTCCGTCAGCACTACCATCCTCAGTCGTTTCTGACTAACGACTAGATACATTTGTAGTCGTCTCTAACATACGACAACATTAACAAAAACTTGTTTTACGCTCTTTACTTACTCAAGTCAATCTCAGGTGGGTGGATTCTCTTGGAGCAACTTCTTATAAAATATATAGAGATACAACATTTATTACAGTCACGTCTAGTTTAACATCTATTGGGAATAGTTTAAGCGGTAGTTTTTTAGACACAATAACCACCCCAAATACTTACTATTATGCTGTAGTTGCCGTTTCTGATTATAGTGAAAGCATTTTATCTAATGTTGTTTATGTTGAAATCTTAGATGAAGCAGACAGTCCAGGTTTCTTCAACAATTTTGACTGGAGTATGTTCTTAATTTTAGGAGGAATTCTACTAGGTGGTGAGTTATTACTCGCTGTAATTATTTATTTCCTACTTTCATCAAAAAGCAAGAAACCCTCATCAAAGAAAACAAGTAAAAAGACTAGCAAAAAAACAAGTAAGAAGAAGTAATTCTTCTTTTTATTCTTATTTTTCTTTAGTTTTATATTTCGTTCTTACAAGATAAAATGTTGCATAACCATATTCAAAAATCAGTAGTAGAATCAGAAGATTGAGATTCTTTATAGGATTTGAAATCTCTCTCTTCCTTTAATCTTCTACCTTTAATCCCTTACCGCAGAATTAAGACACCAATAGCAACTCCAACAAGAGGTACCACAATACTAATTGCGTTTATCATCCAATCAGCACTCCATTGTAGAGTAATATAAATCATAGAACCTTCTCCGATACTGAAGAGGCTTATTGCTATAATACCCACAATCATCTGTCTTTTCCATACTCCCATCATCATACATCCTCTAGAACAGTACTTTTTCCTCCCAAAATTGGATTGATAAATTAGTTCCCTTCCGTACTTGTTTCGATGCATTCCTTTAATTTTAGTGGGACCACAGATATCACAGTGTATACTTCGACCAATCATTATTACACCAACGAGATAATTTTGTGTACTGATCCATTGGTGTTTTAAAATAGTTTCTTAGATATCTCTTTCCCTCCAAATTACTCAAGATCTTTTTTCTTTACCTTGATAATCTAGCCTCTGAATGTTTTTCTCTTGACGAAATAAATTTAAGTTTCTAATAGACTTTTATCCTTAATTTTTTTGCAGAATGTTTATAGATTAATGATGCGACTGTGGTATTTGGTGAACCTTATTGCAAATTAAAAAAATTACCTCTATTTTTATTCTGATGTTGTTAATGATAATTCCAATTTCTTCACTAACAAACTCAAGGATTTATGACAACAATGTTGCAGAGCAATACGTCAATAATAAAGATTTAACTTCTTGGTGGTGGGAGCCATTAGAGCTACTCTCTGATGAATCTGATACACTTACTTATGGTTCTAAAATTGCTGTTGATAACAGGAACAATATACACGTAATAACTTACTCAACTGATGATATTTTGGGTTCAGGTACTGACCGAGACGTGTTTTATAAAAAATTTATTTATGAGACAAAAAGTTGGTCTGAATTAGAACTTGTTTCAACGGATAGTTCGAGTCATTCTGAAGCACCAGTATTCACAGTTAACGAAGCAGGAACTGTTGTACATGTAGCTTGGCTTGAGTCAGATGATATTTTGGGCTCAGGTACTGACCGAGACATCTTTTATAGGCAAAAAACTTCTTCTGGGTGGGGATCTACTGAACTTGTTTCAACAGAAAGTGATGCTACATCTACTTTCTTATCAATTGAAGCTGATTCCAATAATGTTGTACATGTAGTTTGGGAGGATTTCTCAGATTACTTACTCGTTGATGGGGATCAAGACATCTTTTACAAACATAGATCTGCAGCAGGAATATGGTCAGCAGCTGAAATAGTATCTGAATTGAGCTCATCATCTGCATATAATCCAGATATCCAACTTGATTCCCAAGAAAATATAATTATTGTTTGGAATGATCCCTCTGATCTTTTAGGGGCTGGTGTCGATCAAGATGTTTTTTATCGAAAACTGAACAAAGATTTCATTACTTGGTCACCTTTAAAATTGATTAGTTCTGGAAGCGATGGGGCCTCTAATTCACCTAAACTCTCTAAATGTGTGGACGATATGATTCATATTGTTTGGCATGATAATTCAAATTATGCTGGGTCAGGAACAGACGCTGATATTTTCTATAGGCGATATGATCCCAATCTAGATTCGTTCTCAGTCACGGAAGTTGTTTCAACTGAGAGTACAGCAGCTTCTTTTCGTATGAATATTGATGTTGATGGAACAGATTATGTTTATGTCATTTGGGAAGATTCTACCGATGTTGGTGGTGGAGGCACAAGTAATAATATCTTTTTCAAGTATCTTGATTTAAGTACACATGCTTGGTCTTCTCTAGCTATTCTTACTTATGATCACACAGTTTTTTCTACTTATCCAGAATTGGTAGTTGACTCCTTTGGTCATGTACATACCATCTTTCTTGATTCTGACCCAGATTTACTAGGTTCAGGGCCAGATTATGATCTTTTCTACAAGAAGTTTGTAGGAGTTCCTATGCAGCCATTATTGGAAGAAATAAACCCAAATCCTATTCCTGTTGGAAATATATCTTTGAGTTGGTCAGCAGTACAAGATGCAATAAATTATGAAATATATCGAGAAACTTCTCACTTCTCCTCAGTTTCAGGATTGACAGCTATAGCTACTTCTACTACTATATCTTATACTGACACTGTTAATGCAACTGGATATTATTATTACGCGGTATTAGCAACAAATGATTACGGAGATAGTCTTGTTTCAAATGTTGAATTCGTTGAAGTCATAGAAGAAACTTCTACTGGTATCTTTGCTTCACTTGAAATTGGTGAGTTGCTAATCTTTGCTGGAATAGTCGTAGGTTTCCAATTAGTATTTTCAATACTAACCTATTCTCTTCTTAGTAGCAAAATTCAATCTACATATAAACCAAAGAAAGGTAAGAAGAAGTGATTCTTCTTTTTTTCTCATTTCTCCTTTATTTTTCTAGTTTTAATCCAAACGATATTGATATATAAAATATTCAAAACTGTTCAATATGTTCAATCCTCTGAGATTCTTGTGGAGAGTTAACAATCGGTTTGAGAACTGGGAAGAAGAGGATATTAAAAAATATCAAAGTAAGCAAATTGATAAATTGATGAAATTTGCTGTGAAGAAATCAAAATATTATTCTACTTTCTATAGTGGTTATAATCTAAGTGATTTTAGCAATTTACCTTTCATAAACAAACAGCTTTTCATGGATAATTTCACTCAATTGAATACTGTAGGACTAACAAGAGAAGAATGTATTAATCACTGTCTAGAAAAAGAACAAAGTCGAGACTTTAGCGAATATTACAAAGGCTATCTAGTAGGGATGTCAACGGGTACAAGTGGGAATAGGGGAATAGAATTTGTTTCCAAATTTGAAGCTTTCATGATGCAATTATTAGTTTTCTTTCGATTTCCTTTCCCTAAAACTAGACGAATAAATTTAGCATTTATCCTTCGCGTTTTCTCTCCTGGATTTGGACATAATGGTAGGAAAATCCGAATAACTTATGTAAGCCCTCTAGATCCGATGGAAACAATAGTTGAAAAATTGAATGTACTTAATCCCAATCTACTCTCAGGACCTCCTTCCGTTTTGCAAGCTTTAGCAAGAGCAAAGAATGAAGGATCACTAAAAGTTTCTCCAATATTGATTATCTCTTATGGAGAAGTGCTATCAACAAATGTCAAGAAAATCGTAGAGACAGATTTCAACTGTTCAGTTGTGGAAGTTTACAAATCCTCTGAAAGTTTCATAGCGTTACCTTGTAAGGATGGAAAATTGCATATTAATGAAGACACCACTTATGTGGAAGTTCTAGATAAGAATAATGAACCTGTTAAGCCTGGTGAACCTGGTTTTGTTGTTGTAACTGATTTCATTAAACGTAAGACTCCAATTATTCGATACAAGCTTAATGATCTATTAACTATAGACCCAGAACCTTGTTCTTGTGGTTCTAAATTCCGCGTAATCAAAGAGGTTCATGGACGAGCAGATGATATCATTCTTGGCAAAAAAATCAGTAGTGATGAACTGCAATTCATCTTACCTGACTATATTCGTAGATCTATAATCAGTTCTTCAGAGCACATTGAGGAATATAATGCCATACAAACTTCACCTGAGAATCTGATCATCAAACTTCAGCTAGCTGCTAATATAGATAATCAGGTGAAGAAAGATATAGAAAGCACCATTCAGCAAGGTTTGGCAAATATATTCACAAAACATAATAGTGAAGTACCTGAAATAGAATTTTTGTATTTAAATCTTAAACAAGATTTTGATAAGAAATTACGAAGAATTCAAAGAAGCTTTGCAGAAGATTTTTTAAATTAGCCTAGTAGGGCTCTATTGCTTCCCATGAAACCAGAGACGACTTCAGATACCATGCCATCAAACGATAATGAATTGTCAGAATTACCTGAAAGAAAAGCTAAACGATGGCTCGTTTTTGATTATGTCCGTGCGATAGGAATTATTCTAGTAATCTTTCTTCATAGTACTGTATATCATTATGGTTTGTTAACCACAATTAATGTTGACGATTTGAATCCTTTCTTCATGGTAATGTATGTCATCCTTAACTGGGCAGGATTATTTGCTATTATTTCTGCTGTAGTTAATACTTACTCCAGTTTTATGAGATTAGAAGAGAATTTTAAGAACAAGGTAAAAAATCCAGCTTGGAAGGCTTTCGGAAGAAGATGGATCTTTTTAGGTGTGTTCTTTTTGCTTTTAAATTTCCTTTATACTTTTCTAGTGAGCCCTCTAAACATGAATTTTGATACAAACGAAATCAGTTACTCCTTCCTATCAGGTTTGATTAGAAACGGACAATTTTATCAAGTTTCTGCAGAAAAAATGCTATATGGTTCTGTATTCACCATGTTGGGTTGGAACCTGATAATAATGGGATTAGTATTCACTCTCATTTTTAGAAAAGCTGAAAATTACAAGAAGAAAAACAGAAGAATTATTGTGCTGATACTTGGAATAATAATAATCTTAGTATCCTTTTTACGAATATATCTTTATGATGATTTTGCAAATGCTGTTCAAGATGGAAATTATTTTGTTGCTTATCTTATCGATGTGTTCGCAGGAAACTATTTTCCCATATTACCCTACTTAGGCTTTGGTTTTATAGGGGTTTATTTCGGGATGGTTTTAGCTGATAATCCTACTAAAAAGAGAATAGGTAGATTGATTTGGATAGGTGTTGGATGGCTTCTTGCTGCAGTTATTGCTTTCTTAATTCCTGACTCAATTTATGAATATCTAGGTTTACTCGATGATATTTTCTTTGATTATATAATCGTGATGTTTGAAATTGGTTTCTTCATTGTTGTAGGATCAATATTGATAAGATTCACGTTTGATAAAAGAGTAGATAAAAATGACCTTTTGAAGAAAGATAAAAAGAAATTCTCTACAATATTTCTCAGATTTAGCAGAAACTCATTAACATTCTTCTTTCTTGAACGACCTATATCAGAATTAATTACTAAGTTGTTGAATGTGCTAATTCCCGGATGGAACAATTACGTTTGGACTAGCATACTCTATGGGTTATTTATGGTTTTATTCTGGTTTTTGATAGCATTTCTATGGAATATGGTAGATTTCAAAGGTTCGTTTGAATGGTTATTGTCTAAATTCTTTAAATTCGCTAGATATCAAACTGATAAAGAATATTAACCACTTCTATAGCTCATGAAGTTAAAGAATTTGAGGTATAAGGCTAGCTTATGTATTGCAAAACTCGGTCGTTTCGTAATGTTTTAGAACTATTTGTGCAACACCTTTGTAAAGACAGAATATGTAGCTATTTATTTAATTAAATAGCATTTTAGAAAGTTCAATGAATTAGAAAGGTGAATAAAATAGCAGCAATAGCAAGTATGGTAATTATCTCTTTGTGCTTCTTCGTTGTTATCTTTCTAATTTTCTCTGACAAATTAAATAGAGCTGTAGCATCTCTTACAGCTGCTGTAGTTACTTATTTTGTCTTAATATTTATAGAAGGAAAAGATTTTTCTGTTATTGTTGATCTATTATTCGGAACTCCTATTGATGGTTTTGTGAACCTTCATTCACTGATACTAATTCTTGGAATGATGTTTATTGTACAAATTTCAGCTGAAGTAGGTTTATTTCAGTTTCTGGGTATTTTAGCTATTAAAGTCTCCAAAGGTAAACCAATTGCTCTAATGTCGATTCTCTGTACAATCTCAGTGTTATTTTCTGCTGTTATTAACAACATATTAACTGTGATGATAATGGTTCCACTCACTATCACCATCTCCCGTATTCTAAAAATAGATCCAACTCCATATATTTTGACTGAAGCAATATTAGTAAATATAGGTGGAACGTTCTTTTCAATATCATCAATTCCGAACATACTCATTACTACTTCAGCAGAAATTACATTTGCTGAGTACTTTCTTAATGTAGGTTTGTTCTCTCTTGCTATAGCTGGAATAACAATAGTATTCTTTATTTTCATGTATAGAAAGGATTTCAGTGCTCCAAGAAAAATGTTATCTGAGACTTTAGATGAGTTCAATGTTTGGAACTTTGTACAGAGTAGAAGACTTCTATATGCATCGATGGCAAGTATAGGTGTTTTGATGATAGGATTTATACTTATTGGACCTGTGATTCCAGCTACCGCTGTTCCTCCCGATATTTTTGCTTTTACGATTGCAATGATACTTACTATCTTCAGTGCAATACTTGGACTCAAACCGAAGGAGATTATAAAAAGTTTTGATTTAGAGCTGATACTCTATTTGCTAGGAATATTTGTTCTAGCAGGAGGACTAGAAGAAGTAGGTGTAGTTGACGCAATAGGGGTTTTACTCGCTGGTCTTGGTTCAGGAAATCCTACGTTTCAGATTATATTACTTATCTGGATTTCAGCTTTTCTTAGTTCCTTAATCGATAACATTCCGATAACAAAAGTATTGATACCTATAGTTAATATTATGACAACAGAGGCTCTCATCCCTTCACGTTATTTTTATGCTCTCTCAATGGGGGCTAATTGGGGTGATAATCTTACTCCTTTAGGTGATAACATTCTTGTACTCAACATAGCAGAACAGAATAATCGTCCTATAAAAATGAAAACATTTTGGAAATTAGGTTTTGTCACAACACTTCTTCAATTATACTTAGGCACAGCATATTTCACATTCTTCTCAATAGATACTTACTACATTGGGTTGATCATGATTTTCGCTGTACTTCTGACAGTTGGAATACTTTTTATAATTTCAAACTTTGGTACTGAAAAGGCGAAATCGAATATAAGTAGAGGAATTAACAAATTTAGATCAATGATTATTTCATAAGTGAGAAAAATGGTACAAATAGTACAAAAAACAATAGATAGAATAAAAAGAGCACTCCCTGAAGTGGAACATATTACGATGTTCTATGATGATGGAACAGTTTTTCAAACTACATTTGAACAATTTGAAGAATCTGTCAATATACCAAAACTAGGAGATGACTTAGCTGACATCCTATCCAGTTTCAGAAAATTATATGAGATTTGTAATTACAATTTCAAAAAATATAATCAGCTGCTATTTGACACAGAAGATGTTGACATTCTTGTCCTAAAACTAGGTGAAAATTCCAACTTAGCTTTGTTCTTTAGAAAATCTTTAGCTGAAGGTGACATACAAATTAATACAATACAAAAGTATGTCAATAAAATAGAGAAACTAATTGATATTGGGCAAATGGATTTGATTGAAAGAGATATTCGAAGGAAGGAGAGAGAATTAAAGCATTTTTATGAACACATGGATGAAAAATTAGACAAGCAAAAAGAACTCCAAATCCTGTTGGGTGCATCCAAATCCGATGTTTCAGACATAGAAAAAATTGAATTGGAAATTCATGAAATAATAGCGAATATTAAACAATTAGAACTTGAAAAAGAACATTCAATAGAAGAACTTACACAAGTGAAAGATAAAATTACTCTTGAAGAAGAGAGAACTGAATTAGTATCTAAAGAGATCAAAATCAAACAAGTTAACGTTAGGGATTTGAAGAGAAGCATCCAGGAGAATAACAAAAAGAGTGAGACCTTAGAAAACGTTCCTGAGGATGAAAGGGACGATTCTAAACTTCAAGAGTTACGCACAGAAATTGAAGAACTTATAGAAAAATCAGAGATTGCTCAGCAAAAAGTTATAGATAGTAAAGAAGAGCTTGCTAATATTAAACAGAAGTTAGAAGTTGACAATAGCAGAGTTACCAGTGTTGAGGAAGATATCCAAGTGAAAAGCTTGAAAATTCAAGAAAAATATAAAGAATTAGAGACTAAGCTAGAAAAGGAAAAGAGTCTTAAAGAAAGAGTTGACATCAAAGAAGATTTCGACAAATTTGCTCTTGTAGAAGAGGAAATACACTCTCTAAATCACAAAATTGAAGAGATAAAAATCACGTCTGGAGATAAAGATAAAGAGTTAAAGGAATTCAAAAAAAAAATTGAAGATCTTGAGAAAGATATAGAGAAATATAGCAAAACAAAGCTAAAAATCAAAGAAGGCATAGCTGAATTAAATGCATAAATTAAATTAAAAGAGGGAGAAATAATAGAGATCAAAGCATTGCTAGCAACAGAAACTGATGAAAAGAAAATAAAGAACTTCGAAAAGGATCTTGAAAAATTAGATGCAGATATTTGCGATTGTCAGGATAATCTAACTGAAGATAAAGTAGAACTCGAAAAAAGCCATAGTGAGCTTCTCGAACTTATCAAGAAATCTAAAAAAGAGAAAGGAAGGTTAGAACGAGCTCAAGAAGAAATTGTTCTTAAGAACAAACAATTAGAGACTTTGTATAAAGAATTAGAAACAGAATTAAGTATACAAAAGACATTGCTGAGTCAAATTGAATCTGAGGATGATTTTAAGAAAGTTAGTAAAATCACCAAAGAAATTCACGATTTAGATACTGAAATGAGCAATTTGAAGGAAGCTGTTTCAAGTCTGAAAAATGAATTGAAAGAACTTAAAGATAAAATTCAAGAAGAAGACGAAGAAGAATAGTTAGAAATTCATTTCTTACCCTTTCTTTATTTTCTTGTGAACTAAACTATTTTGTAGCTATTCTCCAACTAGATTTAGAAGTATTTTTTTCACTTTATTTAAAGAGTAACTTTTTGAAACAGTGTGAAACTAAGTATACTAATGAGTAAAATCAACGTCATAACTTTTGCTAATATAAAAAGAATCATTGGTAAAAAACACTTCATAATGGAAGCAGAATCCGTTGAAGACATGCTCAATAAGCTTCTTGAAGAATATGGGCAAGAATTGAAGGATGAATTATTTGATGAACTAGGAAAAATAAAATCTATGTACAGAATTGTGGTTAATGGAAGAAACATCAACCTATTGGAAGGGTTCCAGACAAAATTGAAAGATGAAGATATGATCGTACTTATGCCTGCTATAGCTGGTGGGTAGAATTAATTATTTTCCACTAAGGTATGGGAGAATGTTTTGGAATCTTCCCTGCTTCAATGTTTTCTTTTTCTTTTTTCTTAAATTCAGTAAATTTTTTAGCTGTCATATAATGTAAAGCTGTTTCTGGGCAATATATCACACATTGAGGGTCTCCATCACATAGATCACAAGTTATGGCAATATTAGTTACTGGATGCATATGCATAACACCAAAAGGACACGCTTTTACACACTCTTCACATCCTGTACATTTCTGTTCATCAATCTGAATAGCTCCTGTTTTCTCTGACTTTGATATTGCCTCTTCTGGACATGACTCAATGCACTTATAGCACAACCTACAGGTTTCTGGGATGGTTGTTCCTTCTATTTCTACTTTTTTTATTCTAATTCTAGAATGCGAAGGAGCATATAATTTTTCATGATAAAATGAACATCTCAATTCGCAAATTCGACAACCATTGCACTTTTCTTCTTGTGCAAAGATACGTCTTTTAACAAGTTGTTCAGTCATTGTTCTTTCCTCCTTGAGACCAGATTATACTTCTCTGCTTGCTCTAATAACCCAAGTTCTAGTAATTTCTCTTTTGTAGGATATCCGGTTTCCCAATCCCACTCTCTGAGTTTGTAATAATCTGGCAACATTTTGTCCAGTTCCACAACTTGTCCTTTAGCTGGGCCTTCTGGAAGTGGCTCATCTGTAAATCTTTTTGGTAATTTATCTTGTTCTTTTCCTATTCCTTCTCTTAAATTGAACAATCTTTCTAAATTGTAGATTCTTTCTCCTATCCTCATAATATCTTGAGCATTCATTTCCATCCCTGTTGCATATGTAATAAATCTGGCCATATCTTCTGGTTTAACTGCATAAGCTGAGAAACATGTGTATTTACACATTTCAGCTGAGTCTACAATTGCACCTAAATTTTCATGCCAAACAACCATCCGCGGTTTACTTTCCCACGCATGTGGATCAACTGCTTTTTCTGAACCGAACCACTCAACACCAATTTCAGGTTCGTAACCGAGTAGTTCAAAATTTGGCAAGGCTGCTAGATGATCTGCTCCTCTTGTTGCTGTTGCCCATCCCAAACCAAATGCTTTAGCAGTTCTTACATCATATGCAGGAGGTTCCATCCCTTTTATGTGATGAGCATAATCCTCAGAACCTTTATTGATTTTTGCTGCTACTCTCTTGGATCCCTCTGCTAGTAAATCACCAAATCCCTCTCTAAAAGTGATTTTTTTTATCAGTTCTATCATAGTATCCTCATTTCCCCACTCAAGATCCAATCCATCGGTGTCTTCTTTTGTTAATACACCCTTTTCATATGCTTCCATTGCAAAAGCAATGACATCACCAGTAGAAATAGTGTCTATACCATATTTATTGCAAAGTTCATTTGCATGATGAATTGCAGCAAGATTCCCTACACCGCACTTTGAACCTAAACAAACGACTGTCTCATATTCTGGACTGCCTCCTTTTGTACCTGCATATTTCCCTGTAGTTACTTTGGAGTATTTCCCACAGTGAATCGGACATGCAAAACAACTTTCTGATTTTACTCTATATTTTTCATCAAAGGTTTCAGCTGATATCTCTTCATAGTGTTCAAAAATACCCGTTTGATGATTTCTTGTAGCTAATCCTCCACTAATAAATGCAAGATCTACAAGAAAAGACGTCCCATAATAGGATAAACTGTAGTAAGCAGGATCAGCATATATTTTATCTAAAGTTTCATCAATTAATTCATCAAACTTCATGGGATCATTAACTTTTACAACACCCGTGCCTTGGACTGTTATTGCCTTAAGATTTTTGGAACCCATTACAGCTCCAACTCCGGTTCTTGCAGCTGCACGAGAGAGGTTGTTTAGAATAGCTGCATACCGGACTAGATTCTCTCCTCCTTGACCAATAGATAAGATTTGAATTTGCTCTCCAAGTTTTTCTCTGAAATACTCGTCAGTCTCCCATACATCTTTACCCCAGATATTACGAGCGTCTTGAATTTCAACAACATCATCCTCAATTTGAATATAAACGGGCTTTTTTGCTTTTCCATGGATGAAAATGGCGTCATAACCTGCATAGGCTAGTTCTGGGGCAAAATGACCCCCTGCATTAGCATAACCGATTCCCCCAGTTAACGGGGATTTCGCAGCAATAGTATAACGATTTGAAGATGGAGCTAAAGTCCCTGTTAATGGACCAGTACCAATAACAAGGATGTTTTCAGGACTTAGAGGGTCAATGCCTTGTTCAAGATTATCAAAAAGATATTTGATAGCTATACCTCGTCCCCCTAGATAGTTTTCAACAAGAGAGAGATCCAGTGCCTTCGTTTCAACTTCATTTTGTGTTAAATCTATAACCAAAACTTGATTTCTATATCCCTTATACATTGGAGCTGTATCGTTCAAGATAGAATATAGACTGTAAGTTAAAATATAAATCTTACTTCACCAGATTAAGATTATCACAATTTACAATTTGAGCTTCTACATCCACAATTTCGAAGTGTGTGAGGTTAGCTTCCTTTCTATTACTCATAAACTATTTATGACATGAATTTTGTACAAATTCTTTAGAAGTGCTTAGAGCACATCATGGGGACGCCACATCCCCTCCTACACCGCCCACATCTTTTTCAAAAATGCTTACGGTTCGCTTTTGGATGGTTGTCGGATGTAACCCCGAGGATCACCAGGGAATTGGTGCATAGCTACAATCCTTCAACTCATAACCTACACTAACCTATTTAAACACCAAAAATGTACAAAAAGCATGTTATAAGAATAATACATAATACCTACATTTAGAAAATATTTTGGCTGAGCAACATGAAGGAAACACATCTCTCTGAAACAAATTCTTCTCCAGGGAAAATGAATCTTAAGAAAAAAAGGCCACTTAGAGTAGGTTTTCCTAGGTCTCTGCTTTATTACAAATTCCATGTTTTATGGACAGTTTTCTTCGAAACATTAGGTGCGGAAGTAGTAGTTTCTCCACTAACAAACAAAGAGATAAAGGATATATCTGTAAAAAGTGCACCAGATGAAGATTGTTTTTCCACTAAACTTTATTTTGGACATGTCATGTTTCTAAAAGATAAAGTGGACTATTTCTTCATACCACGTTTTAGTAGTGATCACAAGACGGATATTAGTTGTCCAAAATTCATAGGATTAGCAGAAGTATTAAGGTCGATGTTTCCTGATTTACCGCCTATCTTGATGCCATATTACTCAAAAGCAAAAGATGGTCATGGTAATATCCGTCTTATTAAAATTGCTTTTTCACTTGGCTTCAAATTTACAAAAAACCCTTTTAGAATACTGTATTCATTTGTTAAATCTTTTAGAAAATATAAGCAATACCACGATAATTTGTATATCTCAGAGGAGGAGTTAAAGCGATGGGAAAAAGATGAATTTGTCTTCAATAAAGAGATATCTCCTAACAACGAAACACCCCCATTTAAAATTGCTTTAGTCGGTCATTCTTATGTTCTAAATGACCCCTATGCGTCCTTGGATATCAAGAAAATGCTTCTAGCCGATGATATTGAAATTATAACTTCTGAACAATTACCCAGATCTGTAATAGAACACCAAATGTCAAAACTAGATTTTAATATGTACTTCCGCTATGAAAGAGAGATTCTAGGAACTGTAATGCATTTCTTAGAAAATGAAACCGTGGATGGGATTTTACAACTTATTATCTTTAGTTGTGGACCAGATTCAATAGGGGGAGAAATGGCATCAAGGTTTTCAAGACGCATGCAAAACGTTCCTTTGCTACAGATAACATTAGATGAGCTAACTTCAGAAGCTGGAGTAAGAACAAGACTTGAAGCCTTTTTAGATCTAATTGAAAGAAGAAAGAAACTTAAGGAGAGTGAATTAGTTTGCCAGTAACCTTTCCACACTTTGGATCGTTAACGTATGTCTTCGAAGTTGTCTTAAGAGAATTGGGTAGAAAGGATATATTATTCCCAAAGAAGCCAAGTAAAAGAACATCTGAACTTGGTTCAAGACACTCTCCAGAATTTGTATGCACTCCTTTCAAAATGAC
>BPTK01000090.1 GCA_023705905.1 Candidatus Heimdallarchaeota archaeon
TTTGGGGAAACTCATTATCGAGGAAACTGCATTTCGAGGTGTAACTCTCATCTACCAACTCAACCTTTATCCCCACTTCCTCTGCTTTGTACTGTAACAACTTGATCAATTTTTGAAAGGGCACAATCACAAAGAGTTGGGTGGTCTTCTTACGCAACCTTACCTGTTGTTTCCAGAGAGGATTGTAACCTATATAGATTGTATGTAATTTTCGCTCTTTCCACAAGTTTACTAGGAAGCGGCTGAGCTGATGGAAGCACTCTTTCACCTTCCTTCTCCAGGATTCTTTAAGGCGATAATAAGCTGGACCATAGACTATTCTGTTCTGTTTCTTCAACTGTTGATACTGTTGCTGTGCATACTGTTCTTGTAACTTTTTTACTCTTTTCAAATAATACTGGGTTATTGACTTTATCCCTTCCCCCTCGTCCTTGACAATAATCGGCCGATTGCCGATATTGTCCACAAAGGTAACGAGGTTGGTTAAGCCTAGATCAAGTGCACCTTTCCTTTTTCGTTTTGTTTGCACTTGTTTAGGGAGGTGTTTTAAGTAAATTATCTCTACAGTGTAACCTACTCCTCGAGGAACGATACGTACTTCTCTTAACTTATCGAGGGAGGTTAATCTTGTTCTGATTTCCCATCCTACTTTCTTAGGTAGCAGCAACCATCCTCCTCTTATCCTTACTTGCTGGTTGGTGATGATCGCCACCATCTCACCTTGAGGTTTTTTGTATTTTGGTGGTTGAGGTGCGCTGAGAAACTTTGTAGCAGTTTTGGCAAACTCTTTTCTTGCTTTGTAAAATGCTCTCCAGTTCCTCAATAATAGTTTGAGGGTGTGTTGTGCAGTATGAGCGGGAAGGAGCCGATAACATTGCTTGAGTTTGAGGAGCTTGTCTAGTTCATAGTAACTGAGATACGTTCCTTTCCCTTTTGCTTGTTTGTAGAGATAATTAGCTTGATTGTAGAGGTTCTTTGCGTGATGACAAAGGGTACGTAACGCTTGATGTTTTTTTGTCTCCATCACTTCTGCGCGTAATACTTCTACCATCAATACTATGTGGTTTTTTTCCTATTAAAACCCTTCAAGTTTCCCTCTTGTTTTAGAATTTGCACTTTTTACAGAGTTACAGAGAATACCTTCATAATACATGTTTCTCCTTTCCGTTGTAACAAAGTATTTAAGGAAAAATTACCGTATAAATCGTGGGAATAAATTTCAAGTATGCAGAGGTCGTTTCCTTCAATTTGGTGTTACAGATGAACTTATTAGAGAAAATATTTAAAATTTCGCAATACCTTAAAGATGGAGACTATAGTATTCAAAATCAAGAGTTTCAACACGACCCTTGGACAATGGAATATGTTCCTGAATTATTTATTTCATCTGAACAAGTAAACAGTCAGATTGCACGTTTGATTCAACATTTGACTGGTGGGAACGCCATATGTTCAATTGTTGGAGGGCAAAAATCTGGTAAATCATATTTGATGAACATATTACACGATGGTTTAAAAGAAAATTTGTGGAAATATACATCATATGACAAAGTACATGTTTTGTTGTTTAATCCAGATAATATGAGAGAATGTTCTCTAACAAATTATTATATGGCTATTGCAGATCAAGTGCTTTCAAAACATTTCACAAGATATGAAGAAGTGATTGTGGAGCTAAAGAGATATTTAGAAGGCAATAATGCTCTTCTAGTAGTCATGCTTGATAACTTTCAAAATGACAATCTTTCTATCATCATAAAAAATACAGCAAAACTTCTAAAACCTTTGAAGAATCATTTCTCTTGCGTAATTTCAAACCAAATTTATGAAGCAAAACTATGTAATGAAGGTTTGGAGAATGGAGGAATGAAACATTTCTCTTACACAATTAGAATTCCTGAAGTTCTTTCACTTGAAGAAACTAAGTTATTGATTCAAAAACGCATTTCATATGCTTTGAACCAAACTATTGCAAGTGCAACTGACTTTTTCTCGGAAAGAGCAATTGAAGCTGTATGGATAGAATCTCAAGGGAAGCCTTGGCAGTTAATATCCTTGTTAGAAGATTCTTATACATATTCCAAAAATCAAGAGTCAAAAATCGTTTCACATGATGATGTGCTTACTGTAGCTAAATTGTTCAATAGGTCGACAAATCAAGATGGTGTTGAAGATAATGATAATTTTGCTATTCGACAAGCCTTGAACAATTTTCCATATAGAGAAAGACAAGTTTGTCAGTATCTTATGCAAAAAGATGCTAGTGCAAAAGAAATAACAATTTATCTTTATGGTGAGCTTCCCTCCAGCGAGTACAGAAGTAAATATATGGGAACTAAAAGCTTCTTAAAACGACTAAAAGATAAAAACGTAGTTGTAGTTAAAAAACAGTCTGGGAGGTCTTTGATATTCGGTTTAAATCCAAAGATGAAGGCCATGTTTTCCCAAGGAAGCGATGAAACAGATTCAACGCTAACAGTTGAAAGTAAGATAGAAACATGAAAAAAAGGAGAAAAGGGAGAAAAATTATCTTTTCGCTATCAATCTTATTATTGTTATTATTTTGAAAATCACATATGCTGCTAATAGATTTATTAGAAGTAGATTTGTGAATTCTGTAAATATTGGGAACCAAGTTGCTGATTCTAAATAGAAATAACTGCTTGATCCAATAAGATTCTGGAAAGGATAACTATAGGCGCAAATTATTAGGAATGGGACAAGATTTAGTATAAAGAATGGTCCTTCAAAGTTAAATCGCATTTTACCTGATGTTCCCTCAGCTCTCTGATAAACGATAAATGCTAAACCTATTCCAATTCCAAATCCTACTATCGGTAATATATATAATCCATTCAGATTTGTTATAGCCATGAAACTACCTCTTGGGATCTTCGAAAACATCTCATTGAGAAATATGGTGTTTGTATCTCCAAAGATTAAAACGGCTGTGCTATTATCAAATATGGTGTTTGATAGAGCTATAAATACAAGAGCTCCTGCAATGCTCAAGAATATTATAATTTGCCCAATAATTTCAAATTTCTTGCCTTCCATTGGCTTTGTAACAATCTTTCTGGATATTATAATGAATACAATCATGAATATTAACGAAAAAACAGCTACAATTGTGTCCCAAACTGGAATGTTGTTTATAAATTCTCCATACGCTATCCTTACTGAATTACTATGAAAATCATTTTGAGCTTCTTGAAAAGATAGGAACATACTAACTCCTGATCCAATAAACCCTTGAAGACCGAATATGATTCCTATTATTAGTAACCCGGTTCTCCCTGTCATTTCGTTTGTTGCAAAGAATCCTGCGAAAAATGCTGTTATAACAAATATGATAAGAAGTGCAGCTAATCCATAATCAAATGATTCATATGGGTTGTAGAATGACAATACAGCTGCTGTGCCTATAAGAATAGAAGCAACGACATTTTTTGCTATAGCGCATGAAACAAAAATGACTGCAAGAGTGAAAGTTATTGTAATTGGAGTGATCCATTCCCACAAAGCTTCTTCCTGTAGTATTCCCCACAATGGAAGAAACATTTCGGTTAAAGCAATCAAACCCGCTCCGAAAAATGTTGCAAGTAAGCTTTTAAGTGAGAAAAATTGTCCAAGATGAAAGTATTTTACTTTTGTCATATACATCGTACTCTCTAATATAATTTAAACTAATATTATGCATATTAAGTCTTATGGGAAAAAAAAGCTTTTGGAAGTATCCAATTGAAAAAGTTAGCGAGGTTTAATTGAAATCATCGTACATCCAATGAATGTTATTAAACCAGATGCTGCCGCAATCATTATTGTCGCAATACTATTAATTACAGGTTGAAGGGCTGCAAGTTCATTTTGCCAAACAGCTAGGTATACTGTAAATATAATTAAAGCTGCGATCATTAATCCTGTGAAAACAAGATATGCGTTTTTTTCTTCAGATTTGAATACTCTTGAAACTGAACCTAGTGAAAAGCCACCTAATACTCCTATTCCAAGATAAAACAAAAGCCACCAGAATTGTGTAGTTAATTCAACGATGGTAATTGTAACTCCAGCGATTCCTAAGGCAATTAATACTCCACCAATGAATGATATCGGTCTAGCACTCAATAAATCATCTCCATTATTTTATCTCCAAGTTTATTATATTAATATTTCTAAATAATTTGCGGATACAATTTCATTTTGTTAGTTACAAATCGTAATTAGAAGTAGAAAAACTACTACTTCACATGGACATCCTGAATGATTGTTCCATCATTCATTATAAGCTGTCTTTGAGCTAAGATTGCTTGCTCGTTATCATGAGTAACATAAATTAGTGTTTTCTTTTGTTCTTTACTTAGGTCTATCAAAAGATTGAGAATTCTCTTACCCGTACTTGAATCAAGATTCCCTGTCGGTTCATCTGCCAATATTATTTCGGGATCATTTGCAAGAGCTCTTGCAATTGCAACACGTTGCTGTTCTCCTCCACTCAATTGGTCAGGTTTATGCTTTCTCCGTTCCAATAATCCTACATTGGAAAGCAACTCTTCTATTATCTCTTTTCTTTCTTCCTTAGGCTTTTTTGATAGAATCAACGGCATTTCTATGTTTTTTTCTGCATTTATTTCTTCTAACAAATTAAAATTTTGAAAAACATATCCTATTGTTTCTCTTCGTACAAAACTTAATTCCCTATCATTTAAACTACTAAGCTCTTGACCATCTATTGTGATAGTTCCTGAATCAATGTAATCTAGTGCTCCAATTAAATTAAGTAGAGTGGTTTTGCCGGACCCAGAAGGACCAACTATCGATACTATTTCGCCTCTATTTATTGATACTGTAACGTTATCTAACGCTTTAACCAGTACTTCACCAAGAGAATATTTCTTCGAAACATTTGTGACGTTTATGAAATTCTTTTTTGTTTTTCTCTTAGTTTTTATTGCTTTTTTAGTAGATTTTCGAGGCATTCTTTTTTACACTCCCAAATTATTATTTGTAGTTGTCGATTAGTGAAAACCTCTCTCTCATGATTTCCATTTCTTTTGTCCATGCATCTTCTAGATCGATATCTTGAAGTATACATAATTGGAGAAAAAGAGTGAAGGCTTGAGCAAATTCTCTAGACAGTTCTTGACTATCTGGTTTATGATGACCTTGTTCTTCATTTTTATATCCTGAAGCGAAAATTAGATGTTTTCCTATCTCTCCTAGTTCTTCTACTAAATGGATGAAAACATCATTTGGTGAATATTTTAACCAATTACGTTCTTCCAAAAACAGTTTCAAGTTACTAACTATTTCATTTAATTCCATTAATCATCACACCATTATGTAGTGTAAGCTTTGAGTGTTCTTTTAGTAATGCGTGTTTTGCACATGGGGCACTCTTCTTTTATTATTAACCACTGTTCCATGTGCTCTTTATGAGCTACATTGCTACATGTGGGACATTCCAAAACATTTTCTCCGTGCTTGATTAATCCTTGACAAATTGAACACTTAGTAGGAAGTTCTTTACAGTTCTTACACGGATCATTTGCAGATTCAATAACATGCCCACATTTCAAGCAGTGCGTCTTTTTAGATGGGAGTCTTATTCTTGTAAGTCTTTCAAAAGTTGATTGAGTTAGAGAACCTTGATAATAACCATGAGCAATAAGTTGGCTTGTCATTTTGAAAATGTCTATTTCTGGTAGATTCAATTGATCCGCAATCGTTACTAGTCTAATCTTCCTTCTTCTAGATTTTTCTATCTCATTTACAACTCTAATATAGATTTCTCCAAGATCCTTCAACTCCCTATTAGGTAAAATCTTCTGGAAAGATTCAACATATACCGCATTTCCTTTAATCTCAATATTTAACAATCCAGAACCTACTAGCTCAAAAATTATATTAGTCACAGCTACTGCTGATTTTTCCCAGATTTTCTGGATGGATTTTAAAGATGTTTTTTGATTAGAAATTATATATCCGAATATTTCTTGATAGTGAATTGGGAGGTCATCTAGTTGAACAAGTGGGGGGAAAAGAGGAATTTCTTCTGGAACAAGTTTGTTACCTTGTATTGAACCCTTAATCAATCCCTTACCATAGAAACCATATAACCTTTCTTTTGCGTGGTGTTTGTCAATACCTAAGGCAAGTGAAATGTCTTTAGTAGTAATATATGTTTTTGAAACAATCATCCCTAAAACAATTTTTTCCCATCGTTCCAGGGTCCCTTCTTGAGCTCTACTATATCTCCTGATTCCTTCTATAATCAGAGTATTCCCATTTAATGAACAGTTAATGAAACCTTCCAAAAGCAGGTTGATGACTCCTTCTAATATCTCTCCATCGGTTCTATTCATTAGGACACTAAGTCTTCGTAAAGAAATTTTCTTTTGTGTTGAAAGAAGACCAAAAAGTGCCTCATAACTGAAAAATGATAAAGTTGCCATTTCTTCTATGGTTCTTGTTGGACTGAATTCCGGTATAGTAATTGGAACAATATCATTATTTCCTGAAAAAACAAATTGGAAGGTTCCTCTTGCAGTTAGAGCTGCTAAAGTTCTTAGAATTTCGTTTCTTTCCTTTCCTATGAATTTGCTGATTTCTTGAGGAGAAGTTTTTTTGGTTAATATGATGTACCCTATAATTTCTTTCTCAATTCCCTGTAAAGATGATAAGGGAATGATTTTTGGTTCAATAATATATTTTGTTACATTGATGAAGAGTGAATCAGTTCCAAGTTTTTTCTTTTTGAATTCCAATTTTGCTTCTAGTTTTTTTAACAGAAAAAGCCTTGCTATTTTTTCTATGATTTCCTCTTTAGGGAATTCGGTAATTCTTGATATTGTAGTTATGTCTGCTTCTCTCAGCATCATGGCAGTTCCAACAATAAATGTATCATCCTTAGTAAGCTTAATTTTCTCGTCTGGTTCCCAAATCCATTGCACAAGAATATTCTCTTGCTTTATTGAACCAATAAATAGACCCCGACTTGTCAAGAAAAACATGTGATTAATAAGTTCTTTCTTTGGAATGCTTACTATTTCTGCGAGATTCGACATATTCACCTTTTCTGATTGAGATAAAAATCCAAGAATCATCCTTCTTAATGGAGTCAATCTTGAAGAAATTGTTCTAGGATACTTGTAAACTGTTGCTAAAGAAAATACGTTCTTTTTGTAAGAGCCTCTCACTACGAGAGCTTGTACAATTAGCTGAATGTAATCCTTTATTTCTTCAACTGGAATTTTATAATCAGTTGAAAACTCTGTTAAATTTATCTTTCGCATCAAATATAATTGGGTGAGAATTTGTGCTCTCAAACGTTTTGAGATGTTAACTTCTGGGAGATCTAAATCACTAAAATTAATCTCATAAACATCATCTCTTTCAAAAGCCAGTTTTACCATCTCGAAAAGGTTAAGTTAAATTAGTCAAACATGATTTATTAAAGTTCCCTTATTAAGAATGGATTGGTAGTTAAAACATAAAAAGAAGAGAAGTAGATGTTTAAGATCTTTCTAAATACTTTATATATTCCCATTCCCATTCAGTTTGTTTACTTATAGATTTAGCTTCAGAATGCTTTTTACATTCTTTTCTCTTCACTTCTAAGAATATACCCAAAATGTCTTTCCCTAGAACTTCAGAAACTAGATTACTACTTTCTAAATGATCCAACGCTTCACTTAGGCTTGAAGGAAGTTGGGTTATTCCCATTTCTTTTCTTTCTTGATCAGTTAATTTTTCTATGTTTTTAACAGTAGATTGAATCGGTTCGATTTTCTTCTTAATACCATCTAACCCAGAAGCTAAAAGCAACGCAGAAGCAAGATAGATATTTGCTGCACAATCCGTAGCACGAAATTCAATTCTTGCCTTCTTTTCGTATCCTGGAACTCGGATTAATGCTGTGCGATTAGCTATTCCCCATGATTTGTATACAGGTGCTTCGTGACCGGGTACTAATCTTTTATACGAGTTTGTCGTGGGATTGAAAATAGCTGTCATTGCATCAACATTCTCTAAGATGCCACCAACAAAATATCTTAAATTGTCACTAATTCCTTTTTCTTCATCTGAAAAAATGTTTATTCCGTTCTGAGTAAGATATTGATGTATATGAAGGCCGCTACCTGCCAAATCTTCAAAAGGTTTTGGCATAAAAGTAGCAATTACTTCATCAAAAAGCGAATTTGCTTTAATGATTAATTTTGCAGTTTGAGTATTATCAGCTTGTTTTAAGGCGTCTAGAATACCGAATTCTATCTCTTGTTGAGCTTGCCCACACTCATGATGAATTGTTTTAACAGGTATTCCCATCTCTAACATATCACTAGCCATATTTCGTCTTAAGGCACCTAAAATATCAAAAGGCAAAGTGTCCATATATTCTCCATCTTCAACAGGATCTAATTCATCATCAAGAAAATACCACTCCAATTCAGGTCTGGTTTTGTATTCAAATCCTAGATCATTAGCATGACCTATCTCTTTTTTCAATATGCTCCTTGGGTCTGTAGGATGAGGGGTTCCATCATTTTTTTGAATGTCACAAATGATTCTAGCAATTCTTGGTTCCCATGGGATTATAGATACAGTGTCCAAATCAGGTATGATTTTCATGTCGCTTTGCTCAGTTTGTAAGAACCCTAATGAAGACCCGTCTACTCCACTTCCTTCTTGCATCTCTTCCCAGATGTTTGCAGGAAATTCCACTGATTTGAGTTCTCCAAAAATTGTCGTAAACTGAAATTGTATAAATTCGATTTTGTTTTCTGTAAAAAATTTATTTAAATCACTCATTTCAATAACCACGCTTCCTAACTCTGTATTAAACAACATTAAAATTCTATTTATATAGTTTTGTCAAGGGTGGAAACTGTTTCAATTACTATTATATTTCAATTCGACAATTATTTAAGGTTGTAACATTTGAATAACATGAAAGGCATGACAATACCTAGCAGATTCTGGATAACTAAGGGAATAGGGGAATCTAATATATTAGAGCTTTCTGCCATTGATGAATCTTTATGAATGCAGGAATAGGTTATCAGAACCATGTTTTAGTTTCATCCATACCTCCATCTATTGAAATCCAACCAAAAATTATTGCTCAACATGGTTTAACCCGTGTTCAAGTAGGAGCTGAATGGAAACTCGTACCTCCAAGCGCTATATTGTATGTTGTTAGGGCAATAAAAACAGGCAAAAGAAGTGATAATGTTGCAACTTGTATCTCTTTGGCAAAAGTAGAAATAAAAACAAATGATGCAAATCTCGAATGTGTTCTAGCATATGAATCTAATGGATCAAAACTAGACGTAGTAGAGAGCATGGCACTATCTGGATTAAAGGAGATGGTTGAAAGAAGACATGCAATTCTTGATGAAAATTGGGGGAATTCTGGATACAAAATAATCTCATCCTCTTTAGAAATAACTAAAAAATATGGGTGTTCAGTATCCTTTGTTGTCATGGATCCTTTTACTTTCAAACATGAAATTTGTACATCATGAAAGAAGGCATGAGACAAAAAGCATAAAAATGCTATAATTTACACCTACCAAGCAGAGTTAAAGTGGAAGATATGAATAATAGAAAAGTTAACACAATACTAATCTTAACAATTTTATTTGCCTCAATGACTTTAGGTTTTAGTACAAATAATGCTATCTTTGCTGCCAGCACAGCGGAACCTACATTAGAGCGTATTATGATTGATGAAGAAGAAATAGACTATTACAATTTTGAAAATAATACAGTAGTCACCGTAGAATATTCAGTAGACCGTAACATTGAGGTTGATGGTGTTATTCTAGTAGGTTTTGGCTCAGAACTGGATTTAGATCCCTACAATAGTATAAACTTAACTTATTCATACTCTCTACAGGATAGGACATACTATATTGGTGATATTGAACTTTTTGAAAACAGTTATTTCAAAGGTTATGGATGGATAGGCGATATCACAAATGGAACTTATGAAGAAGTTGAAGAATTCAATCATCTTGGTCCATGGCACTATCTGTTTGTAAATGAGGTTGGTGTACCACCACAATTTCATGGGATTGTAAATGCAACCTCTACTGGAGGATTTCATACTTATTATGCACCAGCAAACCAAACTAATACAACTATAGTCATTTCCTATAGAGTTTATGGGGGAACAGAATATGATAACGTGTCTCTTGTTTATTCCGTTTATAGAGATAAACTTTACAATGCTTCACTCAATATTTTTGATAGCTCTATCGTATTTCAGAATATGACTTATGCAGATATCTCTACTGAAACTTATGTTGTTTTCAACACAACAATTGAATTCACTGAAAGAACACTTTACTTCACCGCAAACAATTCCCATGGTTGGGACACCTGGGACGATGGTCTTGTAAAAGATTACTTGAATATTTACGCAATTAACAATGGTTTCGATTTCAGTTCCGATACTGTACTTCATGAATCAATTACAGATGTGGATGAGGTTGATATTATAATAACAACAAAAAACAGTACAGAATCCGAATCATTTGGAATAGGGTATTATGTTATAGAAAGTTTAGAAAATGATACTGAAATCGTTTCATGGACTCAGATAGAAGGAACCTTACAAAACAACTATACAGAAGTAAACGATTTAGATTTCAATGATACTATTCGGGAATTTAATGTTTCCCTTGGGATATTTGATGTTGATAATATAATCTACTTTGAAGCTTACAATATCTATTATGGAGAATTTTACAATGAAACAGTCGGGCACTATCACACTATCAGGATCTATGATTCCGAACCTTATCTAGAGTTGTTCCCTGTAAGTGGGTCTTATGTAAATCACGAAGATGTCACGTTCAGTTTTAATATTTTGCTAAATAGAGGAAATATAACAGAGATTCTTTTGGATTACGATGATGGTTCCCCCGTTGCTAACCTTACAACTTTAGAAGCAGATGAAGACGATGGAAGATATTATGTGACCCATTCTTATCCTGTTACAACCGATGATTACAATGTTACTCTTACAGTAACAACTTCTTTAGGAACATTCAACACTACAACAAACTATCTTTATCTCGATTTCGATGCTCCGACCCTTGAAATCACTGATTTCACAAATAATATTACTGAAATAACAGATGGTTATGTTGAGTTATACTTCACTTACACCGATGATTATTCTGGTGTTTGGAAAGTGACTATAGATTGGGGCGATGGTATTGTTCAAAATGTAACAGAGGATAATTTTGCTTTTCATTACTATGTTGAGAGTGGAACCTATACTGTTATTGTAGAGGTTCAAGACAGAGGTGGCAACACATTCAGTACCAGTATCCTTTATACAATTGAACTACCAGAAACTGATCCTACTGAACAAGTGCCTTTTGCAGCTCTATCTGCATTTCTTTCATTAATTTTCTTAGGTTGCACTGTATTCATAATAAAGAAGAGAAAATAAATTTTCTCTCCCTAAACTTTTTTAATTTTCCAAAAGTATTGCAACTTTCAAAGAACATCAATTTTGAAAGAGAAACTCTTTTCTTCCAGTTTTCTAAGCTGTGGCACTTTCATCTGCATACTGAGTTTAAAATTTCCAAAATCTTTCTCGATTTTCATGTCAATGTTTTCTGTTGTTGAAATCTCTAAACCCGATTTAAGTTTGTTATTGAAAATTTTGATACTGCTATCATTATTCTTTTGTTTATCTTCTACCACTTCTATCTCATCTTGTGAAAGGAAATGCGTTTGATGCTCTCCTAAGTTTATTTTTGATAAACTAAGAACACTGAATTCATCTGATTTATCACCAAAATTCTTGAGAGTGTATTGAACAGTGAATCTAGATGAGTCCTTTTCAAATTCGAAATGTTTTGACAATAGAATGTTTTCTGTTGCAAAGATGGAAAGTATGAACCTCTTACTGCCATTTTTATCTAGCCAGTTGTATGTGTATCTTTCATTAAAAAGGTTATATTGACCACTATGTCGCTTGGAGATAACATCGTACATAAGCCCGTATCTTGGTTCTTGAGTTGCTTTGTCTAAAGCAAGATTTTTGGAGGGACAGGATGTGAGAACTACCCCCTTCTTTAAATCTATAAGATTAGTGATTGTCCCTCCTTTATTCGTTAAACTGCAAAATATGTCCTTACCAATAAAATTGTTTTCTGCACATTCTTGTCCAAAACTTGTGAAACTATCTGTCTGATCTATTTCTTTTTCCAGAAATAATTTAATTACATTTTCTATCAGATTCAGGTGATTAATGCTCTCCCAGTTATCTGCATTTACTAACGTGTTAACTCCTTTGATTGGCTCGGATAATACATCGAAACAGAAATTGTGTTGTTTTCTAAGTATGTAATTATGTGCATATTTTAGGAGATTTGCAACTATTAGTTTTGTTTCTTTTGAGTTAGTACTGTTGAGTCTCTCTAAAACTTCTAAATTTTTCAAATGTTTTTGGAATAATTTATGATATTTTCGACAATATGGAGTTAACGTCAATCCGCGTTGATACCCCTTTGTCAGAGTAATTTCGTAGGGAAAGGCTGATTTAATTTCAATCTCCTGAATCTCTTCAAACTTTTCTATAATTTCCGAAGGTTTCAAAAAAACTGCGGGTTGTTCCATTAACTTACTAGCTTCATTAAGAAAGTTTTCGAAATCAAAACAAGTTTGAAATACAGGGAATCTCATGTCATTTAAATCGAGTGAAAGAACACCACAGTAATCTTGGTTATTATCCTTTGAAATCTCAGCTCCTTCCCTAATCACTTCCATTAAACTCTTCAATTCTCCAGATCGTATCGCTTCATCGTATGTTTCAGGATAATTTCGATACACACTACGTAGGTTAAATGAAGGGAGAATGAATATATTCTGATTCTTTAATTTAAATGGTTTAAAATAATCTACCTCAAAAACCCCCGTTGGTTTTGGGTTGAGAGCTTTTGCTATCATATACCAATCTAATATGATATATCTGTAACCTTCTTCAATAACTGTGTCCACAGATCTATTATCCCAAACTCCAAATGGTGGATAATATCCCTTGATATATTTAGCTGGAAAAATATCCTTTAGAATTGCGGTTGATTGGTTGATTTGGTGCTTAATAAGACGTTCTTCATATGGAAGATTCATTGGTAGGAAATTAGAATACATAGAAGCTGATAACTCAATTAGATCTGCCAAGCACAATTTGGATAAATTCTTAAGAATTGTTTTGTTTCCCCACATGTTTGATAATATGAATAGTGAGTTTGTTGATACTGTCCCTCTAGCGGATTTGTTAACCAAGAACCAATTGATTGTTTTTGTATACTTATCATACTCGTCTCGAGTAACTGGAACTAAACCTCTAGATAAATTGAAATGAGTTGATATGTATACTGTCATAGTATCATAGTACTAGTGTTGCTTTTGACTTTAAAATCTCTTTCGCTCTATATTCCTGAATTATTTGTCAATTAACTTATCTTCTAAGTAAACGGTAAGTGCTCTCGTTTAATTAGCTGTTTCCTATACATATCAAATTTATGTATTATGGCGCGTCTAACGTCTTTTGATTGGTTAGCTTTATATATGTGGGTGCTTATCGTATGATAGTGATAATGATGAGTGAAGAACGTTGCCCCAACTGCAATTCAAATGAGATAGTTAGTGACTACTCTCGTGGTGAATCTATATGTAGTAATTGTGGCGTTGTCCTCTCTAAGTTAATTGATACCACTCCAGAGTGGAGAAGCTTTACAGCTGAAGAGAAATTTAATAGAAGCAGAACAGGTGCTCCAATCTCTCCTTTGAAATCTGATTATGGAATATCATCTCAGATTAGTTTTAGCAATATGGACGTTTATGGAAAGAAGCTAGAACCCGCTGTTGTAGCAAAGATGCGAAGATTGCGATGGTTAAACAGAAGAGATTCAAGATCTCATATCAGAAACCTTCGTATAGCTTTACGAGAGTTGCGAAGAATTGTAAGTCAACTTGAATTAAGTGATGAAATAGCTGAAGCAGCAGCAACAACCTACCGAAAAGCGTTGAAAGCAGATTTAATCCGTGGAAGAAGTATTGAATCCATGGTAGCAGCTGCCGTGTACATTGCCTCTCGACAATACAATAATCCTACAACCTTAAAGGATATTGAAAAACATATAAATGCTGATAGAAAGGTAATCGCACGATGTTTCCGTATCTATGTTCAAGAGCTGAACATGAAACCTACACCTATTGATCCTGCAGTATTATTGGCTAAGTTATGTAATGAATTGGATTTAACCACTGCAACTCAAAATGAAGCTTTGAAAATTTTGGAGGAGAGTAGATCACGACGTTTAGATATGGGTAAAAATCCCCTAAGTGTCGCTGCAGCTGCAATTTATATTGCGAGTATTAGAACAGGAGAGAGAAGAACCCAGCAACAAGTTGCTAAAGTTGCACAAACTACTCCAGTTACATTACGAAATCGTTTCAGAGAAATCGTTGATGCTCTAGATTTAGCAA
>BPTK01000091.1 GCA_023705905.1 Candidatus Heimdallarchaeota archaeon
GTGCTGCTGAGTATAGTTACGTTAATGATTGTATTTTCCAAATAGCTCCTGGTCGCGTAAGTAGAGAGATTATAGCCTATAGAGAAGATCAGACAATCAGGGAGATGGGAGACAAAGAGAGAGCAGAAACAATGGAGCTGATAAAGGCAGATATTGGTGAGGAGTTCTACCCTGAATTTGATCCAATGATAAGATTAATTCAACTCTTTAATAAAGCACCATTTATTCCAGATCATTTCATCAATGAAACAGATGAAAATGTGAAATTTTTAGTCGTATGTAATTACTGGAGATATCCAGATGAAATTATATGTAATTCATGTGAAAAATGGATAAGAGATAGCAGTAAAGTAGAGGTAAATCTCACAAAAAGTAAACACAGAATCTGTGAAATTATCTATGCAAAGGAATTAGAACAGCGAGATTAGAGTTTTTATTAAGATCAAAATAACAAAGTCAGGAATTTCATTAGAATTAACAAAAATAAAAAAAAGGAAAAATAGTAAAGAAATCTAATTCTTTTTTCTAATTTTACTTACACTTGATCCAATTATTCCCAAAAGGATTATACCAAATAATAAACCGAAAATTGAGAAGGGAGTACTTGTTGGATCGGGATCTTCTGGACCATCTGGTGGTACGCATAAATTATCGAATTCATCTAGCCAACCATTATTTGGTGCTATGTCAACTGTTGTTAGGTTGGAGGTATTGGCAACACCTTGGATGACATAACCTGTCCCTAAAGGTTGTTCTCTAAAAAGAGCTCCTTCTGTATCATAAGCAATCGTGCTTCCTGAGACAACTGCTAAATCTATATTTGGATCTGATCCAACCCAATTATTTCCATCCCAAAAGAAACTACCAGTAACCTCAGCACTACCATCAGAAGTTAGATAATAGCGGAAGGCATTGAGATAAGAGTTGTTTATCCATTGATCTCCATTCCAACGACAATCAAAATGAGCTACATATTCATAAACATCAGTACTCCAAGTTGAAGTATCAGGATTGGTATCTTCCATACTTGTGTCTATCCAGATATTATAGAAACGCCAATTAACATCACTGTCATTAAAGTAAGGATCAGCATTTAAATCGAGTTCCAAATAGTTTTTTGAAATTGTCATATTTGTGATATCTAGATAAGCTTTAGGGACATCACCTACAGGATCAACTTCCCAACCGGCATAGGAAAAATCAACATTGAAAAACGCAACTGAAAAAAGAGTCACTGCAAATAGAAAAAAGGCAAACTTACGTCCTTGCATAATATTACTATGTGTTTTCCGTTAAAAAACCTAACTTCATATGCAATGGAGGAAAAAATAAAGAAAAGAAAAAGATTGAAACTTAGTTCAAACCTATAATTTCACCGTCTTCTGTGTAATCCATTCTATTAGCTGCTGGAACTGGAGGTAAACCAGGCAATAAGAACATGCTACCACAGACAGGAACAATGAAACGAGCACCAGTATATAGATGAACTTCATCTACGTTTAGAGTCCATCCTTTTGGTGCGCCCATTAAGCCAATTTTATCAGAAAGACTTAGTTGGGTTTTGGCCATACACATTGGAAAATCTGCAAAACCTAGCTTTTCAATGGAAGCAATTTCCTGTAAAGCTCTTGGAGAAAATTCAACGTCTTTTGCTCCATAAACTTTCTTAGCTATTTTCTCAATCTTAACCTTAATAGGATCATTGAATTCGTAAGCGAATTTTACATCGCCTTTACCCTTTTCAATTGCTTCTAAAACAGCTTCAGCCAAAGCGATACCACCTTCACCACCTTTCATGAAAACCTCACTTTCAGCAGCAGTGACACCGAAAGACTGACATTTGTCTTTAATCCATTTAATTTCTTCATCAGAATCAAAGGGGAAGCGGTTAATAGCAACAACAGGAGGGATGTTGAAGACGTTAAGCATGTTATCAAGATGTTTTTCAACATTCTCAAAACCTTTAGCTAATTCATCCATGTGAATGTTTTTGGCTTCATCTAAATCTTTGATACCACCATGGAGTTTAAGTGCTCTAGCAGTAACAACGAGAACAACAGCATTAGGCAGAGTATCGTACTGACGAGCAACAATATCTACGAATTTTTCGAAACCAAGATCAGCAGCGAAACCACCTTCAGTGATAGTATAATCTGCTAATTTGAGGGCTAATTTAGTCCCAATAATAGAACTATTTCCATGCGCTATATTAGCGAAAGGCCCGGTGTGAATGAAACCTGGCACTCCTTCAAAGTTTTGTACAAGGTTTGGTTTTATTGCATCTTTCAATATTAGTGTCATTGCTCCTACTGCTTCAATATCTCTAGCGAAGACTGGCTTATCATCATATGTATATCCTAATAGTATACTTCCTAACCTTTCTTTTAGTTCACCAACATTAGCTGATAAAGCTAAAATAGCCATAATTTCTGAAGCGGCTGTAATAACAAAGCCTGTGTTTCGGATGTCACCACCCATTCTTCTTCCACCTAGTCCAGTAATGATATTTCTTAATGCTCTATCATTCATATCTATTGTTCTTGGCCAAGTTGTCTTGGTTGGATCAATGTTACACTTATTTCCTTTTGTTAAGTGATTGTCAAGTAAAGCTGCAAGTAAATTATGTGCAGATGTAATTGCATGTAAATCTCCTGTAAAGTGCAGATTTATGTCCCACATAGGAAAAACTTGCGAAAATCCACCTCCGGTGGCTCCTCCTTTTATTCCGAAGGTTGGGCCCATTGAAGGTTCTCTTAATGCAAACATAACACTTTTGCCTATTTTTTGCATAGCTTGTGAAAGACCTATTGTGGTTACTGTTTTTCCTTCACCAGCTCTTGAAGCTGTCATAGCTGTTACAAAAATTAGTTTCCCATTAGGTTTATCAGATTTCATTATTTTTAACATTGTTTGATAATCTAATTTTGCAACATACTTTCCGTATTGCTCCAAATCATCTTCTTTTAAGCCAACTTTTGCAGCAATTTCTCGGATATTTTTCATATCCTTAGCTTTTTCTTGTGCAATTTCAATATCTTTTTTCATAGTAATCATCAACTAGTTGAGTTAATTCATTGGATTTTTGAGCTTTGTATTAAAAAATATTTGTATCTGGAAACAATCTTCAACTGACTCATTTTCGGATGATTCCTACACTTGGTTTTGTAATGGTATTGGTTTTTCTACCCTTCTGTTCAGAAAGTATTTGATTTAGGTAGAACAAAGAAAGAAAACAGATGAGGATAAAGGAATCAACCTGAATTCTGATAATGATTTATATGAAGTTAGAAATGCAAAGATTCGCTTTTTCAAATATGGGAAGTTGATAGAAGAAGAGGAGAGAAGGAGAGTATTCATAATATAAACTGGAGATTGTTACTTTTTTTAATAGTTTATCAATGTATATATAGTGGGTTGGAAAAAAACTTAAATCCATTTTCATGCTAGATGGTAAAAGAAGATTGAAGAATGGTTCTTTGTTGTTGGATGGAAGGCCACAAAAAAAGAGGTAAACAATTATTATTGAAACTGTGGAATAGAAACAGCTTTCAGGTTAGTCAAGACTTGACATATCTCTACCACCTCTCGATATCCAGCAGTCCGTTTTTTATGTCCTTATTTCTGTCCTCCTCGTTTTATGGAATGCTATGCTCCATTTATCTATCCTCCCCCCATTCTTCACTGTTTCCCGAATCTTCATTACTCTCTGTAAAACAGGTTCTGTCACCTTTTATGAAATCTGTATGTGTTTTCGATATCTTCTAGAATAATGTGATACAGGTTACAAAGTTATTGCGTAAGTACAAGTGTTAAGGAAAATTTAAATATGAAAATCACACTTTAAGAAGAAAACCAATTGGTGAAATTACAATATGGGAAAATTGTAAAAAATATCTCCTTTTTTACCACAACTAGCTAATCTGCGATAGGTATTTATAATGAATTCTTCAGTGAGCAATCAGGAAAATTAAACAATTAAGTTTGAAAAATTAAAAGAGAAGATAAAACTATGAGAACGAAAAAAAATAAGGTTGTATTTTTTGTATTTTTTACAATAGTGCTTTTTAGTAGTACGATGCTAATTAAAGAAGTAAGAGCTACATCAACCACTATCCAGAAACCGACTAATGGTCAGCAATTTAACAGTTTGTTAAATGGCGATTATATCACTTTCAAATTCATAATCATTGGTCCATATGAATCATATAACACATATATTGATGGACAGTTAGATCACTCTCTCCATCATGTAGGAGTAGATATTCAATACGATGCAAAGAACTTTATTGATAACTATGGTAGAGGAACACATTCTTTTACCGTTTCAGTTTCAGTAAGTGGGGGACCTAGTCCTTTTAGCATGACTACTAGAAGTGTTGTTATGGATAGCGTATCATTCACAGTAGATCCACCTTTATGCCATTTCGTTGGTTTTGGATATGATTACGATGATGAACATTCTTCACCTTACCCCTTAAGATGGAGAAGCAATATAGAACCATTTAGAGATATACTTCTAAGCGATAGGGCGAAATACATTCCTGGTTATTTCGCAACTCATTATGATTGGAACGATGATAATGTAATTAGTATAATAGATACTTTAGATACAAAAGAGAAACAACAAGACATTGTAGTAGTCCTATTTTCAGCACATGGACATGCTTTTGGTGCACCACCAGATTGGGATGCGTGGACACATTCTCATACAACAACCACTTGGCCTTACGAATGGGGGTGGACACCTTACTATAAGGGTGTTACTGCTATTGAACTGAAATATTGGTTATCTGATTTAGAAACTGATAACTTAATATATATCGTGGATAGCTGCCATGCAGAAGCTTTTCTTTACAGAGGAAAAGAATTAACCAACAAAAAGCATGTGATGGTAGCTTGTGAGTGGGACGAATATTCATGGCATCATCTAGAAGCTTATAATCCTAGTTGGTCATTAGATACAAGAATAAATAATATGAATAGTCTTTTTCTACGAATAATGTGTCAAAGTTTCTACGTTAATTATGCTAATACAGACGCAGCTTTTAATGATGCCTATAATTACGTTACAGGTCTTTATGATCAACATCCAATGGATTTCAATAATTTACAGACAACGCTTTACCTATGTCATCAACCATAATTAAATAGGAAGTTCAATAATGAAAAAGAAAAAAACAGCTCTCATTTGCTTGTTCCTGGTTTCACTTGTTTCTTTCTCTGTTTCTAATATAAACCTAGTAAATAGTACAGATATTCCATCAATTTATTCATTAATTTCATTAGAACTAAATGGATTAACAAAGGAGAATCTTACTGCCCAACTTTTAATTTTCAATGAAACCAGCCAAACATATGAGGAGAATGAAATACTAAAAAATAGAATCATTGAGGATTTGAACTGGTTAGCCCATCAAATCTCTGATTTAGATGATATTTTAGTCTTTAATTTTAATGATACTTTGTTACCTGGTAAAGTAGACTTCTTGTTAGCGAATGTCTCTCTTAATGATAATAGCGTTTATGAACAACTATCTAATATGATTGACTCTGATAATATTCGTTGGTGGTACGTTGATACAGTTTCTCCTTCAATTCTCCTTCCTGATGGACCTAATTCTGGTTATGCTTTTGCAGAATTTCATACACCGCTTTATCTCACAGCATTTCGTACTTATAATGAAAGCTACCCTGGTGGTTGGACTATGTTAGACTTTCTATCAAAGGATGGAAATATGGCATCAAAATTCATAAATGGTGGTGAAAAATGGATAGAAAACAACGAATTTCATGAAATTCTCATTTCTAGTCTTCTCTCACTAAAAAATATGATATTTGAAATTGATAATCTTAACATGACTTGGCCAGAATCAAATTGGCCAGAATCAACTTGGTCTGGGGAAGCTCTTCCTCTACTTAATCTTTCAGAACCAATAGTTTTTAATGAAACATTTCAATATGTTTCAGAATTTAGATATTTAGGGGATATATACATAAATATCTATTATAAGTCTTGTCTCACTAAAAATAAAATGAAGACAGTTCATAAAATCTTTGACATGATCATTGCCGGTAATTGGTATGTTAATAATTTCAAAGCAATTGCTAATGGGGGTAATGATGCTGATTCCCCATTATTAGTATCGGTTATACCTACTCTTATTTTTGCGTTAGTAATACTAAATAGGAAAAAAAAGAGGGTAAAAACTATTGAATTACAGTAGATTGTTAATATTATTCGCCTTTTATTTTTTTTTCAATACTGGCATGTACCAAAACTTGTTTGAGTGAAATAGAGCTCACCTAAGAGGAAATGGATTTTAGGTGGTTTTCGATGTTTAGGGGTGCGTATTACTTATTGTAACAATATACACTCACAGCGGAAATTTAACAGAACAGAGTAAAAAGAAAATAGAAGATAAGAATAACGAAACTCTAAGAAAAGTCTTGTTATACTGCTACATTACAAAAACAAATCATGTTAAATAGATAGCTTCTAAAATGCCCGTGTTCTGTGCAAAATGAAATAGATGAGATGTGAATATCCTAATTGTGGAGCTCAAGAAGACATACTTTTCTACTGTCGTTACTGTAGAGGATCGTTTTGTCAGAAACATAGAGATCCAGAAGCTCATCGTTGTACTGCAGTACCAGGTCAAGCTCAACAACCCTTTGCGGCTACAGGTGCTCCAGCTAATGAGGAAGTAATCCGTCAAATGGCCCAGAATGCCATGAATATGGCGCAACAAGCTATGGGACAACAGCCACAATATCAAGATCCATATGCTTATGCCGACGAAGAGACCAGGAGAAAACTCATAGAACAACGATTGAAGAAATCCAGAGGCTTGCTCTCTTTTGGAAGCGAGTTAGTTGATATTCTCATAGGTTTCTCTCTCATAGTATTAGTTTTTGGTTTTTCTCAACTTTTCTTCGCCAATAATTGGTGGGGGTTTCTAACATCTGCAATTTTGGTAGCAACAGCTTTTCTACCACATGAGATGGCTCACAAGGTTGTAGCTCAGCGAAGAGGGCAGTTTGCGAGATACATACTCTGGACGAGAGGGATAATTTACACTTTACTTACCCTTATTTTGCGTATTGGATTAATTGTACCAGGATTTGTTGCTATTGTACCATTGAGCAGAAAGATGGACAAAAAAGATTTAGGTATGGTTGCTTTAGCAGGACCAGCAATCAATGCAGTTATTGGAGCTATTAGTTTAGTTATTGGTTTATTAACTGATGTGAGTTTTGGAATAATACCATTTACTGGGATAATGTCAACACCAAACATTTTCATACAAGTAGCACAATTTAATGCGCTAATTGCTCTATTCAATTGTTTACCCGTCTGGCAACTAGATGGAGCAAAAATACTGAAATGGGACTGGAAAGTTTTCGCTACAATTGTGGCTATCAATATCGCAATAGTCATTCCATCGTTTATACTTAATCCCGGATTTTTCTAGTTGAGTTATTTAGTGGCTATCAAAAAAGATAATTATACTAAATATTACTATAACTAAAGGATGAAAAAAGAATACTGAGAGTTTATACTCTATGACGAATCATAGTTAGTCTGAATTATTAATGAGGAGTTTTTCTCATTAATAAGTTTTTTTTCTTTCTTAATTCTTCAAGATTAGTTATGCCTAGCATTGTTAGAACTATTTTCATCTCAAAAATATAATTGTTAATGAACTTTCTCAATCCTTCTTCTGAATCTTTGCTGATTGCTAACAAAGCAGGTAATGCAAAAGCTACATAATCTGCTCCCAACATCAGAGCCTTTACTGCATCCGTCCCATTCCAGATTCCACCAGAAGCTATTATTTTCTTTGAAGAATCAGAGATAACTCCAACAGCATTTACCAAGCAATCAGCTGTAGGTATTCCCCAATTAATTAGACTGGTGGAAAGATTTGTCAAAGATGGATTTCTGAATATCTCAATTTTCTTCCAATTGGTTCCTCCAGCCCCTGCTAAATCTATTGCAGCAACATTGAGGGATGATAAAAACTTCATATCTTCGTTAGAAAAACCAGTCCCCACGCCTTTTACTATAATCGGGGATTTACTTTCTCCCACTAAATCTATTAGATTTTGTTGAACATTTGCCAAGTTCTTATTTCCATCGTATTGAATGAATTCCTGTAAAGGATTTATATGAATCGCTAATCCATCTGCATTTATCATTTCAATTGCTTGTTCAGCTTCTTTAACTGAATATCCAGATGTGAATTGAGCAATTCCTAAGTTTGCTAGTAATGGAATGCTTTCAGCAATATCCCTTACCTGAAAACTATCAATCAATGATGGATTTTCAATTGCAGCTCTTTGTGAACCTATTCCCATACCGATATTGTATTCAGCGCAAATTTTGGCAATGATTTTGTTCATAGCTTTTCCTTTCTCAGTACCTCCTGTCATTCCTGCAATTAGTAAAGGAGAATCCATCGATTTACCCAAAAATGTGGTAGACAAATCAATATCCTCAGGGGATATTTTTGTAAGAAGATTTGGCATCATGATGTAATTATTAAATCCAGTTGATACATTTTCGTATTTTACATCGTTTTCAATACAAATCTTCAGATGTTCATCTTTCCTTGAAGAAGTATTAGAAAGAAAATTCTGATCCATAAAATTAATTTGTAAACCTTGGTTAAAAAGTTTGTAGTTATAAATGAATTGCATATGAGAGATACCGTCTATTTTGTATCAAACAGAAATGTTCAAAAGGTTGAACGAACATATAGGAAAAAAATCACAAGTTGAGGGTTTGAAATGGAATTTTGTCCAGATTGCGGAAAATTACTAATCCCAAAAAAGAAGGGAAAATCGAAAATTTTAGCTTGCCCTAAATGTGGATATGAATCAAAACTTGAAGAGAAAGATGCCTATGAGGTATCTGATGACATCGAACATACAGTTTCAGATGTTATAGAGGTAGTTGATACTGACGGAGAAGGTGGGTTTACAGAAGCGGAAATTGAAGCTAGACGCGAGAGATTCATAGAGGGTATAGATTTCTTTGAAACAGAGTAATCTAAGTGATAGTAATCGATTAAATGAGCAACAGCAAATAGTTTTGATAAGATTTTCTGAAATAGGTATCAAAAGCCCTAAAACCAGAAAATGGTTAACAAAGAAATTAATATCACATATTGAATTTGTTTTGAAGAATAATGGTATTGAAGAATTTCGAATAGAAAACAGATTTAGTAGAATATTCATTTTTTCAGAAGAAACAGATAAAATAGTACCTCTTTTGAGTAATTTCATCCCAGGTATAGCTAGTATTAGCAAAGTGTACGCCTGCAACACTGATTTTCAAGAATTCACGGGAATTATACAGAAACAATTTTTTGAGAGATTACGAAATTATTCAACGTTTGCTGTGAAAGTTAAACGCACAGGAAAACATTCTTTTTCAAGCGTAGAGATGGCAGCTGACATTGGAGAGTTCATTCTAGATAATATCGATGATAATAATTTAAGTGTTAATTTAACTGATCCCGAGTATTATCTGTACTTGGAAATACGTGAAGGATTAACATATGTATATGATCAAGTTGTTAGGGGATTAGGGGGGCTCCCTGCTGGATGCCAGGGTAGAGTTTTAGTTCTTATTTCTGGTGAAAACGAAGATATAGCCAATATACTACAACTATACAAAAGAGGAGCAATCACGGTAATCTACTCTACGAACCAATTTCCCCAATACTCAAAGGAATACCAGAAAGCAATTTCAAAATTACTAGATTTACAACCAAATCTCAAGAAAGCTGAAAGAATTACGTTTGCAAAAGACAAACAATTTCACTCTGAGGAGATACTAATTTATTATCAAAAGGCACAGTGTATGAGTATTGCTATGTCAAGAAGCATCTTTGAGGATATATCTATGAAATTTCCAACTACAATTCCAATTTTCGTGCCCTATTTAGTAGAAGATCTGAAAGAAGATGACATTTCAATTTTTTATTGTTAGTGATTCAAAGCTAAACGTTTTATTTTCCCCATTGGCTCTATTTCACTAAATACTACTCCTTGAAATTTCTTCACAGAAATTTTCTCCTTTTTCCATATATCAGTTGGTAAGTAAGCTTTTCTACAAGTATAGGAAAGAAATTCTTCTTTGTCCCAATTCTGCTCTACAGGTACCTGTGGTAATAACAGTCCTTGATATTGGCCAAATTTAACTATTAGCCCATCACCTGGAACATTAATCTGATTAAGTAGATCCGCAGAATCAGAATACTCAATTTCGTTTGGAGGAGTTAGAACGGTTACTTCAAAAACCAAAGAAGAAAATTCGTGTTCCTTAACAGGAGGAAATCGAGGATCATTAAGTGTAGATTCTCTTGAGAGATCTATTACTTCTTCATATAGTGATTTTATGCCTAGGGGGTAACCTATGCAGCCTCTTAGGTGAGTTTCTCCATTTTCAAATGATTTTACAGTAACAAAAGCTCCTGTTGTAATTGTTGCTTGTTCAGGAATAGGTTCAGTTGGTGTAGGGCTTTCACTATTTATAACCCAACTTTCAGCAGAATGCCTAGCTAATTTGACTAAATAGATACCAGTTTCATCTTTTACCTGCATAATTACAACCAACTTTTGCTTCAATTATAGTCTTTTCAATATCTCTCCAATGACTACCTATCCAATAAATTTTTCCACATGCAGAACATTGCCAAAAACGATCATAATGATTTGCTGTTCCCTTTGGAATGAATTTAATGATTTCTTGTTTATTTTTTTCAACTAATACATTATTACACATACTACATCTTGTATTTCGAGGAGGAAGAGCCATCTCTAAATGTAAAGTATCATACAACGCTTTGAGTTGATGTATAATATCATTGCTCAGTATAAACAAAGATTTCACATTTAATTTGCTACATTTATTTACAATATCCTTTGATTTTGATAAAACAATTCGATTATCTTCAGAAGAGGTTTCTAACATTTTTTCAACTGATTCTTCCCTACGATAAAAAGTATCATAACCAAGAAACCTTAGGAAACGGGTCAATTTACCAAGCATCGAATCTGCATAGAACTTATTCATTACTCACTAACAACCCTTCAGGAGCACAATTATTACAGATATAGCGACCTTCATGGAAGATGAGTTTCTCTCTAAACTCCTTACAGTCGTCACAGTAACCTGCTAGGTCTGGAAGTTCTTCAGTAACTTGAGATTCTCCTAATACTTTCAAATATTCTTGTTCCAACATAATTAGCTGGGGAACAACCTTGAAAATATCTGTATCAGAACACATTCCTGCAAGTTTTCCTTCATTAAGAATGACTAAATGTCTTATTCCTTGTTTGGACATTAATTGCATTGCTTGTATAATTGTCATTGTTTGAGGGGCAGTAATAACGGGGCTTGTCATGAGATCTAAAGCTAAAACAGTTGATGCATCCGCGTTTGCAGCAATAACTTTCTTGATTAAATTCTCCTTAGTAATAATTCCAAGTGCTTTGTTATTTTGACCTCGAACCACTATTGAACCTATTTTATTTTCAACCATCAATTTTGCGCAAACATCAGCTGATGTTTCAGGGGATATAGAAACGACGTTTGTGGTCATTATTTCACTGAGAGCAAGTTCGAATTTTTTTCTGTCGAATATTGATTTCAAATCATAAACCATCCTAGTTGCTTGTATAAGTAGAAGATTTTCGTTCCTTTAAAGGTTTTACATTTTCTGCGTTTTTGCCTATATTTATTCAATAATTTCTGCATCTCCAGGTATGAAAGGCAATATATCATTAATGGTCAAAGCATCTAGTTTGTAAAGCTCCTCAGAAGGGCATTGTTTAGCTAGTTTTGCTTTAATCTGATTTCCAATCTTACCTTTGGGAACATCTCCGGGTTTGATTTCAACATACATATTTGTTCTTTGATCAATACTGATTACTGGTCCACCTATGATTTGGGCATAGTTTTCGAAAATTACTAAACCAACAGCATGGTTGATTTCAATATTTTTGAAATAATGCTTTTCACCATATATCATAACGCTTCCTTTAGCTAAGAACTGACCTGAAGGAGGAGTAAGACTAACTTGGTCTGGCAGAACACGATAGACATCCCCTACAAGTTTTTTAGCTTTCCACAGACTGGAGTAATTTAAAGCGAATACCGCTATTTCTTGAAAATCTTCTTCTGAGAGATTAGATATACCATCTTTAGCTACGACATAAGGAGCGCCATGAACGTCTGCATGGAAGAAATAATCATTATCATCGAAATAGGTTTTTAGTATTTTCTCATTAGAATTTGCGTCTGTACCACCTATTATCAGATTATCACCACGTAAGAACCAATGGAATTTCTCATACCATCGCTTCTTTCTTTTAATTACAAGAGGTGTTGATTCTACTTTCTCAATTATTTCCACTTTAGTAGATTCTACATCTTCAATCAGTTTCTTTGATCTTGCAATAGCCGCGTTAGCTCCAGGTATTTTTCTTCTTGCCTTCTTTGATTTCTCGTAAAATAAATTAGCGCCATCCACTAAGGTTAAAGTAAAGTCTAGTTCAACAATTTCTTTTTCCCCTGTTTTTTCATTAAGGAGGTTTAACCATAACTGTTTAGTTTTGGGGTTTATTTTCTCAAGAATTTCAGCTGATAGGATACCTTTGTCTCGAGCTAGTTCTAGCTTCTCAATGATTTTGTCCCAAGGAACATCATTTTGTCTGGCTGTAACTATTGTAGTTAATAACTCGTCAATTAAAGTAAAATGTGCATACAATAGATCTCCTTTATGTTTCTCTTCTTCCTCTTGCAGTATCAGTTTCCCTAAATGATTTTCTTGACTCTGAAGTATTTTCTGGTATTTAGAAATTTTTCCAGTTGTTACTTGTTTATCTTCAACATACTCCGGTTCTTCTTCTTGATTTGAGAAGAAATCATCGAGTTCATCATTGAATGATTCAACCTCAACTCTTTCTAAATCCTTATGTTTTGAGATATCCACAGGAGTAATATCTACAACCTCATCTTCATCAATATACTTAGCGTAAGTATAGTTTCTTCCGGTAATCTGTTCTTTTAAGACAGTAATCTGATTGTAAATCAGTTCCTTGGATTCATCATCTAAATCTACAATGTTTTTTATTTGAACACTTGATTTAGTAAGTACGTCTTTCGAGTATAACGGCCCTAGTCCAAGAACATCATTTAGAAAATTGACAATTTTGCCTTCAGATGCTTTAATTTTTTCTTCAAACATCTCTAGAGTTAGTGTGGTGATGTTTTCATCAGGAGAAGGGGGAAACTTGTAGAATTTGCCAGGATGAATATCACGATCTTTCATCCTTCTATAATTATAAGCGAGTATGATTTTATTATTTGGCCCGACTAGAATAAAATTTCCATCCCCGAACAACTCAATAACCAATTTGTAAAAACCATCTTTGTAAGCAATCTCAAAAACTATGACACGATCAAGTTTCCTTTGGTAAAACTTGTTCACAGGTAAATCTCTAATATGCTTTCTTAAGGTCATTATTTTATTATTAGGTGATACGGGCTTTTTTCTGACATACTTTGTAAGATGAAAGCGTTTCCCAAGCTCTATAACAAGTTCCATAGGACTTTCTGTTGACTTACGAAATCTTAATATAACTCTATTTTTCGATATGGAATATATATTATTAACCCAACTTCCAATTAATTTTGGTTGTAACTCATAAACTAAAGCAGATATGTCAATACTAGATAATGAAGTTTTCATGTCGATCACGGTGATTTGAATTGTCCACAGATAAACTAAAATTTACAGATAAGGTTAAAAATAGTTTGAAACCAAAGAATATTCTTCAAAAAATAAAAGATATGGCTTTAATGAACCAGGTATATTGGTCTAAAGTCATTCTAGCATTCTTAGCTGGAACAATTTTTGGACTTACTGGCTTTACAAATTGGCCAGCTGGATTAACAATGCTTCTCATCTACTTAACAGCCTCTTTAATTTGGATGTTACTATACAGAAAGAAAGAACCAGGAATCAAAATTAGAAAATATTTCACTTCAGCAGTGTTTCAATATTTCATAACAATGATTGCTATTTGGACAATTTTTTGGATGATAACTGGTGGTACTCCAGTAACAAATTGGATTTATACTTTTCCCACTGTTTAATTCCATCTTTTCCTTTCCATCAAACGAATATATTCTTAAATTGTGAAGAGTTGTGGAAAATATGAGCTTAAAAAAGAAGAAGATACCTGAAAAACAAGATGAATCAACGAAGAAAACAGATATAGTTCAAAGGAAGAGATTCAAACTAATATATACAGGTATCATTATTCTACTCTTTATAATAGGAATGACCTTAATTCTAGTGTTCTCATTAGTAGAGACTGATTATAATGAATATGGTTTCTTTGCAGGTTTAGGCGTTATGGGGTTAGCGATTATTCTTTTTACAT
>BPTK01000092.1 GCA_023705905.1 Candidatus Heimdallarchaeota archaeon
AGCAATGGTATGATGACCAGTTTTACGATCCTGAAGCCATAGAACCTTTGGATTACAGGGGAATGTTGGCTAAATTTGTTGAATCATTCCTTATTTACACTTTGATTGCTTTCCTTATTATCTGGATTGTTGAAATTATTCTTAGAACATTCAAAGAAAGAATAAATGATGATATTGAGAATACTATACGCGTTTTAAGCAGATTTGTTGTAATCCTATTTTTTGTCATCGCTTATATGACCAAATTTGAGAATTTTGTAGGCGCAGTCATAGGAGTTGCTGCAACTGTGGGTGCTGCTTTTGGCTTAGCTGCATCAAGGTCCTTGGGAGAGCTACTCTCAGGATTACATCTTGTACTAAGCAAACATCATAATGTTGGTGATTATCTGATTATTAATGATATGAGTATTGAGGGTGTTGTAACAGGAATCTCCACAAGCTTTGTTACTATCCTTCAACCTAATAAAACAACAGCTGTTATACCTACAGACAAACTACGTGAAGAGGAAGTTCTGAATATCAAAGTAGAGAATTTAGAAACTGAGAAAGACGGGATAACTCACTTATTTTTATATGGGAAAAAAGTCAAGGAAACTCATTATGTATATCCTGTGAGATGGGCTACTCACTCAGATGATCGACACTCTCACGCTGTTGAAGCAATCATGGAAACTGGTGTAGATTTCAAAGATTATATCGATGAAGAAGTAGATTGGATGATATATGAACGGGATAGATTGAACAGAAGATACCTGATAACTTTAACAGTTCTTGACCCAAGGATTTTACTCTACTTAGCTGAAGATTTCACTCGCATATTGGAAGCAAATTATGAAAAAATCAAGTATGCTGATGAGAAGAAATCTACCAGTAAAAAATCTACTAGCAAGAAATCTACCAGCGATTAAACTACTGAGGATGATCTTTAATCCTCTTCTTCTTTTATGGATATAGAGAACCAATAGAATTTTTTGCTATCCATCATTATTTTTCTTTAAACCTCTTACCTAGAGGAATAAATAAATTGTGCAATTATTTCCAATTCAATTTGGCAAAACTCTATTAAAGCTAAATCATATTTCAGTAACGTGACAACCAGAAATCCTCACGAAATTTGTATTTGGGAGAATAAAGAAAATTGTTCTGATTGCGAATTGAAAGGAAGGTTACATTGTCATTTAAACATTAAATACTCTATAATATTTGGTATACCCTTCTTCATTGCATTTATACCCGCATTTGTAGGTTTGATACTTTTAGGATTTCCGTTGAATCTCATATCTATACTCTCTTAGATGGGTTATATTGTGTTTTTCTTCCTTGTTTGGGAACCTCGAATACTCTGTTCTCACTGTCCATATTATGCTGAAGGTAAGAGCAAAACTCTACATTGTTCAATCAATTACGGATTTTTAAAAACTTCTAAATTCAAGCCTGGACCTATGAGTAAATTTGAGAATGTACAGTTTCTTGTAGGAGCGAATATTATTTTCTTGATTCCAATAGTATTTCTGATCGTAGGGCAGCTATGGGTTTATCTAGGTATCACACTATTCGGTATAGTTCTATGGTATCTTTTCATTCAACTATATGTTTGCATGGATTGTGTAAACTTTTCTTGTATCTTGAATAGAGTAGATAAGAATGAAAGAAATGAATTTTTGAAGAAGAACCCTATTATGTATGAAGCTTGGAAGAAGAGTGGATATGAGTTTGAAGATGAAGAGAATGAAAAATAACTTCTAAACATTATACATAAAATAAAAGAAAAGTATTAGAGAGAACCTCTTAGGAGGATTAATGCTCTCATTGCATCATTTCTATCATTCTTGAGTTCTTTTGAGAGTTTGATATTTTTTGTGAGATTTTTGTTCATTTTTTTTACACCTATCCTAACGTAATTAGTATATATAAAAAGGATTGAACACAAAAAGAGGTTACAAGTTGTGATATTTGTTAAGGAAAGTGCAGTAGAATAAAATTGGTAATTACATGGGTGAGCTCTTATGGAGGTAACAATTTCTGTTTTTCCGGAGATCTAAACTTATTGATAATTGTTTGAATGAACATATTCATTCCTGTTTTCAGCAAAGATTTCTCTAAAGCTCTCTGAAGCTCTTCATTGTTCTCGTGAACATTGATTTCCTTTTGTTGATTTGCAATTGTTTGACTTGTAACTCTTTTCATTAATTTTGTATATTCATCAATAGCCTTGGTTCCTTTTTTATCAGCTCTAGAAATAGCTTTAGCAAGCAGTCTTCCAGAAAGTGCTGCTGCATCCATTCCTACCCCCCTGACTTGATCGACTAAACCCGCAGCATCTCCTACCATGAGAATTCTATTTTGCCCTAGCCAGACGCGATCTTTGGAATACATATCAATGGATGAGGAGTATCCTTCTTTCTTAATAATCTCTCCTGAGATCTTGAATTTCTCCTTCATACTGTTGTAGAAGAGCTCTTGTATTTCAGTTATATTACCATGATTGTAACCCGTACCAACAACCCAATAGTCTTTATTATCATCTAATGTTTTCTTATAAATCCAAGCAAACATTGCATTATTCCAATCAAGATTCCAGAACTGGTATAATGTCTCAGGGTCTAAATTAGCTTCTCCATCAATATAATAATTTAGAGTAGCACCAACAGATTTACCTTTAAAATCTTGAGGACGTAGCTGAGCACGTATTTTTGGTCGTAAACCTGTAGCATCAACAAAGTATCGGCATTGGTGTTTGGTCATTGTTTTATCTTTATCAATTAAGGAAACTATGACATTATCACTTTCTTCTTCAACACTCTGACAAACTAGTTCATCTCGAAATTCTGCTCCTGCGTCTTGCGCAATAATATTCAGCCAGTCATCAAATGGTTTTCTCATGAAGTTAAGCATTTCAAAGGATGATCCAATTGACTTTCCATTAGGTAAATACATCTTGATTCGCTTAAGATTAACATTGCAGAGTCTTTCTTTGGGGATTTTTTCTCCTAATATCTTTTCGAAATACTTGAATTGAATACCTGAGCAAGGCTTGTTCCTTGGTGTCTTGTATCTCTCAACGAATAGAACCTTTAAACCCGACTTTGCTAGAAATTTTGCAGCTGTAGAACCAGCTATTCCTCCACCTGCGATGATTACATCAAAATGTTCCATGATTTGATTTTGTCATATAGTCATATAACGCTATCTTTGCTAGAGTTTCATCGCTGGATAGCTCACTCTAAGGGGGTAAACCACGTACCCTCCTACCCCGCCCACACTACGTTTAGGCAGTGCTTGCGGATCGCCTTTAAGTAAAATGTTGTAAGCAGCATTAACATCAGCATTAATTACCCATCCTGTTGCAGAACGAAACAGTCCTCGGTGCACCCTTTTTCCTTGATAATTTACCTGTTTTTGGGATAACTCGTTATCTAGGAAACTGCATTTAGAGGTGTAAGAATCATCTATCCTTTCAACCTTTATTCCTTTCTCTTCTGCTTTGTAAGTAAGGAGGTTGATTAGCTTATCAAAAGGAACGATAACGAAGAGTTGGGTAGTTTTTTTCCTCAACCTCAACTGCTGTTTCCAGAGAGGGTTGTAACCTATGAAAATAGTATGTAGCCCTCTTTTTTCCCAGAGATCAACGAGGAACTTACTCACCTTGTGCAACCAATCTTTCACCTTCCACCTCCAATGTTGGCGGAGAAGAAGGAAAGATTTTCCATAAACTAATCTGTTCTTGTTCTTCAACTGTTTTTGCTGTTGTTTTGCATACTGCTGTTGTAACTTTTTTACTTCTTTCAAATAATACTGTGTAAGGGATTTCACTCCCTTCCCCTCGTCCTTGATGACAATTGGCTTCGAACCAATGTTATCCACGAAAGTCACGAGGTTAGTTAAACCCAGATCGATGGAACCTTTCTTACGTATTTTTTTCCTCTTTGCTTTTGGAAGCTGTTTGTGATAGACAAGCTCGACAGTATATCCTACTCCTCGAGGAATTACCCTTATCTCTCTCAAGTCATCTTGAGCTGTTAAACGCGTCTTGATAGTAAACTTAACTTTTTTAGGTAACACCACCCACCCGTTTACTATTTTCGCTTGTTGGTTACTGAAGATAGCTATGGTCTCCCCTGTGGGTTTCTTGTGATAAGGAGAGCGGGGGGAACTAAGGAATTTGTTTGGTTGTATCTTCCATTCTTTAAGAGCGAGGAAATAAGCTTTCCAGTTCCTCGATAAGAGTTTGAGCGTATGTTGGGCAGTGTGAGCAGGTAAAAGCTTGTAGCATTGCTCACCCTTCAAGAGTCTGTCTAAATCATTGTAAAAGAGTAATTTATTGTTTTTCTTTAACTCTTCTTTTAGTAGAAAATTTCCACGATTGTAAAGGTTCTTGGTTAGATGACAAAGTTTGCTTAACTCTTTTTTTTTACGAATTTCTATTATTTCTGTCCGCAAGACTTTGTTCATCATAAGTCTCTCTTGCTTTCCCTATATAAACTCAGAAAAAATCTAACATGACTGCATGACAAATTCATTTCATAATACTATCAAAATCGATTAAGACTTATAATGATTCTTGTGAAACGTGCATTTGAGTTTCTCGATTTCATGGCATTAGATTTTTTAATCATAAGGATAATAAGTTAACAATGTTGATTAGAGAAGCAACGGAAGCTGATGCAGCTGGAATCGCTCATGTAAAGGTAAATTCTTGGAAAACAACCTATAAAGGTCTATTTCCAGATGAAGTCTTAGATAATTTATCAGTTGAAGATGAGACTGCAAGATGGGCTAGAAACCTTGATAGTATTTCAAAGACATATACGAGTTTAGCTCTTGTTGCAGAAAATGATGACAAGGAAATTGTAGGTATAGCTGCAGGAAGAAAAAATGATGACAGAATTTATAGCTATGATTGCAACCTAAGCATAATCTATATTTTGAAGGAGTTTCAGAGAAAGAAATTGGGAAGAAGATTAACTGAACAGATAGTAGATTTCTTTATTGAAAAACGTTTTAAATCAATGATAGTTTGGATTTTAAAAGGAAACACCAACAGTCTTTTTTATGAAAAATTGGGTGGAATGCCAGAAGAAATACAACAAGTTGAAAGATGGGGTATTGTATACGAAGAGATAGGATATACGTGGGAAGACATCACAAAGATCTTCTGAAAAATTACTTTAACTACTTTTTTCGGTAGAGAATATATTTAACAGGAACAATATGACCTTTATTATAATGGTCTAATACAGCATCTAATTCTTTTAAAAGATAATGATCATTTATGCAGAATAGAGCAGCTGTTTCTGAGATATTAAACCAATTGTCTCCATCTACACTACATTCAGCAATTTCATGTTGTTCAGTAAAAAGTTCGCTCATCATTTCATAAGATATGAAGATTTTTCCATATAAAAACTGAGAAAATATTTTAGTTTAAATAGACCAATGAAATTGCGCTTTCTACTTATTTAGGAAGTATATAGTATGAAAAGGAAGAGAAAAATCATTTTTTCCAGAACTGCCACCATTTTTTGGAAGTAGATCCTTCTTTCTTATCAACTCTTTCAACTGTCTTCCTTAATTCCAGAATACCATCCCTTAATCCCAATTTATAGATAAGCTCGCGAAAACCATCTGGTTCTTCTTCTTCTTCAATAACATAAATGATCGGGAATCTTTTTCTTTTTACTTCGAGCTGTCTAGTAATCCTGCCGGCTTCATACTTCTCTTTGACTTGACTATCTTTGCCAATCCAGACATAAAGTATGTTATAAGCATCTAGAACAAAAGCATCATCAGATTGAAAATGTTTGTGTTCAATAGGTAGATCGGAAACTATTATCTCTCCTTCATCGTTTTCCTTAATTTGAAGCAATCTGAAATCTTTCTCATATTTTGTATCTATTGATTTAAGAAAACCTAAAGTGTCTCCTTCAACAACTTCAAAGTCAATCAGTTCCTTAAACTCATCAGGTTCTAACCCTTGATTGATCGTCACAATTTTCAGTTCTTTGTTCTGTTGTTCAATCTTCTTTGCTCCCCATGACCCAATAAACTTTTCGTCGGCAAAAGACTTGGAACCCAACCATATCCAGAGATTTTTTTCTGCTTCAATAACATAAACGTCACCATTAAAAAATTGATATGGTTCTGTGATTGGAATCAGTTCATTTCCTACAACATGAAATACATTCATAGATAGTAAAAGTATACCATTGTTAAAATAGTTTCTCAATCGTCTTCGTAGGTTTTGTTGAGAGTTTGCAAAGTCTTTTATATTTCCATTAAGAGTTCAGATATTGTAAATATATAGTGAATTATTTCATTATATTTCAAGCACTAATGGTGATAAAAATTAGAAAACAAAGAATTATAAAAGACTATGAAGCCTTGAGAAAATTACATAAACAAGGCATCGTTGCACAAGTAAAAACTTTCCCTAAAGGTAAGAAATCCATGGATCATCTAGCTGTTGGGTTCACAGCTCCTAAGGGAACGCCTTATGCAGGTGGCAAATATAAATTAGAGATTTTCTTTGGACCAAATTATCCTTACAAACCTCCCTTTGTAAGACTTCACACTCCTATTTGGCATCCTAATTTTTGGCCTAATCCGAAAGAATATCCAAAGAAGAGAAATATCTGTCTTGCTCTTGTAGATAATGATTTGGTTGGAAAACATGATGGATGGTCTCCATCTAAAAGCATCACTACAGTCATTCACTCAATTCTTGCTATGTTTAACATTGAAGGAGCATATGTAAATCCTAAAGACGTATTTAACAAAAATGCTGCTCTGGAATTTTTGAATGATAAAAAGAAATTCATTAAAAAAGCAAGTTCGATCAATAAAAAGTATGCAAAATCTTACTGGTAATTCAATAAAGCTGTTAATTAGTTGTGAAAATTATGGAAGATGAAGAAAATAATTATCCTGCAGAGTATAGAAAACTCCTTGAAAAAATTGAAGCAATTGAGAAAACTCTCGAATTGTATAAAGTAGATAAAATTGTAGAGGACGTTGCAAAGGAAACTAAAGAAATTAGTGAGGAAGCCATATTTGAAGATATTCTTCAGATCAAACCAATTTCAGAGATTGTGTTAAAACCTAAAGCTTATCTTAAACTTGCTAAGCATTCCTTAACTTATGCAAATGATTCTATTCCTAAGAAGAAATGGGTTGAAGTGATCGGGTTACTTACAGGAAATATAAGGGGTGAAGAAACACCATTAGAACAAGTTGTTGTTGAAAACTATTGGCCTGTAGATCAAGGAGATGCTGTGAGTGTAGAAATAGTTGACCAAAATATATTTACAGAAATCTTCCACAAAAAAAACAGCGAACATTTCATAATCGGCTGGGCTCACTCCCATCCAAGTTACACGCCATTCTTGAGCGGGGATGACTACGACACACATCTAAGATATCAAACCTTCTGGAATAAATCTATAGCTCTTGTGATAGACCCATTGATGCTTTCCCCAAAGGATTATGGTATTGGTGTATTTCGTATACAGCAAGAGAAACAAAAATATTACCAATTATCTGTTGAAGTTGAAGGAATGAGTTGTGAAGCGTGTTATGAGTCTATAAACACTTTTATGAAAAATCAAGCAGATAATTCTAGCTAAAAAATATACGAGTTGCTTCTAATTGGATTTAAATGATTTCAAAACTTATCTGGCAATTGGGATTGTTGGTTTAGTTGTTGGAATACTTTATTTAATTATCCAAAGTGATTTACCTACAACACTGACAGTTTTCTTCATAACTCTGTACACTATAGTCTCATTAAGATATATTTTGGAGAGAAGACATTATAAGAAACATGAAGCGATTCTTGCCAGTTCTCAATTCTTGCTCCTCCCCTTTAGTATTATCTTGATGGGTAATTATATCTCTCCTCTCGCATATGATTTGTTTACCATTACTATTGATATTTCTGGAGGAAATGCAATACAGATGTTCTTCAATTTTGTATCTTTGTCCCTTATACTTCCAGTTACAATTTTGACTATTCACTTTAACAACTATTACTCAAGAAAATGGCCAGCCATAGCAATAAGAAGACAAGTCAAGAAGAAACGAATTATTCCTTTAATAATTCACAGCGTTTTTGTTTTCACAATTCTGCTAGGGTTTATTATTAACGGGCAAATTGATCTAGTTAGTCTCATTTTCACATTTATCTACTTGTTTTATATTTTTAGATATTTCATTTTTGTTAGATTTATAAAATCAGAGAGTCGGACAGTAATAATGTCTAGTAGTTCTCCTAGCAGACGCTCTACTAGGACACAAACCTCATCAACTACAAGCCAAAGGTCTTCTTCTCGATCTTCCAAGAGTAGACAAAGATCTACAGCAGCAAGGACTAGGTCTCCACGATCCTCTTCTAAAGCTAGAGCAAGTAGCGTTAGGATTGCTCCAGGTAGAGAAATAAGAACCAGAAAAACTACAAAGAAATCAACCAAAACTACTAGAACCAAAACTACAGTTCGAGATTTCTTCCCAAATGGTAAAGCTAGAAAAGATGAGATGAAATGTATAATCTGTTTTATGGATTTTGAGAAGAAAGAAACAAGAAAAGTAATCCTCTGTCCCCATTGCAAGTATCCAGCTCATGAAGATGAATTCAGAAGCTGGTACCAAAACTCGAAATATTGTGCAAGATGCAACAAACCAATTTCAACCTCATATGTAAGAAATCCTAAATATAGAACCACTACCAAAATCTATATCGAACGAGTAATTGATAAGTTATAAAAAGCATTGCGTCTAAATATGGTAAGAGTGCAGTAAGCTAGAGATTAAATACTTCTAATCTAGAAAACATTGAGGTCTAAGAATGGGTACTTTGGCACATATAACAGGATCATTCATAACATCACTATCCTTAGTAGGTGTCTCTATATACTATTTTATAGAAGGAAATGATGAATTAGGAAAATTTTTCATCTTCTTATCCATATATGTCTTCCTAACCTTATTTTACATAATTCGAAGTTTGTTCTATTTAAAATACAAAGCCACATTTAACGAATTCATTTATGTTTTTATTTTGCCGATTATTCCAGTTCTAATATTGTTAGCTCAAATACTTTTTGATGTTAATTCCATTGGTATAATTACTATTAGTGGTTTTCCTGATGAAAGTTTTAAGGAAATCAATGCTGTTGATTTTCTTCTATTACCTTATTATCTATATAGTACGTTTCTACTTTTTAGAACCTTCATCAGATATCCATTCATAAGATTTAGAAGTACAAGTGAAAAAGGAATGAACCCTAAATTTGCGGGTGTTATTCTGATGCTAATTATCCCTGCTATCTATATTGCAACATCAGTGACATATTTTGAAAATTTCTTTCTACTTATCTCTGGAATAATATATCTTTACTCTGCCATTATGGCTATATTTGTATGAGGAATACATTACCTCTTTTTAGCTTCTCTTTTGTCTTGGTTTCTTGGTTTGTTTAGGATATTTTTGGCTTGGAACTTTATGTTTAGGTATTTTTTGCTTCGGTATTTTCTCCTTTTTTGCTTCCTCTATCTTTATCGTTGCAGGAGCTTCTTTTGTTTTCTTTTCTCTTTTTTCTTCCTTTGGTAATGAACGAGAATCCGACTCCTTAACTTTTGAAAATTTCTCTCGATCATCAGAAGGTGGTGTTTCTTCTCTCTTCTTCTTTTCTTCCTTTTTTAATGCTTTAGAATCAATTGAATCGATTTCTTTAAATTTCTCTCTTCTAGGTGGAAGAGTTTCCCTTTTCTTTGGTTTAGAATTTTCTTCTTGTGGAATGTAATTAGGTGATTCTGTGCTTGAAAAGGTGTCCTGCTTAGGGATTTTTGTTTTAGGTATCTTCTGTTTTGGAATATTTCTGCTATTTTTACGGGTTTTTTTAAATTTCTCTTGTCTTGGGATTTTAGAAACAATCTTCTCCTTTGGAATCCCTTTGTTTTTTCCTGATTCTCGACTGTCTCTAAACTGTGATTTTACAGGTTTTGTTTCAGTTTTTCGAGTTTTTCGTTTTTCAGGAGGAAGAAAATCATCATCTTTAATCTGCTGCTTAGGGATTTTATCTTCAGGTAGTTTGTGCTTTGGGATTTTCGAATCATATGGGAATTTTTGCTTGGGAACTTTTTTTGAAATATTTTTTTTTCCGTCTTTTTTACCCATGTGTAAGTCACACCCTTTCTAGCCTTTCATGTTTTTCTTAATTTTGAACGTTTTCAAGTTTCATCCTTGGGATTTAATATAAGTTAATCTGTTTGAAAACTTATCTAAACAGCAATTTAGTGATAATTACATTTTTGATAAGGATTTTAGCTTTATTTAAGTTTATAAATAAGAATAGTTATTGCCAACAATAGGTAATTTTTTAATAATTGTGTTCGACTATATTATTTGTAAACTAAAAAAGGATTGAAAAAAAATGAGCGAAGAATTTGAAGAAATTTCTTTTGATGAAGAAGAAAAAGAAGAGGTTATTGAAACCGAAATCAAATCAAAGACTCCTGACAAGACTAAAACTCCTGCAGGTAAGAAAATAAGTGTATATTTCCAAAGCACAATTGGTCCAAGTCCAAAACAAGAAAAACTTGTTGTTGCAACTGATGCTCCTATTAGTGACATAAAATATACAGTTAGTCAGATTTTTGGATTACCCCCTGAAGAATTCCATCTCTCTCATGCTGGAAGAACATGTGATAATGACGATGTTCTTGAAGATTATGGCGTTGAAGATGGAGATACAGTTTTACTGATCCCAGTTTCAACAGCAGGTATTTAGAAATCTAAAACGTTTTAATAAAGACTCAAATTGAGTCTCTTTTATTTTTCTACTGAAAACTACATTTAAATTTATATAACACAGAATTTATCATTAAACTGTCATAGCTAAATTGAGTGAGTGGTGTAAAATGAACGTAAAAGGAACAAAAAAGTCTAATTTCTTCGATGAAGCCTTCTCAAAAGATGAGAGACAACGATTTGACAGACAACTTAGATTACCCGGATGGAACCAGAAAGCTTTGAAGGATTCAATAGTTCTAATTGTGGGTGTTGGGGGATTAGGAACTGAAATAGCAAAGAATTTAGCTATGGCTGGTGTAGGAACTATACATCTTATCGATTTAGATATCATTGAATATTCTAATCTGAATAGACAAATACTGTTCTCAGATGCAGATGAAGGAGAACCTAAAGCTAAGGTTGCGGCAAGAGCTCTAAAGAAGATTAACCCTTACAGTGAATATATCTGGCACCATTCCAATCTAGAAGATGTTGATCCAGGAATTTATGCAACAGCTGATATGTATATCTCTGGTCTAGATTCTGTTACAGCAAGGAATGAGCTAATACGAAGGGCAGTTCAATATCGAAAACCTATGATTGATGGGGGAACGGCAACATATTATGGTCATGTTTACACTTATTTACCAGGAAAAAATGCCTGCCTTCAGTGTGACCCACAAAGAGAAAGGGAAAGAGAAACTTTAGCAGCTTGTACACTAGTAGGAATACCACGGAAGAAATCTCATTGCTTGTTAAAAGGGCAACTATATTTTGAATCAAAGAATAATCGACCTCCAGATACGACCATTTTGGAAGAAATGAATCTTGTAATAAACTATGCAAATAATTTAGTGAAAGAGCATTTTCCATCTGAAACTATATTTTCTTTAGATGAAGTTGTGAAAATGGTTGATCAACATGACCCAACAATCATAAGTATTAATGCTGTAATAGCCTCCTTACAATCACAAGAAGCTTTGAAGCTTATGCACCATCTCAAAGGAATAGAACTTGGCACTGTAAATCCAGAGTATGTTATTTACAATGGATTAGTAGGGAAATTCTTCTATATAGAAAAACCACGAAATAAGAATTGTATGCTCTGTAGTAAAAATGCTACAATAATTGAAGAAATACAAATACCTGCAACTGCTACTATTGACGTTTTACTCTCCATAATTAAAAGCAGAGGGTATAACTATGATCCTGAATTTTTACCTTCATTCTGGCTAATTGATAAAAAGGATCCTGTAGATGTTGAGATGGATTTAACATTGAAAGAACAAGGAATACGAAATCATGAAACATTGTATGTTACAGGTCTTACAAATAAAGGTAAAGAAATTGATCTCAATGTTAGGTTAATCCTAAATCAAAGCTAAAACTGAAGATGTTAAAATTATTGAAAAATAAAAAAATTGATAAAAAAGAAATGAAGTTCTAAGAATCAGAAATGCGTATTTCTTTCAAACTTAGACTTTGTTTACGCTTTGTTTACGTTGTTTGCTTGAGTTCCTCTATCGGTTTCTTCTAAATCGAATTCGACTTCGTCTCCTTCATTTAGATCATCAAATTCACCTTGAACACCAGTACGGTGGAAAAAGAGATCTTTTTCTTCTCCTTCTTGTGTGATGAATCCATAACCTTTATCAGAAATCATTCTTTTGATTGTTCCTTTCAAGTTAATTCCTCCAATTGAATTATTGTTTTAAACCTCGTGAGAGATTCCTTAATTAAAAATCGATTATCAGAAACTAGTTAATCTTTCAAAGACTTAAACAAAATCTAACATTCTTATTTTTAATCAGTATGAAAAGGTTAGATTATAGACTAATAAAGTATGTGGTTAATACAAATGCAATCCTCTATTCTTATGTTTTGAATAAACGAAGGTTGCTCTTTTCCTTGTAGATTGAGCCTAATCTATTGAAATCTTCTATTTCAAGATTTCTTAGCTATGAAAATATTAAATTCGAAATCTTTCTCAGGTCCAGCGAGTTTATTAGTATCAAGCAATATTTCCCAGTTATATTCCGAATGAGTGAAAAATCGATTCAACATCCCGTTTCTGAAGCATTGACTTTCTAAATCCATTACTGTCAATGGATGCTTAATAAAAATAATCCCATTAGTGGTTATATATTCCATCACTTTGTAAATTATATTTATCTGTTCAACCCTCTTTAAAATGAATTGAAGAACATTGCTTATAACTATAATATTATACTTTTCTGAGAAAGAAAATTCTCCAATATCACAAACTATACCTTCAATATCATATCCTTGTAACTTAGCCTTTTGATCTAATTGAATAATAGCATATTTAGAGACATCAACTGCAATAACTTGATAACCAAGACTTGCTAGATAAAGACTATTTCTCCCCCGACCACAACCAATGTCAAGCACCTTCCCTTCCCCTTCTTCATTGAATAATTTTGTTAATTCTTCATCTGGGTCATATTTTAAGGAGGCATCACCTAAGTACCATCTATCAAAAAAACTCATCATAGAGGATTCTCAAAAAGACTAAATAATGTTGTGCTTTAGAGTGGTTAATTTTTCCGGGTACAAAATACATTTATAGAACAAAAGATTATACTCTTACCCATGAGTGAACGAGATATAAAATATTACAAAATGCTAGCTAAGAAATTCAAAATCAAGGAAAAAATGTTTGATGAAAAAGAAGATTTTGACGAACTAGAAGGAGATAAGGCAAGTTTTCAGAGAAAACAAGCTTCAGAGAATGCTGAGATTCAAGATCAACTTATTAAGATTCAAAAGCTCAGAGAAAATGGTAAGGAAGACAAAGCGCTGAAACAAGAAATGAAACTGAAGAAGAAGGAATCAGCTATTGCTAAATATAAGCGGACCATAACAGATATTCAGAAGAAGATAGATAAGAAAAAACTTGAGGTTCGAAAAATCGAAGATGAACTAGAAAAGATTGAATCTCAACTAAGAGCTGATTTTGCAGATAAATTCACACAAATGTAGTTAGTTTTCTTTCTATTCCTTTATTTCAAGCAAAAAGATAAGTGATCAATTCTTTTTTTTATATCTATATATTCCGAAAAAGAGAAGATTAATACAATTCTAGAAAATTCCAAGAAGTTTAGCTTAACTGCGAATTTCTATGAACTCAATTTGTCTTGCTCATCAAATTTTTCAATTATGTGACTATAATCAACCTTCTTCTCAGTTTTGAATGAATGAATATTTTCTTGAAGTTGTTCTCTTGTTTTTACACCAAAGACTACAGAGTCTATACCTAAATCTAAAGCATAATTGAAGCATTGGGCAGCTGTTGCAGCTTGTTCTAGCTGTAATTTATATGACTGTCCTCCAGAAAACATTTTACTTGTTTCTGTTTTCTTTGTGGTAAACAGCTTCCCTTTGTGAAGATTCTTTATAGCAATCATAGCTATATTCCTGTCTTTACATTCTTTAATAAAGTTCTTTCTTGAATCAAGTCTACCTGTTGCAAAATTAATAATTGTCATCACTGAGATCGGAAGAGCGTCGTGTAGGGAAAGAGTGTAGATCTCGGTGGTCG
>BPTK01000093.1 GCA_023705905.1 Candidatus Heimdallarchaeota archaeon
ACCACCGAGATCTACACTCTTTCCCTACACGACGCTCTTCCGATCTATTATCTTCTTGATAGGGATGATTTCAATGAACCATTGATAAAAATGTGGAAAAAAGAAACTGATTATTTAGATTTTAAGATTCAAAATAATGATGAGATTTTCAAATCTTCAAAGAGCGTAGTGCCAACACTCATACTTCTCAGCCCCCCTGATGGTAATTCTATTCGTAATAAGTTGAGAGACTTTGAATTTCAACATATAATATTTTTCAGTAAAATTTTCAATGATTTTAAGGAATCTGATTTTGAAATAAGCATTGATAAAATATTTGAAGACATGAAAAAAGATATTATATTTGAAATAAATGAGCTTCAAAATCCAAAAAAAGGAAAAAACAACCTAGTTCTCTTTAATAATAAATTAAACGATATTGAAATGTTGTAAATTAATTCTTGTTCTATAAGCATACTTGAAACTAATAATGGTTCAAATTCAAGATGTTTGAGATATGTTTTCAAAGAAATTCTCATCAATATAAATAAGTCCATATTTATATTTCTTAATTCCTATGTTGTTTTCTATCAACTGATCTACTAACATATCACCATTTATTAATACTATCAGAGATTTATTTTTTTTAGCAAGTTCCTTTGCACCAACGGTAAAATCAGACGTGGTTACTAACACGCCTTGAGCAGCATTATAATCCGTTACAGCTCCTAATAATGCTCTAATAGTTTCTGCAACAATTTTATTTTTAGTATATCGTTTTGTTTGTACAACAACTTTAATCTCATTTACTCCGAACTTTAAATTTGCAATAACATCAATTCCTCCATCTCTAGATTTTTTCGTAACTTTCACATCGTCATATTTCATGCTATCGAAAAAAAGGCCTATTAATTCTTCAAAAGCATAAGGATCTAAATTAAGGATTCTTTCTCTGATTTTCTCTTTTGATTTTTTATTGTGTTGTTGAACTATTCTTGTTATTTTGTCAGAAGATGTTTCTTCTTTTTGAATAGAAGGTTCAGTAATCTTAGATAAATGATAGTTTGGATTAAGTTCAAAAATTCCTCGACCTACTAGTTTGAAAGGAGGTTCTTCATTTTTTTCTTCAGCTAATCTAACAGCTCTATGCATATCTCTGTTAAACGATATTTCAGGGGTTCTTCTAGTTTCATCAGCTGGTGGTACTAATCCCTTTTTTATAGCAATATCTATGATTTTTAAATAATTAATTGGTTTTCCTTCTTCTTTTAGGATTAAAATAGCAGCTTCTCTATTAGAGAAATATTGACTCTTAGAATTATTCATAGGTTATTAAAATTAGAGGAGTTATTTAATATTTTTGAAGAAGTTGTAATAATTTACAATTTGTTAACCACTTACTGTTCTTTTTTTATCATCTTAATTGGTAGATATAAATACCATATTAGTATATCAAAACCTATGAGGTACAAGATAAGACCTAAAGTTCTTTCTAATCAATTATTCAACTAATAATCTTTGCTAGTAATTTTCCTGAGTTTGTAATGAACAGTTTTTTCTCTTTGCCTGTTCTCTCTTCTCTTACTAACTCATCCCTTAGTAGATTATGTACATGTATGGAACTCATCTGTGCGCTGATTTTGAATACATCCGTTATCTCTTTGTTATTGCAACATGGATTCTTTTCAATATATTCCAAAATCTTCCTTCTTCTCCCTTTCAACTCTGTAGGACGGATTTTTGGTAGGGGTAATTCAATCACTTTGTCTGTGAATGGTTCCCCCTTTTCTTTCTCCCAATAACGCATGAAGTAAACCTTAGCTCCAATAAGATAGGCTCCAATCTGAGCTGCTGCTGCAATATAACTCAATCCTCCAGAAATATTAATAAAGATACTAGCTTTTGAGTGTTTCTTTGAAATATCTAAAACAGTTTCAATAACAGTTTGTACGTCATATACATCGATGAGTTTCAGATAACAAGAACAACCAATCTGTTCAACCTTCCTCTTAATTGATTGAACATTTGTTACTACATCTTCACGATCACTATGAAGCAAATAGAGCACATCTGCCCCATAATTCAGTAGTCCTGAAAAAACACCAACAGATTGAACACCCACAGTCGCAATATGCACTTTTTTCATGAGAAAAAATAGTCTGCAACACATTTAATCTTTTGGTTGATAATCAATACTTATGCTTGATGGTCAATGTATATATTAAATAAGTTCTGAACCTTTTGTAAACCAATATGAAAAACAGAAAGATTGAAAACGTAGGTTTTGAAGAAGAAGTAATTTGGGAGAGTAAGAAGAAGTACTACATCAATAATAAAGAAGTAGATCATGCAACATGGTTTAGTAGTATCATAACATGTCCAAAAACAGCTTATAAGGTATTAAACATAGAAAAAACAGGAAAAAATGTATTAGAAGAGAAAGAAGAGATGCTGAATGAAATAAAATGGAAAGTTGAAGAGCCATTGCTCAGTAGAACAAGTTGTTTAAAATGTGGAAAAGAAGTGGCAATAGGAGAGGAAGTGTATCTTTGTTCGACTTGTGATTGTCTGTATTGTAAAGAATGTGCAGGAGAAGAGTTATATTTTAGAACAACAAAAGCAGAAGAGGGAACATATTGTACAAATTGTTTCTAAAGCAAAAGGGTGAAAGAAGATGAGAAAAATTATAGATAATAAAGAGATTAAAGATGAATTGGTTCAAAAAGCAGTTGAATACAATGATATACAATCAAATTCCTATGAGATAAAAGAAAAAATAATTAGTCTTGCAGTTAGAACAACTTTACTGTTAAAAGATGAAATATCTATTGAATCTGAACTACAATGGTTATTAGAAGAAAACATAAGTAATTGGATTTGGAAAATAACTGAATCACCAGGGCCTAAACGTGAAACCAAATACAAGGGTCAAAGATATTGGTCTGGCGCGTCGCTTGACCATTATCAAAGAACGAGGTCTACAAAGGGGTTAAGACACGAACACGTTTTTGAAAGGAAAAAACTAATAGATGAAATTGTTGAGGCTCACGCTGACGAAGAGCAAATAAAAAAAATATTCAAGAAAGCTGTAGCATGCGTAGTTTTACATGATGAGCATAAGAAACTAAAATCAGGAAATGGATGGCAAAGATATAAATCTGCAAAAGTAGAGAAAGTTGATCTGTTGGAAGAAAGTATAATTGAAGAGAATAAATAAAGAAAGAGACAAGTAGAAAGAAAGGGGTGTCATTAGCAACTGAATATCCAGAACTAGCCATAACCTTGAAAATGCTTTACAATAAGAATGAACTGTTTATGGAATTGATGAAAGTATTTGAAAAGCAGAAAAGGAAAGAGATGAGCTTTAAAGAATTAGTAGAAGACATAGTAAAGAATAACCCAAATCTGTTCATAAATCCATTCTGTCCAAAGAATAAGAAAGAAGAAGTGTTGAGAATGTATCAGGAGAGGGAAGAGAAAAGGATCTATGAAGAAGAGAAAGTTTTGAGAGAAACAATTGCATATTCGACAGTTTTCACATTTAAGAGACATCTTATACATCTAGGGATTCTTTTAGTAAATAAAAAGCTATTCTAAGGTAAATTACAAGAATATAAGGCTGAAGAAGATATTTGGAAATTTGGTTAAAGAACTTCCAATAAAGTGATAAATATGACAAGAAAGACAGTTTTTATTCGTAGGGGTTTAGATAGTGGAACTTTTGGTGGAAGAGCTCATGGAGTGTTCAATAGAGATCTAATCTTTGATTACTTTCCTGTAAGTTTTGGTAAAGATGTTACTGAGAAAGATTTTTTTCTTTGCTTAACTTATAGTGATCTTGGTTGCAGACTTGGAGGTTATTTATCAGATTACTTGCCAGAACGACTAAAACATGCAGTACCTTATATCAATCCAAATTTTGATAATTTAACCTTTGAAGAAAGGCTAATCCCACTATATAAAAATCTACAATCATTAACTAAAGGAGATTTAATTGTTTTTTATGAAAGTTTAAAACTTTTCAAAAATCATAGAAGCTTCAATCCATTTGACTTAAAAGCTGAAGCTCTCTTCATTATTGGTTTCTTTACTATAGATAGAGACGTAATCATAACTGAAGAAAATTCTTCTCCTAGTTCAGATGAACTGTTATACTTGAAACGAAGGTTTAGAGGACATCCATTTCTTTTCATGAATAATCCAGTAAATTGGCATGATTTTATTTACGAAGAAGCAAGAATCTTTCTATCTGGAGATCAAGTTGTTTCAGGTTTGTTTGAGTATGCTTTGGAAATTTCACATTCTGAATTACGTGAAAACAACAATCAACCTATAAATGAATTTTTTAGAGAGAGATGGGGTATAAACAAATCAATAATGAGAACCCCATTGATTTTTGCAGGAAAGCCTGAAAAGGTTAAAAGAGATCTAGAAAATTGGTTAGTCAACCCTAGAAAAACTGCAAAGAAATTTGTTAATGAAGGTTGGAAACCAAAATTTAAGATCAAGGTGAGATAATTGATTGAGTTGGATGGCATTCTAGAAAAATTATCAAGAGAAAGACCTTTTTTCCATTCTGAAAGAGATTTTCAATTTGCTAAAGCATGGAAAATAAAGCAAAAATATCCTGAATTCAAACTTAGATTAGAAAAAAAAGAAAATGTCTCCAATGAAGAAAGAATAGCAATTGATATCTGTGTTTTAACTAGTAAAACTGTAATCCCTATTGAAATAAAGCATCAAACAAAACATCTATTGGTAACCCATGAGGAAGAAATCTTTGCTTTAGCAGATCATGGAGCAGAGGATCATGGGAGATATGATTTTCTAAAAGATATTATGCGAATTGAGAGCGTTATTGGTTTTAACCAATATGAAGTTGGATTTGCAATCATGCTCACTAATAATCCATTATATTGGCAAAATGGCACTAAACATACTTTTGATGAGGAATTTAGAATTCATGATGATAGAAGACTGAAAGGGAAATTGCAGTGGAAAGCAGGTGGTTTAGATAAAAATAAGGAAACACGAGAAAAACCTATTAAATTGTCAGGAAAATACAATCTTAAATGGATTGATTATCATAAGTCAGAAATAGAAAATTGTTGTTTTAAGTATTTAAAAGTGAAAATATAAAATTACGTATCAAGACCTATCAATTTCCATGTTGTATCAGACAATGGAAAAAAATAAGAACAAAAATTGAAGCTATATATTAATGTCAATTTTACAAGCTGAATAGAAATATCTTGACTATTTAAGAAAGAACATACAAATTTTACAAGAAGTCTATAAAGAAATTCTGCAAGAATGTTCACCATCTCTGAAGACTACTGATATATCCAAAGCTATTCTAAGGAGGTTAAGAGAATTCTATCTTAATAAAACATCAACTAAAATATTTCTCAATAAGTACGTGATGACATCTGGAGCAGATTTTTTTGTCAATACTGTGGTTTTTTACTTAATAATGATTTTAGAATTTAATAAGAAAAATTTAGAGATAAAATCTGAACATACTATGGAGTTAGAAAACCAAAGGATACGACCAGATATATCAGTATGGGAAAATGAGGAACTTCATACAGTAATTGAGTGTAAAACTCAATTAGGGTGGAATAGAACAGGTTGGCGTAATTCTTTCGAACATAGAGAGAGAATAATCAAAGAAAAATATCCAGAAGCTGATGTTTACTTACCAGTAATGACTTCACAGAATTGGTCTGGTTTTAAAAGTGATATTGAAAATGAGGGTAAGTTCTTTACAATGGCAAACTTATGACCAAAAGATATTGAAGCAGAGAATATAGACGAATCCATTTTGAACCCAATTGAGCACTTATTTGAGCATATAATAGAAAAGTCAGTTTCAGCTAAGTATTGAGAAGAATATTTATGCTATGTGAAGAATAAAACTGATGATTAGTAGTATTTACTCACTTCTGAATTCTTCACAAACGTGTGCTAACTTTTCTAATAGAATTATTAGATGTGTTTGATAATTCTTAAATGATTGCAAATAAGGTTAAGAAACCTTATAAACGAATTATCCTTTTACTATAACATTGAGTTAGGAGGAAATTTAGTGAGTTCTATATCTTATAACGATGAAATAAAATCTTTGCTGAAAAGTTTTAGTGCATTGCAAGCACTTTATAATGAGATTGTTAACTCTAAGAAGATAAATCTGATTTTTCAAAGATTTCAAATTAAACAATCAGATAACGTAAACGCAATCTTGGAATTCCATAAGGGGTTCAATATTATTGAGGGTATTAATGGGAGTGGAAAAACTATCATCTTTGAGTTATTAAGGTGGATCTTAGTTAATAAAAAAACCTCATTTATTAGACATTTATTAACTCATCAAATTAAAGAACTGAATCTTGAAGTTCAAATTGGAAATGCAACATATGAAATTGGCTGGGATTTATCAATTTCAACAGATGAAAGAATATTCGGGGAGAAAGAAGCACTCTCTCTGAAAAATAAGGTTTCATTTGAACAATTTAAGATTCTTTTTAATAAAATTCTAGGCTGGAATCTGAAAACAGTAAATCGAATTAAATCAAAAATATTCCTTTATTCTGAAGTTCAAGAATCATTTTTCATTAGTGAAGAAACGAATTTTAATCGTAGTTTTTTAACATTAATGAAAAATTGCGTGAACTTCCTAAACTTTAACCCAATAATTTGGTTAAGTAATCATATCAAACTGGAGATATTGAATGAAATTCAATTAAAGTCTCTGAAAAGAACTGTTTCTGATAAAAATTCATTTAACAAGCTTCAAACTAGAAATAATAATCTTAAAAATCTTAACAATAATTTGCTGAAAATTGGAGAGTCATTTGAGTTAGAGATGACTCACAAACTTGATAGAAATGTTTTTTCAAAGATTGATAAATTTCTTGGTGAGGACGATTTTAGAATTATTAAGATGCTCTTTGGAAGAAAATATGAAGGTGATGTAAATAGCCCTTTACAAAGCAATACGATATTATCGCGAGGACAAAAGCAGTTTCTATCTTACATTTATTATATCACGTTAAAATAAATATCTGAAATTAATATTCCTCTTGTAATCGATAACTTTGGAAGTATTGATGAGAAGTTAAGAAGTGTACTCGGACAAATTTGTAATAGTGAACAAGAGGGTCAAATACTACTCTTCTGTCAAAATTCAGAGAATTTAGCTAATCAAGATACACACTTAATAAAACTCTCTGAAATTGGTTATTTCAATCAGAGAACCAACCTTGTTAAACATATTTTACACTATTTCCAGAGGAAAGGGTATTCTGTTGAATCAGATAGTGCAATGGTAGTTGGCAGTCAAACTGTAAAATTTGACTATATAGCAAAAAAGAACGATACTTTAATTTTAATTGAACTAAAGGCCAAAAAGGATCTTAAAAAACAAAACGCATATCAATTGAGAGTTTATATTGATAAGGTTAAAGCTAGATTAGGTATCTTGGTATCTTTGAATCAGCGAAGTGTAACAATTCTCACTAGAGATTCAAAACAGAATGTAGCTAGAACCGATGTTCTATACATCGATACCAGTAGCCATCAAGGCATGATGGAACTCGACAATTTATTGAGTAACCGTTTGGAGGGAAGTTGATTGTCACAGCAACCGCGGAATTTTCTTCTCAATGATAGTGAACTAGATTTATTCATAGACTTCTTTCATTTCTTTAATTGCACACAAATTTCGAATAAAAGAATTCAAACCCGGTCTGGTTCTGATATCCTGGCTGAAGTACATACATTTGAGGTTATCTCATCAAATCAAGATTCTTATACTAGATATTGTATAGCTAAGATGCAAAACAGACAATCAGCTGAAAATATCAGAACCGATCTTTTTGTATTGAGCAATCTCCATTTAAATTATGAAGAATGTGGGATTTTGATACTTCAAAATGAAATAGATCCAGATATTGTTCGAATGATTAAAATTGAATTAAGCGATAGATGGATACCGATTAGCCTTAATTCTTTGATTCAAAATGATTTTTTAACTGATCGTCGAGATGATTTTTTTAAGATTCTGCATTCAAATAAAGAAATTATCTCAGGGCTTTTCATCAAAAATGATTCTTTGACCAATAACTTCTATAATATGTTAATTGAGGAAATTAATCTTTGTTATCACAGAAAAGCTTTTACAGCTGTTTCAATTCTCTCTCGAAAACTCATAGAAAATCTGCTTATCGAACTGTTAAAAACCAAATTTGGGAATCAAGATGAAACAAGTTTGGGTGTATATTATGACACAGAAAATGGAAGACATAACAAGTATAGTATTTTATTGGAAAATTTCTGGAGTAATTTTAATGAGCATTTTAGAAGCTGCTGTAACATAGGTAACAGATCAATCTTAAGTAATCTGAAAAACAAAATGAAAGAATTAAAGAACACTCAAGATGCTACTGCACATAGTGTTGAGGTTCGAAAGACTAAATCAACAATTGATATTGAAAAAGAGAAAATTGTTGATGTTTTCAATTTTCTTTGTTACATTTTGCACAATTTGAATTAAAAAGTCTGTCTGTAACAATCATCCATGTTACTCAGGATGTAAAATTCTCAAATCTCTGTTAATTCTGTTAGAATCTTCTCAGCTAATGCTATTGATAAAAGAGTTAATGATTGGAGATTACTTTTTAATTTATCTTCATAATCAGTTAAATTTCTGTTATTCCTGAGTCTTTTCAAATTATGACCAATTCTTCTTTTACTTTTATCACTATTCTTTACTAATTTCTCAATAACAAACCAATGTGGATAATAATTTGGGAATCTACTATCAGGAGCTAGTATTTTACCTTTGTCTCTTAAGTGGTTTCTAACAATGCAAAAAACTGCAAAATACGACCGACTTACAGATGAGCGTAATTTGGAATCGTTATTTGCTCTTTTGCTGCTATCACCTGAAAGCTCTTTTGCTAAATTAAAATACTCTTCCCAATTAAACATTACTCCAGTTCCAGATTTAACCATAGTTTTCCTCCATATAATTCACTAATATCTAAAAACCAATCATTGTCAAGTTCTTCTAGTTTTTTATCAGCTTCTATAGGATCCAAACTAGTTCGAATATAGATGAATAATTCCTGTTCTTTGAGCTCTTCAGGATCTTTTGTAATTTCCAAAATCATCTCCGATTCACTGAAATATCGTGCAATCTGATGTGGGATTTGTTTAACAAAAGGAAGTAGATTATTATTCATTAAAAGGAAATCTCTTATATGTTGTTCCTCACTTCTAAGTGTGAAGTGACCGATAATTTCATAGAATTCTTCGTTAAAACGGTCAAAATCATAATTCTGCATAAGTAAATTGTATCTTAACTTATCCAACCAATTATCTATTTTCGAGGAACTTATCTTAGATAAATTACTAAGTATGAATTTAACGAAGATGAAATTTTCATTTTGATATGATGAATATGTTGAAGATTCTTCACTCTCGATAAGTCCACCAAATATTTTCCTGTATTTGTCAAAATTAAGCACTTCTTGTTCATTCTCTGTAGAATAAATCTCTGATTCAGTATTTGACATATTAATCACTTATTTGGGTAACAAACACTTTTGATTCAGAATAATAATTATTAAGTTTGTCTAAACTTTGTAAGACAAACTCATTGTCTGGTTTTTCAAGTGGAAAATGATAATTGAAATTATATATTCTCTTTTTATTTTTTTCAGGATTTATTCTAATTTGAATTACATAATCATCTTTATTAATTTCGATAATGCCTCCATAATTGACTTCATCTGCTTTGAGGAGAGTTTCTATGTTATCACGGTTATTAAATTCAATTTTGAATTTTTTCGATTTTTCATCAATATCGACAAGATAAGTGAAATTGAACCCAATAGCTTTATAAGGCAATTTTTGATTTTCTTCAATGTATTTTCTTATCACATTAGCAATTGTTAGAAAATTATCCTTATTCTCCTTATTTGTTGCAATGTTAATTCTATCATCAGTTACTAGAATTCTATAAGAAATTGAATTGAAAATGAACATTCCTGGTACATTGAATGTTTGAATTGGTTGTTCTAATAAAAGATTATTTGCTCTTAACCAATGCTCCGATATCATTCCAACATTGTGTTGAAACGATGCAATGAAAACAATATTAGCATCACTGAAGTGAATTGTCAAATTTCACACCTAAAAATACATGAATTCAAGCTTATATAAAATCATTGTTACAAATAGAACATACATAGTTCAGCTATCTTGAAATAGGAATTATGTATTTTTTCATCTCTCTAAGGCAAAATATAATAGCGTTAGTTGAAGTGTTAATTGAAGAGAAAGCATCTAAAGAATTAAGTCGTCTTGCGTTCAAATTTAAGGAACTAAAGTTATTTGAGCAATCCTTGAAATGTCTGGATTCTGCACTAAGATTTGAACCAAAGAATCCATATTATTACAATAATAGAGGATTAATATATAATTTACTTCAAAAATTTGATGAATCAATTAGAGATTTTGAAAAAGCACTATCTCTCAATTCAAATCTTGCTGAAGCTCATTTCAATCTCAGAAATGTTTGTTCTAAACTAGGAAAATTCAAAGAAGCTTTGACTAGATATAAAAATGCAATTAATTTAAATCCAGATCTTTTTGATGCTTACAACAATCTTGGAATAATATACACTCGTTTAGAAGATTTTGATTCTGCTTTTAATAATTTTAATAAAACTTTAAGCATAAATAAAAATTATACAAATTCATATTATAACAGAGCAAAACTATATTTTGAAACTAGTAATTTTAGGAAAGCACTAAATGATTATACTGAACTAATAAAACTGGACAGTAGTTTGAAAGAAGCATTTGACTATAGAGGGAGATCTTATCTTCAATTGAATAAATAAGGCAAGGCAATTGATGACTTCACTAACTTAATGAAAATGGATCAAAGCTATATCTTCGACTTCTTATATCATGGAATTGCTTTTTATTTTCAAAATAAGTGTACAGATGCTATTAAGGATTTGACTCGTACAATTGAATTGGGTCCCTCAACAGAGAGAGCTTACTTATACCGTGCAATGAGCTACTACAAAACAAACGAACCAGAAAAAGCAATATTAGATAGTTATGTTTTAGTTCAAATGAAACCAGAAATTTCTGTAAATTATATTAGACGGGGATAGTATTATTATATTCTTGGTAATTATGAAAGATTTCTGGAAGATCACCAAATGGCAATTGAAATTGATAATGAAAATGCACTAGCATTTTCAAACATAAGCATTGTATATTATGCTCTTAATAATTACGAAAAAGTAAAAACAAATTTAGAAAAAGCTACTCAAATTAATTATAAAGTATTGTTTAAGAATTTAGAAGAGGACTATCTTAGTAATAAAATAATATCTAGAGAACTAGCTGATATTTTTCTTTCATACCTTGTAAAATATAAAAAGAAATTTACTCTAAAAGAAAAGAAGATATTTCAAGAAATCAAAGATATAGAGATTTCTGAATCAGATACTGAATAGCTTAATTATTTGTCAATAAAGTGAAGATAGATGCTTTGTTTTATTCTGAAAATTCTCTAGCAAATCTAATCTCAACTTTGTTATCAACAAGCTAGGGTTGTCATTTCGGCTTATTTTTCTTTGGAAAACCAATTACAGTTAACATTGTCCAAATGTAATATATTAGTATTAATTGAATATCTCCAATTTTGTTGTTTTATCTATGCTTCTTAACCAGATACTCAGATAATTATTATTCAAGGTTCTATAAGGTACCGGTTGATCTCACTTTTTAATTTAAGAAATTCTAATACCAGTATTTCAATTCCTTTCCAAACTTGTCTGCTCTTTTTGCTAAAAAATACTTCTTAAAACTTGGTGTTCGTTTCACAACTAGTTCTGGATTTTTCCATATTTCAATTTCTTCAGGAACAAATCCTTGATTTTCTTTTAGACGTTGATAAGCCTGATTTACGTTATCTATCGAGCTAAAATCTAAAGATTTGTTTTTCATTACTTTTTCAATACCCTGGTCAACTAAGACAATAGGAGATTTCAGTTTTTCATGAATTTCATCCTTTTTCTGTAAATCAGAACAGTAAACATAATACTGACATCTAGAGCAAGCTTCTTTATTTTTTATGGAATAACTATCCCCAACAAAAACACTCCTTTTAACATCCCAAATCTGTTTTCCTAGCTGATCTATATCCACTGTAGTTTCAGTTATTTCATATTCTTGCTCTCTTTTTGTGTAAACAAGCACACCACTGTCTGGATCTTGATCAAGATAGTTTTGAACTGAAGTTAATATCTCTTCTAAAGGTTCCTTTAAACTAGAGTCTTCTCTATTTTGTTTTTTTAAATCTCTGAAGGTATCCATTATACTATGATATAATGTTTCTTTTTCTATAAATCTCTGAAATTGCTCCTCTTTCTTTGATAATGCATTTTTGAGAGGACGCCAGGCATAAAACCTATTGATTTCCTTAAAGACTCTCGATTCAGGTGTATTTAGTCTTCTTAGCAAAATGTAAAAGAAGTCATTTTGCAATTTCCTATTGATAAGATTTGGATCAGAATCTAGTAAAGAGTGCAAGATATAATCCCAGAGATCTACCTTGATACTGCTTTTAAAATCTGGGATATTAAGTTTGGTTAATAGATTCCATTTAACTTCTGGGAGATTCATCTCAGTTAAAAGGTCGCTTGCATTTGCAATATATCTCTTGTTCATACCATCAAGATACAAGCTTAACTGAAGTTGATATCTTTTCAAACTCAAACTTTTAGTATTTTTAACCTCGATTATCTTAGTTTCTCCAGTTTTGGTTATACCAAGAAAATCTATCTCCCCTTCATAGTGATGTGAAACATTATAAAACTTGACTTTTGGTATTATTTCACTTAATTTGTGTTTTCTCTTTAGGTTTTCCAAAAACTCATCTTTTTTGGGTGTTTTCTTTACAAATAATGTTTTCGCATGATTTTTTAGTGAATTGATCTGACTAAAATAAATCTCCAAACTTCTTTTGATAGATAGTCTGTTGTGAAGACAATCATCAATAAAAGCAGCACCCCTTCTGGATAAAAGTAATTCTCCATCCTCATGTTCAGTTATCTCCAACTTCTTTGAATCTATTTTTGATTTGATTTCACCTGATACAGCTTCAAATAATCTTTTTTCTCCCTTTTGCCCGATAACTGTAGAATCGATTTTTCTTTTTGTTTTTGGTGGAGTATAAGGAAGCTTGATTCCTTGCAATTTGAAGTATAACTTTGCTGGACAGATAGATACATTATAGAAGTCTTCAATTGAAACAGAGTTTAAAGGAATACTCAATTAATCACGCTCAAATATCACTTTTTCTACGAGAAGAGATTATGTACATCACTTCTTAAATACTCTTCAAATAATGGGTTTAAAAATCTGTTTAAGAAATTCTATTTATTTTTTTTCTAATCCTTTGATTTTAGCTGGAAAAACGAATTTAGGTTTATTCTCTACAAGAGCTTTTTTAATTTCTTCATCAGGTAAAAACTCTTTGAGGGTCAATTTAACCAATGACAAAGCTTGTTTTTCCAAATGATAATATAGAGTATCTAGTACGAAAGCGAAATGTTTCTCTTTGTAAAGATCGACCCCTAATGGTGTGAAAAAAGGGTCTTCTTTATTCAGTGTCTCTTTTATAAAATTATTAGCATATCTAAAAATTTCAGGAATGGATGTAAAACCTTTGTATTTGTTTACCATGAATTCAGTACCAGTAAGAATAGTGTTCATTCGTGATAAAAACGAAATTCCTCTTGTTCTAGAGTTAGAATTTCATATCTTGGTTTAATCATTTCAGTAAAGAAATCACTCAAGCTGAAAATATCTGAAAGGAGATTGTTTTTTTCCAATTTTCTTTGGGTTCTATATGAATCACCCTCATTTCTACACCTTAGTAAGAAAGACGAACTTTCTTCATAACTAATCATTTTCTACTTGTTAATTAAATTTCTTAACGTTAGAGTATTTTTTTCCATTGAATCATTGGTCAAATCTGCTTGAAATTAAACATCATATACTTCTGTAATCTCCTCAACATCAAAAACCTTGATTATATTTTCTCTTTTTATTCTAAATCCAGTTCCATGATCATGAACCTTATCTTTGTTTGGTCCAGAACCATAGGCTCCAATTCGAATATCAACTAAGATAATATCATCCTTTAGAGCTTCAATAAATTTCTCAAAGGTTAATCCAGATAGAAGAATAGCCTTCTTAAAATGGAATTCCTCATCACCATTACTTTTTCTAGTATCAGCAGTAATA
>BPTK01000094.1 GCA_023705905.1 Candidatus Heimdallarchaeota archaeon
AGAGAATATTGGTAATTGCAGATCTTCATTTAGGAATTGAAGCAATAATGTCAGAGGATGGGACATATTTAGCTCATAATCAAACTCAAGAGTTAATCGAACAGGTTACATATTATCTTAAAGAATTACAGCCTGATGAATTAATTCTAAATGGAGATGTTAAACACAGTTTTCATGAACCAACAAAAATAGAAAACAGAGACGTTCAAAAGTTTCTAAAAGCTATTTCTCCCCATGTTAAGAAGATATCAATAACTCAAGGGAATCATGATGTTTTTCTTAGTTGGGCAATAAAGGGCATATCAAATGTTGATCTGTATAAGAGATATTATACAAAGGGAAGCTATCTTTTCACTCATGGTGATAAGAAATTACCTAAGGAAATCCCAGAAGAAATAAAATATGTAATCATTGGCCATGAACACCCAATTCTTGAAGCTAGAATCAATAAATTGCAAAAAATTAGAGCTCCTGCTTTTGTAGTTGTTCCCATAAAGAAAAAGGACATAACTTTGATAGTCTTACCAGCTTTTTCTTCTTATTCTTCAGGCACTCCTATCAATCCAGTTGCTAAAAATAACCTCTTATCTCCAATTCTACGAAATGATGTAGATCTTTCAGAATGTCAATTATATGCATTGGATAAAAAGGGTGAGGTCTTTCATTTTCCTTCCTTCAAGGAATGGAATTAAGACATTATTCCCCAAAGTTAATAAATCTTATAGGGATATTTTATTCATTAAATAGAAAATTCAAATGAGTGGTTCTTTAATGTCTAAAAAAGCAAGCCTTAGGCCTACAATTTGTATGTTTCCTTGTCCAGTTTGTGCAATAGATACAGATGTAGAGCTTTTTGAAGAATCTACTCGCTCAACATTTTATTGCAGGGTTTGTTCAAGAGTATATATTTGTAAACTTCCTCTTGGTTCAATTCAAGTTGGAGAAAATATACGCTATATTTGTCCTATTGATCATACAGAATTAGAAGAATCTCCTTTTAGGGCAAAAGAAATTGAATTACTTATCGAAAAGGCTAAAGAAGGTAAATAATACAGCACTCTGAGATTGATGAAGTCAAAGAATACTAAATATCCCAGAGTTACTCCAATTGATCTAAAAGATAAGGATTCTATTTCAGATCTTATTGCTGAATTTCACTCTTCTGGAGTTTTTGGCCCAGGTAGAATTGCTAAAGCTGTTGACATTTATACAGAGATGATAAAACAGAAATCCACCGTGTTTCTTGGTATTGCCGGTGCTCTTGTTCCAGGTGGAATGAGAAAGATTTTGACAGATATGATTAGGGAAGGTATGGTAGATGTTATTGTCTCAACAGGAGCTAATGTAACCCATGATTTGATTGAAGCCTTTGGAGGGGAACATGTTCGACAAGTTCCTTTTAAATCGGATCAAGAATTACGTGACAAATCTATCGATAGGATATATGATGCGTTCGTTGCTGATGAATCATTTATGAAATTGGAAGACAATCTTCAACCCATATTCAAAGAAATATGGGAGAATAACAAGGATGAAACAAATACGCTGGTAATCTCAACATGTAAACTAATGGAATTATTAGGAGAAAAAATAAGCGACGAGGATTCATTCGTTAAAGCTGCATATGATAAGAAAGTGCCAATATATGTTCCTGCATTAGCAGACAGTGTTGTAGGTCTTCAATTATGGTTATTTTCTCAACTGAATAGAACGTTAATTGATGATATGGATGACTTAGGTTCAATTCAAAGGCTTGCCTGGGATTCAGAAAAAGCTGGGGCGTTTTTCCTTGGTGGAGGTGTTCCCAAAAACTACATCTTTCAGTCCCGTTTAATGTCTCCAAAATCATTTGATTATGCAATTCAAATTACAATGGATCGTGTAGAAACAGGGGGTCTTTCAGGTGCATCATTAGAAGAAGCGATCTCTTGGGGAAAAGTGAAATCAGAAAGTAGAATGATCAATGTCGTGTCAGACATCACAATTGCCTTACCACTGATTTTTCAAGCAACATTAAACAACCTAAAAAAATCTGACTAGTACTAGAGTAAGATTATTAATTGAACATTCTAATTTAAATAATAGATGACCAAAAACAAAATCTCTACTTTCGTTTCAACTGATAGTTTATCTGATTTTTTAATCGACGAAAGTTACAAGATTCTTGATCTCCGCTCCCAAGAGAAATTTGATCAAGGTCATATCACTGGTTCAATTCACATTGACTCTGAGTTATTCATAAAAAGGAATAATGAAGGTATCATTGTAGTTCCAGACAAAGAATTAATTCTTACCACTTTGAGAGAGAAGGGGGTTAGAAATGACAATATACTCATTCTTGTAGATGATGTTTTCAATCTGAATTGTTCTATTGCAGTATGGGTTTTTCATTATTATGGTTTCTTCAATGTAAAATTATTAGATGGGGCTTTATCAAAATGGGAGAAGGAAGACAGATTATTGACAACAGAAATAGCTTTCTATCCTCCTAGGGATATAGATTTCATTATCGAAGATCCTTCAATATATATCACCAAAGATGAAATTTTAATGAATATTTATTCGGAGGATTGTATATTTGTTGATAATCGATCAGAGTATGCTATAGACTATGATCAACAGGGAGGAAGTATTCCTGGGTCAAAACAATTCTTTTATCTTGACGTCTTCGAAGAATATCCAGATTATTTCATACTAAAAGATCTTGAAAGTATACATCAAGAGCTACATAAGAAAAATATAACTGAAGATAAATCGATTGTTCTTTTCTGTGAGTCAGCGCCCCAATCTGCTTTAGTTTATCTGATTATGAAAGAATTAGGGTATCCAGATGTTAAATTATATTTAGCTGGTTATGAAGAATGGAGAATTATATGTTCATTTCTCTAAAAAATTGCTTTTATTTATTTTCACTTGAGTATTTCATTAAGAAATCGTGTTTCAATCCATAAATCTGTGCAAGCTCTAAATCGAGTTTTTCCTCAATTTTAGAGATTTGTGTTTCATCTCTCTTATCTTCTTGAATTAATATCGAAAGAATTTGTTTTACATACTTTGAAATTTTTGCTCGTTCACCCTTAGGTGGCATAGGAATACCTTTTAGTGGAAAACTGAAGAATTCAAGCATTCTTCCTTTCTTCTTACCAGCTTCTCTAAACCAGAAATCAGTGAAACTACTATTGAGAATCCCTAAGATTGCTAAGGTGTCTTTCTCATCTTTAGGAACTATAGCATAAATATCAGTTGCTCCATAATGTTTCTCCTTATCTAAAGAGAATTTGGGGAGTAAGCTCCTATAAGGACACATTATTTTTATTTGTGATTTGTTGAAAGTTGATAAGTTTCGATAGACACTATAATCAAACCACCGTATTTTGTTCAGTTCCATAAGTCGTTTTCTATCAGGGCCCCTCATTAACAGTGGTTTGTTTTTGGCAAGATATCTTTGAGTGTTTGGATATTCTGATAAATCATCTATTCTAGATGGCAATATAGCCTTCAAATCTTTTTTTTCTGAGATTAACCATCTTTGAATGTGTTTATTTGTTACGAAGGGGACTAGGACATCTTCTTCAATATTATGACTTTCTAGTTCTTGTTGATTTAACACAAAAACATCTTTTACACCGGGGGAAAGCCCTTGTGCTATCTTTGCAATATCTCCAAGTTTAACCATCTCTTTATTATTATTAATATCTTTAATTGTAGAGAGATAGCGAGATAGAATCCATTTAGTTTTACTGAGTTCTGATTGGTTAATAGTAAGGTGTTTAGGTAATTTTCTACTAGATTTTGTGAGTTCAAAAAAATTCTTTGGGAGTTTCTTTACAAATTTAAAATTCTTATTAGGTGATTTTTTCTGCACTGTTAAGATACATGTTGAAACATTTAACCATCGACCTTCATCCCTGAAAACCTTAATGCCTTCTAGATTGATTATTTCTAAAATTAGATATTGTAAAATATCAGATCTTAACAAATCCGCGTACTGATTTTCTATCCAATAATTGGGTGTGATTAAAGAGACAATGCCATCGTTTTTTAGCAAACTTAAAGCTTTCATAATGAAAAAATAATAGATATCCGAAGATGCACGAAATAGGTGTTTCCAATGGTTAGAGGTTTTCAAGTAATTAAAAAGAACTTGCGTATCCTCAGTTCTAGTCTCGATTTTTTTCAAATTGAAATACGGTGGATTCCCAATGATAACATCAAAGGAGTCAATATCACTAAATCTCTCCTCCCAAGAAAAAGGTTTCATTTTTGAAATCTGAGTACTTGAGAACATATCCTTAGCATCTACGTCGATTAAACTATTACCACATTTTAAATTGACAAATGATTCACCCTGAAAAATAGAATAAATTTCGGAAATCCGTGCTTTACAGATTTGTAAAGTATTAGAATTGAACTCAACACCATAAACATTATTTTTTACAAAGTGATAAAAGAAATCAGTTTTCAATTTTCCATCGATTTCAGTATAAGATTTTAGAACATTCCAGATCCACTTCAACAATCCTAAAATGAAGTTTCCAGTCCCAATTGAGGGATCACAAAAACGTAGCATAGAAAGTGATTCTGTGAATAGTTGATAGTTACCTAGTTCCACCTTTTTAGATAAAATTAACTGATCAAATACCCGCTCAATCATAAAATCTACAACTGAAGAAGGTGTATAGAATTCACCAGTTTTCTTTCTGTAGTTCTGACTATGATTCATGAGTTACAATCAGTTCCCTTACGAGAGATAACATATTCAATAAAAAAAGGTTTGTTCTCCCTCCCAAAAATCCGGTGTATGAACTTTGCCACTAAGTGGATTGCCATATCTAAGAAAAGAAAAGATTAATTACTTTAAAACCCGTTTTAGATTGCATATTTTGTCACTTTCTTTCCTTGGAGTTTTTATAACAAAGTGAAAATTGGTTGAAAAATGCTTTTGAAATAAAAAGAAAAGAAGAAATTAGATGGTTATAAGCTAGTTAAATTAACCAATCTTTCCCATCTTTCGTCTACTGTTTCCTGAATCTCAATTAGTTTCTTCTTCCACTCAGGTTTAAACAGATGTCTAAATCTTCCTTGAAGTTTAAGATAATCCTCAACTGGGACTTTTCTATCAGGATTCTTAGCAATCCTTGAAGATTCTCCGGTTAAAACCCATTCTCCTAAGTAAGTGCCGTATAGTGGGAAGAAACAAGATTTTACAGCGAGTTTAGTGGTTTCTATGGAGATTTCAGGAGCATATCTTTGACCTAAATTACATGGTGAATCAACTAATAAGAAAGCTGACCCATCGTGTTTTAAGCCAGCTTGAACTTTAGCCATTAAATCTCTAACATATGCAGGACTTGCAGTAAAAGAAGGAATTTCATGTGCGGCCATAATTTCAGCTAAAGGTTTAGCCCATTTAATCTTACCAGGAATAACTTTTCCAGGAGGACTAGTGGTGGTTGCAGCACTTTGAGGAGTACCACCAGAGCGCTGGATTCCAGTATTATGTACAACTATACCATCAGCAATAAAATTATGCTCACCCTCAATTCTGAAATCAATTGTCGGTTCTTCCTTAATGAACTCAATTGAGATTATTTTCTCAGAACTGAAGTTAGTATTGTCTGCTAAGAAATCTCTTTGTTTTGTCTGTGAAGGGTATTTATCCACATTTGAACCCTTTTTCTTACTGAAACAAATATATCCATAAGTACTATCTTCTAATAATTGTCTATAAACAACAAAAGTTCCTTTCTTCTTTGTCTGTTGATGTATTTTTCCAACTCGATAATTCATTGTTTGCAATAAAAGTCTCAGTGTTTTAAGTAGTTCAAAACTTGCAGATACGTATCTGTTACTTCTATCGATAATATATCCATCAGATTGCATCAAACCTTTAACAAAGGCTTCCTTCTCTTCTTGAGGTAAAGTGAATATCCAAGAGGGAACCTTCTTATTCTTAGCTCCTTGACCAAAATTCAGAGATTCAATGAATCGTGCCAAGTTTACTGAATAGAGATAGACATCATTTTTACTACCAGTACTTGGTTCGAGACTAAAAAGTTTTTTTGATAAGGAAACCAATCTTGCTCGAGCATCAGAATCTTTGGGAAGTGAAAAACCAGTTTCAGCTTTATGTGGTCTTACCCAACCATCACCTAAGAATAATCCGAAGAATTCCAAAAGATCAGGATTACTTTTTTCAGGAATTCTTACTTCATTAATCTTATGAACCTTATAATCACCTTTCTTTGATATTTTAATTTCTTTGAATGTAAAACTCTGACCATCATTTAATTTCTTTAAAACAACTATTTCATCACCCATTTTTAATTCTTCAAGAGTTTTCCATACTAAGGTATTTTCTTCCTTATTTCTACTTCGTTGGACTGTTAAATAAGGGTGATTCATTGTTGTTTTTATAGAATGATGCAATGTTTTCAATTCATAAACTTCTTTTATCCCATTATTGAAAATACCACTACATTCTTTCAGAACCAGTTCTTTGGTTTCTTGATTAAAGGCATATACTTCTTCTCCTAGTTTAACATCAAGTACTCTTTTGAGACCATCTTTTGTTAAAATATGAGTATCCAAGCTTAAACAATTCATGTAAGCTCCATTATTGTAACATACATAAAGGAAGTCATGCCCTCTTTCTATTGCTCCAGATAGACTCTGTATTCCTATATCATATGTTGCCCCATCACCTCCAAAAATGATCATATTCACATTTCTATCAGGTTTGTTTTGCTTTCTTCTCATAGCTTTCATTGCTTCAATTGCACCTGCAGCTGTAGCGGGAGCATTTTCGAAAGCATTGTGCAACCAAGGAGCATTCCAGGCTGTGTAAGGATAAATTGTTGTTGCTACTTCTAGGCAACCTGTGGCATTAACTATCATTATTGGATCTCCAAGAGCTTTTGCAGCTAATGTGACTTGTCTTGCCATAGTTCCAGCACCACATCCTGCGCATAGTCTGTGACCACTTGTTAGTACTGGATCTAATTTTGACCATTCTTGTAAGTCTTTTACAGATATACTTGGTAATTCTAACATTTTCTTCACCTTAACTCCTAAATCCTATCCACTCTTGTGTTATTGTTTTCCCTTCTTCATGCAAAACTTTTGCTTTTTCATACGCTTCAATAATCTGGGGTAAAGTTAATACTCTTCCTCCCAAACCGTTGATGAATCCGTGCAAAGTAGGAACGTCTTTTTTACCATACAAAGCTGTAGCTATATCTCCTTGCATTATTGTTCCAGGAGATCCAAAGGTAGCAGATCTATCTAATATTGTTGCAGATTTTATACCCTTTAAGGCATCATGTATATCATCAATAGGGAATGGTCTATGCAATCTGATTTTTAGTGCTCCTACTTTTTCTCCTTTCTCTCTTAATTTGTTTACTACTGCTTTAGCATTTCCAGCTGTTGCTCCATAAGAGATGAATACATGTTCAGCGTCTTCAAGCTTGTATTTTTCAATGATGCCCATTTTTCTTCCAGTTAATTCAGTGAATTCTGCCATTACCTCTTTTGTAACTTTATAGGCATTCTGCATAGCTTCTTCTTGTTGTCTTTTTATTTCCATGTAGTAATCTTGTAAGACTAGAGATCCAAAAGTCATCACTTCATCTGGACCAAATCTATACTTAGTCTCTCTTTCAGCTGGGAGAAAATCCTCAACATCTTTTTTACTCATTGTTTCTACTCTTTCTAGAGCATGTGTTACAATGAACCCTTCAATTCCAAACATTGTAGGTAATTGAACATCTGGATGTTCACCTATTTTGAAAGACAGTATTGTTTCATCATATGCTTCTTGTGCTGATTCTCCAAAAAGTGAAACCCATGAAGCATCTCTACATACTAATTGATCAGTACATTCTCCATGAATATTAATTGGTGCACTAAAAGCTCTGTTTGCAACAGCAAGAACGATTGGACACCTCATTCCAGAAGCAACATATAAAATTTCATACATCAATGCAAGTCCTGCTGAAGCAGTTGCAGTAAATACTCTTGCACCTGTCATCGATGCACCAACACAAGCTGACATTGCAGAATGTTCAGACTCCACCGGAATAAAACTTGTATCAACTTCACCGTTATTTACAAAGTCACTGTATCTTTCAACTATAATTGTTTGTGGGGTGATTGGATAAGCTGCTAATACATCAGGATTAACTAATTTTACTGCATGGGCTACCGCCTCATCACCAGTCATACCTCTAACTTCTCGTATCATCATAATCACCTTGTTAGCCTTTTCAGCTCAATTGCATCTGCTGGACAGTGCTTTGCACAAATACCGCAGCCTTTACAATAATTCACATCAACCATTGCTTTCATCTCGTCATCCATTTCTATTGCTGCATCAGGGCAGTAATAGAAGCAATTCATACAACTGATACATTTTGATTTGTCAATTATAGCTTTAAAAGCTGACCAATCACCTGTTTTATACCCATAAGCACTATGGAAAGGAACTGTTCCACCAAGTGGTAGATTTTTGGTTCCCCATTTTTCACTTATCCATTTCTTGAAATCTTTTGGAGCTTCTTTCTCAACCATTTATTCCACCTCTTCGTATGCTCGCTTGATGGCAACAACATTTTTTTCTCCTAATGCACCAGGAAATCTTTTAGTTGTAACTTCGAGTAAGCTTTCTAATTTGACTAATTTAGTAACTTTAAGTAATGCGCCTAACATTACAAGATTTGGAACATTACGTCCAATTTCCTCCATAGCTATTTTGGATCCTGCCACCTTGTATATATTAGCATGACATCCTTCAAAAAATTTCATTAAAGATTCTTTCAGACCTTCGTAGTTTACCACAATGGTACCTCCTTCTTTTAAGCCATCAGCTACTGGAACATCATCTAATAATGTGGGATCAATAACCACAACAATATGAGGTTCATATACTTCAGTTTTTTCCGTAAAAGGTTCTGAACATATTCGAGCAAAGGAAGTTACAGGAGCTCCTGCTCTTTCTGGTCCAAAATTCGGAAAAGCGTGAACATATTGATTTTCTAAGATTGCTGCTTCAGCTAAAAGACGTGAAGCTGTCACAGCGCCTTGCCCTCCTCTACCATTAAGTCGAACATCTGTAATTTCTACCAATTTTATTACACCTATAAATAATTGAGCACTAAGAAGTATGACAAATACGTATAAATTAAATCTTACGCTATGTATCTAAAAATAGTAAAGAAAACTGAAAAATAAGTTATGATAATTCAGTCTCAATAGACTTTGCAATCATCATTCTTGTTAGTTCATAGTAAATATCATTGATATTTAGACCATTTTTCGCGGAAACTTCATAATAAGGGAGAGTCTTCAATTTGAATTCTTTCCTTTTCTTCTCAGCATAGTCTAAAACCTCTTGTTCCTCTACCTTTCTTTCATCTGGAACATCAGTTTTATTTCCTATCAGGATTGCTGGTAATATATCTTCGCACGTGTCATATACTTCTTTAAACCACTTATCCAGCTGTTCAAAGGATGTTCTATCTGTAATATCACAAACAACAAGCACCCCGTAACTTCCTTTATAGTATAAAGGTCGTACATATGAAAAACGGTCATGTGATCCAGTATCCCATGTTTGAAGCTTCACCTTGCTTCCATCTACTTCTATGTCTTTAACAGAGAATTCCACTCCAATTGTAGGTAGATATCTTTCCCTGAACATACCTGTAGCGAACCTTAAAGTGATTGAAGTTTTTCCCACTCCAGGATTTCCAACAATAATCGTTTTGAATAGATAGTCAAAAAGCACAGGTACTCACTTATTTATTCTCTATCTTGTTCTACTTAAATCTATCTAAAGTTGTAGCTAGATGATTGTTACCAGAGCTGTGTTTAGAACGTTTTAAACGCTTTTCACAAATATTTTTTTTATCTTAGATAACTTTAAATTTTGAAAATTACATTTTATCTCGTGAAGTTTATACTAATATTTGGTCCTCCTGCAGTTGGAAAAATGGCAGTAGGTATGGAGCTTTCCAAACAAACTGGTTTCAAACTTTTTCATAATCACATGACCATAGAGTTATTAGTCCAAATCTTTGATCACGGTACTGATAAATTTCACAAATTAAACAATGAATTTCGAAAGAGAATTTTTGAAGAAGTTGCAACTAGCGATTTGCCTGGTTTAATCTTTACATATGTCTGGGATTTCAATCTTGAAAAAGAAAAAGATTATGTCGAGTTCATCAGCAGTTTTTTTCACAAGAATAAGTGGGGAGTTTATTATGTTGAATTGGAGTCATCTTTAGAAGAGAGATTGAAACGTAACAAAACTAAGGCTCGTCTTAGAGAAAAACCTTCTAAACGTGACATACAATTATCAGAAATTCGTTTAATTGCTATGGAAACTAAACATAAAATGAATACTGATGAAGAATTTTATTACCAAAAAAACTATTTGAAAATAGTCAACACAAATCTAACTATGAAAGAAACAGTAGAAAAAATTGTAAATGCATTTGATTTTAACTAAAATGCTTCATCTTCATAATAAGGTAGAATCTTTCCACTGATAAATTCAAATAAGATAGGTTCTCCAGTTAGTTCTGGTTTTCCCTTTACATTAATCACTCTTACCTCAGTAATAGGGCGATCTGCTTTGGTTTTAGATTGTGATACTCTTATTGTGACATCACAATTATGTTCTATCGCTTTAACTAATATTGGATCATGTGCATCTCGATGTAATGTAAAGACTGTTACTGATCCATCTTTTTTATTTGCAGCTAATCTGTTCTGTAAGAAAGAGAACAGTATTTTTTTGCTCTCATCTGCAGCATAAATAATTGATGACAAAGATATCACAATTCCTCTTTTTAGGATTTGTTGATTCTGCACATGTAAAAACGACCTTCTTATTGTCTCATTTATTTCTCTTGGTTTTGCAAGGTCTTGTACAGAATATTGATGGTTTGTTTTTAAATCTGTATAACCAAATGGATTACTAAAAGCGTCGATAAATTTCAAACGTCCTGTAGCTTCTAGCATGTCAGGATTTACACCAAGTCCATTCATCATTTCATCATAGAACTCATAAGGATGCTCTGTAGAGAATATATAACCATATTCACCAGCTTTCAACCCTTCAGCTAGAAATTGCAATACAAAAGGATCGGCTTCTGCACCAATTTCATCTTCAATCAGAACATTAGAACCAGCTGCGACTCCTCCTCCTAGAATCTCATCGAGTGTTGGGACACCAAAAGTAAATAGCTTTTTCTCAGTTGACGGACTATCATTAAACATAAAGTATCATCTCATTTATTCTATACGATTCTGTGTATAAACAGATATTTAAGATTTCGTGCAGTGCACGTCATCTTGACTTTCTATTCAGTTTCTTTCTGAATTTTTGATCAACATTGTCATGTGATGGGTAGACATAACTGGGAAATTGCCCTTTTGGTTTCTTAGATTGGGGTCTTTGGACATGTTTTACAGGACGAAGACACTCACCTGAATCACTCAACTTCCTCTCCCTGCACTCTGCGTAACTACACATATAGCCTAAACACTCAGAATTATCTAAACCACACACAAAACTCTTTTTTCCACTAATCTGTTTAATTCTGAGCATTCTCTTACCACATGAAAAAGATTTACAAGTAAGTTTGCACATTCTTTCTTCAGAACTAGTCGTCATTTTAACTTCTTTACCAATTTCGAATGAAAGTATTAAAGTAAAATTTCTTATAAGTTTTTTCCTTAGCTCATGGTCTTATCGGTTCTACCATGGAACATCCTTTGCTTTTATTGAGTACGCAAAAACATTTGACGTAATATGTAATAATGGTGCGAATACAAGTAAGGATAACCAGAATTCCCATGGAAGTGACCCAAATACTGGCCAACTCCATAGTAATCCAAATAATATATATCCTAGTTGATCAAATACGGGAAAACTTCCTCCAGATTTTATTTTGATTCTTCGTTTCACAAAAGATCCAAACATATCACCAAAATTCGTCCCAAAACCCATGATAGCACCTATCCAGAAGGGATAATTGATACCATAATTATCCATCAAGAAATCTTTAGCTAAGATACTTACTATCAGGCCTATTAGAAAACCTGACAAGATGCCATAAAATAATCCCCATATTGTTTTGTGGTCACCCAGCATTCTTTTACCATCTTTTAGAACCTTGTATCCATCTACTGGATATCCACCACCTAGAATTGCTGGAACTGCATTAGAAACTAGAATAGGTAGAGCAAAAAGAAACGAAACACCAACATCTGTAATAAAGACCATATACTGTACCTTCTGAATAAGAAATCGAACATATTTACCTATATATAAAATATTTGGCACATAGAAAATAACACAATTTCCAGCAATTTGACAAAAAGATTAATTTTAAGTTCTGTTTACAATAAGCTAATGATTGATTTAGCAGTTATTTACTCTGAATTATTTAAGAAGCATTCAATGGATCGAGCTCATCCTGAATCACCCGCAAGACTAGATGAAATAATTAAAGGAGTAAAGGAGCTTCAGAATGAGAGTAAGAAAGAAATTGTATTTTACAAACCACAATACTTGGCAGAAGAAGAACTTGTTTCAGTTCATGTAATTGATCTAATTAGAAAGATCAAAGCTATATCTGATGCAGGTGGTGGAATGATAACTATTGATACTTCAATCAACCCTCACACTTATGAAACTGCGCGATTAGCGGCAGGAGCAACAAAACAAGCTGCAGAGATAGTAAATAACGGCGAAGCAAGAAAAAGTTTTGCGATCGTCCGTCCTCCAGGTCATCATGCTGAATCAAACTCAGCTGGGGGTTTCTGCTATTTCAATAATATTGCAATAGCTGCTGATTGGTTAGTAAGCAACAAAAATTACAAAAAGGTTGCAATTATTGATATTGATCACCATTTTGGGAATGGTACATCTCACATTTTTTATCATCGTAGAGATGTTTTCTATCTTTCAGTTCATGCCCACCCAATGTACTCTTATCCTGGTTCTGGATATCCAACAGAGATAGGTGTAGCAGGAGGAAAAGGATATAACGCGAACATAGCCTTGCTTCCAGGAGTTAATTCTAGTGATTGGCTACATTCGCTGCAATTTGGTCTAGATATCCTAAGACAGTACAAGCCTGAAATCATTTTGGTTTCAGTAGGATTTGATTCCTTAGGGGGAGATCCTGTAGGAATAATGAACATAGCTCCGAACGCTTTTTGGGGAGCTGGATACTTACTCTACCAGTTTGCTGAAGAATTCTGTGATGGTAAAATCATTTGTACATTGGAAGGAGGATACAAATTAAATCAATTAAAAGACGTGAGTAAGAAATTCATCTCAGGATTACTAGGAGAGAGTGCAATTGGTTTAAACAAGCTGATGAGTCCAATTATGACTGAACAAACGAAGAGTATGATAGCTCAAACGAAGAAAGCATTGAAGGAATACTGGAACTTCTAAATATACTGACAATATGGTGATAGAGGTAAGAAAAGCTCTGTAAACTTACTGGTATTTTTTCAGTTTTTATCCTTTAAATGTGGGAATAGTTTTTAAATATCTATTTTATTTCCAATTCCATGTCTGAAGTTATTGAAGAAGAGATTGAATTAGAAACTAAAACATCTAAATACAACGTCTTCAAATGGTCAATGTACGATTTAGCAAATACAGTATATTCGATGATAATTGTTAGTTTGATAATCAATCGTTATATTTTGGTGATAGGACAAGTAGAACATGGGCTGAGTTACGGTGAAGCAAGTTTAGTTTTTGGTGTTGTAGCAGCAGTTATGCAAGTAATCACTGCAATTGGTATGCCCATAATGGGAGCTTTAAGTGACACTACTGGTAAAAGAAAACCGTTTATTCTTGTTTTAACAGGTATAATACTGATATTCGCTAGTCTTCTTGGGTTATTCCACAATATTACAGTAGTATTAATCCTTTATGTGATAGCCAATATAGCATATCAATGGAGTCTCGCATTTTATGACGCAATGTTACCTTTTATTGCCAATCCAAAAGATAGTGGTAAAGTTGGCGGTTTCGGAGTTGCTTTTGGTTACTTAGGTACAATAATCTCACTGTTAGTAATGTTTCCATTAATTATGATTTTCGGTGATGTTGTCAGTAAAGCTACAAACCCAACTGATCTATCATATGGATATACAGGTTACTGGTGGGTATTTGTTGTCCCAATGGCTCTTTTCCTTGTATTTG
>BPTK01000095.1 GCA_023705905.1 Candidatus Heimdallarchaeota archaeon
AAGAGCTAGACTTAATGTTGTTTGCTGGTAAATCTATTGGTCTTATTGGAATCAATGGGAGTGCAAAATCTACTCTTTTAAAAATCATTTCAGGTATTAATAGATCTGAAAGTGGAGAGATTTATCTTAATAATTTGAGAGTTAAAAACATAAGAAAAAGCAAAGACCATGTAATATTGGTTCCTGAAAATGCTAAATTATTTCTGATTGGTCCTACTCCCTTCCGTGATTTATCTCGGATTATTAAAGAGCCGAAAGCAATTCATTCTTTGTACAAGGAAACAGCTCTTACTCATCTTATGAATAAGAAACTGTATCATTTAAGTGAAGGAGAAAGAAGATTATTTGCAATTGTGAATGCTTTCCAATTTTCGGATTCTATTGTCATTACTGATGAACCCACTATAGGCTTAGATAAGCGAGGAAGAGAGATTCTTTCCACTCTAATAAAAAGTGCTACAGCTAAAAATAGAACCGTTATTATAGCTTCAAATGATCCTAGGATTTTTGTTGATCTTGATAGGTTAATTGTCATTCAAGATGGTAAAATTTGTCTAGATGGTACCCCAAGAGAAGTTCTCTATGAGTTAGAACACAAGACTAACTTAATCCCAAATCAAACAGTTTGTTTTTCACAAAAAGTGGAAGAACAATTCCAAATTAAATTGCCTCATTTTGTAAATACGAAGGAAGTAAACGAATTTCTAAGGAGTGTTAAATAGATGTCTTTTATGTTGAGAAGAATATACGATGGATTTCTGTTTAAGCCTGATAGATTTCATATACATCCTTTACTCGGTTTATCTATTATACTAATACAATTTGGTTTTCTAATACCTAATATCAATTGGTCTCTAGGTCTCCTCCTCCTATTTGTTATTCTTGAGAATATAATATTCAGAAACATAAGAGGATCACTTAGCATTTTATGGTCACTTTTACCAGTAATCATTATTCTTGGTGGGTTAACTTATCTCTTTGGTGGCTGGATACAATGTTTTAGAATATTGTCAAGATTCTTCATAGGAGCATTAGGTTTTTCCTTTTTCTTCTCCTCAACAAACCCATCCGATTTAACAAGATCTTTAGAAAAATTATATATTGGCTCAAAAGTGGCTCTTATTCCTTCTCTAGCTCTAGTAATCATACCTCGAATCGCTAAAGATTCCGAAGATACATTTAACACACTTCGTTTACGGGGTGAGATTAAAGGAGGATTTTATCGTTGGTTGCCAAAAACTTTAGCAATACTCATCGCCTCAGTAATCTATAGATCAGAATTCTTAGCTCAATCACTTTACTTCAGAGGATTTGGTATTCAAAAAAGAACTCATTATAGAAAAATTAAGATTACTTGGATGGATGTGAGTAGATTGGCTATATGGCTAACTTTCATCACTTTATTTATTATTCTCAATTACTATGGGACGCTTAATTTCTTCGTTTAATTACGTAAGAATCACATGAATATCTTTGAAACTTCTTCTACAGCATCTAAGATTTCTACTGAGACATCACCAAGGAAAGTTAGATCCTTAAATTGTGCACCTATTAAGGTAAATTTCTTGCCTTTTGTTTCAATTATGTTCTTAATTTGCTCATATGGTATTGTATGGGTTGAAATTTGAGTTATTTTGGTATCAAAGTCGTCTTTTAAGATGAGTTCTCCAGGTTTACCGTGGAAATCAACAGCATCAATTAGAAACACATGTTGTACTTGTTTATTTTCGATTATTTCAAGAATAAAGACAGATATATCATTGTATTTTTCTGAGAAAACATTTTTTGGATAAATCTTAGATAATTTTTCTCCAACTAATATTCCGAAAGCATCGTCAGCTCTGTCTATATTACCCAGACAAATAAAGACATATTTTTCAATTTCAGAAGAATTAAAAAAAGGAAGGGAGAGAGACAATTACTCTTTCACCAATTTAACCATATGACAGCTACATGATATGCATGGGTCATATGATCTTGCAATCATTTCCAAATGAAGCTCAGTATCGGGATTGTCTTCTGCTAGTAATTTCTCTGCAGCTACCCAAATGTATTTTTCAATATCATCTAAGAATTGTGCTGTAGGTGTAATTATATCTGCATTGACAATTTTTCCGTCTTTGATTTCATATGTATGATATAGAGTACCTCGTGGAGCTTCCACCGCAGCTGTTGCTGTGCCATCTAGAACAGGAGGAACAACCATTTCTGGATCAGGTAAAGCTTTAATCTTTTCGATGAGGATCGGTATTTGCTCAAAAGCCCAGACTGCTTCTATTGCCTGACACAAGTTATTGTATATAGGATTTGATTTCCAGCTTTCGTTGAAATATTTATCATACTTCTCTTTTGCTTCACCAGTTAATCTATCACCAATTAGTGCAAGTCTTGCAAGGGCACTAACTGAGAATGATTTATCTTGATATTTTGATCGTTTAGCATAGCTATGAGGAACAACCCTTTCGTTTGTCAATTTCTTATAATCTTCAACAGGATATTCTTCTCCTGTAGAAACAAGAATTGTATCACCTTCAAAACCAAATTTTCCGTCAGCTGGATTACAACACATGAAAGTAGTCTCTCCAACACCATAATCTGGTATTGGTAATGTTGCCATTAGATCAATAATACCTGACACCCAAGATTGATATTCAGCCGCATTTACAAGGAATTTATCTAATTCTTCATTTGTTGGTATTCGTCCAAATCCACCAATTTGAGGATTCTCACCATGTATTTTTCTACCCATAAGAAGTTGCATTAATTCTGTACCATACTTCTTCATTGTAACTGCTTGAATAACAGTTTCTCCGTGAGTTGGTAATAATGCTATAGCAGATGGTTGTTTGAAGAAATCAGGAACAGCAAGATAGTAAACATGCAGAATGTGTGATTCAACATATTCAGCAAGATGCATAAGTTCTCTAAGTAGTTTAACTTTCTCAGGAACCTTCACTTGTAGAGCTTTTTCAATTGCTTTGATTGAAACATTTCTATGAGATACTGTGCATATTGCGCAGATACGTGAGACTAAGGAAAGATTTTCTGTGTATGTTTTTCCTCTAACTAGAGCTTCAATCATACGTGGTCCTTCAAAGATATCAACTAGAACCTTATCCACTTTTCCATCTTTTGTATAGACTTGTATTCCTCCGTCACCTTCTACTCGGGAAATAACATCGACACTTATTGTTTTTTCAGCCATTTTAATCACCTTTTAATGCTTGCTCGACTTTATTACCGCCAAACATCTTCAATTTTCTAATTGCATCTTCTTCAGATAAACCAATTTCTTTTAATTTATCAATCATGGAAGGATAATTTGCACCTTCGTATGTTCCAAAGCAACCTACGCATGAAATATCCAAACTTGGACATGTAGCATTGCAACCTGCAGCTGTTACTGGACCTAAACAGAATTTACCATGCAGTAAGAAACAGTCATTTCCTTCATATTTGCATTCAACACAAACTGGCATTGGATACTTTTGAGGTAATAACCCACTGATTAGTTTTGTATAAATCGGAACAAAGTTTTCTTCAGAAACAGGACATCCTGGAATCATGATATCAACATCAATGAAGTCACTAATTGGCTGAGCTGGTTTAGGTTGTCCCACAAGATCTAAAAATTCTGGGGTCTCACCGCTCTTACCATATACATATTTCATTCGTTCTTTGAATGTTTCTTCATCATCTCCAAGATATTGAATTCCGCCATAACAAGCACAAGTTCCAAGAGCTACAACAACGCCAGCCATCTCACGAATTTCTTTCAGTTCCTTCAATTGTCTCTCAGTATTGATACTTCCTTCAATAACTGCAACATCGACTTCTGGAACTTCTTGATGAGATTGAGCCATATGGAAGAATTTGATATCAGCGCTTGTGAAGAAATCAACTGTACTATCTTCCATGTGAAGAATTGCTAATTGATCTCCGGCACATCCGGAAAAACCAAAAATACCTACAACAGGTTTCTTTTCATCTCTTTTCCACATTTTAAATTAACTCCTTAATATGTTGTACATCGTAATACGTAAAGATTGGACCATCTAAACAGGTATATCTGCTACCAATAGCGCAGTGTCCGCAATGACCTTGTCCGCATTTCATTCTTCGTTCTAATGTCATTAAAATCTGGTCTTTTGGAACATTTAATTTTAACAGTTCCTGGATAACAAATTTATACATTATTGGAGGACCACAGATTAACGCAGTAGTATTTTCTGGGTTTATCTTGCCTGCAAGTTTTGGAATTAATGCTGTTACAAATCCTACTTCATGAGGCCATTCACCTGTATTATCTTCATCAACTGAAAGCTGAGTGTCAAGAATACCTCTAGATGCCATAGCCATAAAATCATCTCTGAAGAGCATATCAGCAGGAGAACGTGCTCCATTAAGGAAGAACACTTGATTGAATTCTTCTCTTCTATCCTCGGCATATAATAATGCAGATCGAAGAGGAACGGCTCCAAGCCCACCAGCAATAATAATAAGGTCTCTTCCTTGTAAACTTTGCATATCGAAACCATTACCATAAGGACCTCTCATTTCAAAAGAATCTCCTTCTTTGAGTTTGAAAAGTGCATTAGTAAAAGTTCCAACTTTTCTAATTCCGAATTCTACGAAATCCCGTCTTGTAGGGGGAGAGGAAATAGAAAATGTTGCTTCACCAACTCCAGGAATTGAAAATAGAACAAACTGACCTGGTTTGTAATTGAATTTATCTTTCATATCATCATTCATACATCGAACTTTGAAATATCGAGTATCACTTGTTAAGTCTTTAATTCCTACTATTTCTACAGGATGTGATTTATAGGTATTTTCAATTTTAGATTTCTTTCCATCAATCATTATTCACACACCTCTTTGGTCTCACACACTTCTCCAAAAAGTGCTTCTGAAACGGTTATTACATTAATATCAACAGGACAATAAGTTACACATCTACCACAACCAACACATCCTGGTTGTCCCCAACGACCAATATATTCTTTCAGTTTATGAGTATAGTAGAGTTTCAGTCTTGTTGTTCTATCAGGTCGAAAGTCATGATCTCCTGCAACCATAGAATAATATGGCAAAGTGCAGCTATCCAACATTCTTTCGCGGAACCCTCCTTCAGCATTCATCAGAATTTTATCATCGACATTGAAACAATTACAAGTTGGACATACCAAACTGCAAGTTCCACATGACAGACACTTTTCTCCAAATTGTTCCCATGCTTCGCTGTCATAGTTCAATGTTATAATGTCAGCCATATACTTGAAAGAAGGCATGACGGTTTTGAACATTGATGAACGCTTTTGTTGCCATCTGACGTATTCTTGTATGTCTTCATCAGAAATTTCTTCGGTAAGTAATTCACCAGCTGCTATAGTAAGGCTTAATCCTTTATCAGAACCAACCCAAACTAGATAGTTATCTGCTAATTCTGTTAAGAAGAGGTCGAACCCATCCTCAACCATATCTGTTCCTGTTGATTGACACAAGCACTTGTCATCAGGAAGACAAGAATGACCTATAATTATCAAATTCTCTCTTTTACTTGCGTAGTAGGGATCTTTTATATTACCTAAGAAAAGCCTATCCAAGATTTTAACTGCATGAATGTCGCAAGGATGTACTCCAATCACGATGTTTGTTTCAGGTTCATCTATAATGTCTTTTGTACCTTCTTTGTCGAAAGTCAAAGTTTTATATTTAGGAGGTGTTAAGAATTTCTTCACTCCCATAATCGTACGTTGGTAGTCAAAATCAAGCTCTTGCAAATTCTTGATTTCTTCAAAAGAATATTTACTCTTTTGTTTGACTGGTCCAAACAATTTCCCTTTTGTTTTGATTAACTCAATGAAGTCGGGAAAAACATTTTTTGGCATTTTATAAGTCTTCATTATAATGCTCAAATTATTGAAGAATATATAAAGTATTTGTAGATAACATGTAAAAAATATTTATTATTATAATGGTATATTATTAGATATAATGAATAGCTAAAACAATTATAGTAATCCTATTAAATATAATGAATAGCTAAAACAATTTAAACAAATCGATAATTATTGACATTTGTTAATCAAAAGAATAAAAGGAAAAAAAAAGGAAAAGAATTAGTTTCTTTGAGGGTCGAATGGTTTTAATTCTCCGACATGACCACCAGGTGGAAGATATGCCATTTCGTAAGTCTGATATCCCCCAGCTAGATTTCTAACATCATATCCACGAGCTTGAAGAATTCTGTATGCAATATAAGATGAGAATCCAACCATACAGTAGACATAAACGGGTTTATCTTTTGGTATCTCGTTTAATCTTGAACGTATCTGTCCTAGTGGAATGTTTATCGCACCAGGTAGAGTACCCACTTCATAATCTTCAGGACCACGAACATCTATAATTGTACAGTCTTCTTTAGAAATCTTCTCTGCATCATGCCAATGCCATAATTTTACGTCTCCCACTTGCACATTCGTAGCAGCGAACCCTACCATATTCACAGCATCTCTTGCACTTCCGAATGGAGGAGCATAACTAAGTTCTAAATCTTGCAAATCATAAATTGTTCCGCTATAATAAATTACTGTTGCAATGACATCTATTCTTTTTTCAGTACCCTTTGCACCTATTGCTTGAGCTCCTAGAATTTTACCAGTATCAATGTCATATAATAGTTTCATGTGAATTGGAAAAGCTTCTGGATAATAACCTGCATGGTTTTTTGGATGAACATACATTTTCTCATATTTTATGTCCATCTTTGCAAGTTGTTTCTCAGTAAGCCCTGTTTGAGCTGCAGTTTGACTAAAGACTTGCAAAACTGCTGTACCTAAAACTCCTTTATATTCTGAATCTCTACCAGCAATATTATCAGCTGCAATCCTTCCTTGTCTATTTGCAGGACCAGCTAGAGGTGCTGCAGTGAATTCGTTTGTAATGAAATGGGTTATCTGGATTACATCTCCAACAGCATAAATATCTTCATCAGAAGTTTGCATGTGTTTATCTACAACAATATACCCTCGGTCTGTTAATTCTAAACCAGCTTCTTTTGCTAGAATAGACTCTGGTCTGACTCCTATTGACATGATAATTAAATCAGCTTCAAGATTTTGACCACTCTGAGTGCGAACATTATAAAGTCCTGAACTTCCTTGTGGATTTACACAGAATGATTTTACTCCATCCGCAAGCACAAGTTTAATCCTATTAAGAATAATTTCATTGTTTATGAACTGAGCCATTTCTTTGTCAAAAGTAGGGAGTACTTGATCTAATAACTCAACAACTGTAACTCTTATACCTCTATGAGAGAGATTTTCAGCCATTTCTAAACCAATATATCCTCCACCAATAATGACAGCTGATGTGGGATTGTTGTTGCTGATAAATTCCTCAATTTTCTTAGTGTCAGGAATATTTCTTAAAGTAAAAACTGGTATTGTATCTATTCCTTCAAATCCTGGTCGTATTGGTTCTGCCCCAGGGGAAAGAACCAATTTATCATAGGGAAGTTTGTATTCTTCTCCATCCTGAAGATTCTTTACAAAAACTTCTTTATTCTTTCTATCTATTGATATAGCTTCATTATTAACTCTAACATCAATATTGAATTTGTTCAGAAAATCTACTGGAGTTTGAAGAACTAAAGCATCTTGTGTCTCGATAATTCTTCCGACATAGTACGGAAGACCACAATTAGCAAAGCTAACATATGGTCCTCGTTCTAACATAATAATCTCTGCAAATTCATCTAATCTTCTCAATCTGGCGGCTGTAGATGCACCACCGGCAACACCACCAATAATTACAACTTTTTTAACCATCTAAGTTTACACCTTGAACATAATCTAAATTCTTGGAGAAATTTGGACGAATGTTTAAAATCTAATTGTCTGAACATATCTATATAAACGTTAAAACGATTATTTGAATACTAAAAAAGTTAAAAATTTAATCAATTCATTATGGTTTAAATTCTCATCGAAGAAAATAATTGGTCCTCTTGAAATCTACAGTACTGTAGGATAATATTTTTGAATAAGCTAAATTTATTTTATTCGTTATGACTAGGATATTAGTGACCGGAGCAACAGGATGCTCTGGTAAAGGTGTTTTACATTATCTTCTTAGTCATGGGTATACAGATTTAACAGGCTTAGTAAGGAAAATACCTGATGATTCTTTTTCTGATGTAAAATATATCCAAGGAGATATAACAAATAAGGGTACTCTCACTAAAATGTTTAAAGAAGAGCAGTTTGAATCAATTTGGCATTTAGCCGGAGCAGTTCATCCTCACACAAAGAAAGAATTATTCCATAAAATCAATGTTGAAGGGACACAAAACGTTCTGGAAGCTGCTATAGAAGCAGATGTTAAATCATTTCTATATACTAGTTCAATAGCAGTTTACGGAAAAATCGAAGAAAATCCAATCAGCGAAGAACATAGAATTAAACCACTTGGAAACTATGCAAAATCAAAAGTAGAATCTGAATACATAATCAAGACTTTATCAGAAGATGTTGGAATAAAAGGAGGAATTGCTCGTTTACCCACTGTTCTTGGCAAAGATGATAGACATTTCTATCCAATAGTTGGCAAACTTGTAAATGCTAATCTTTTTCCAATTTTAGGAAATCCTGATCATAATTTTTCAATCATCCACCCTTACGATATTGGAAGAGCTCTAGAATCAATACAAAAGTCAAATAGTTCAAAAATTGACTCTTTTAATGCAATATCTTGTGATGTTTCTCTGAAGAAAATGATTCTAGATATTGAGATGCATTTGAAAGGAAAAAACAGATTCAAGTATTATGTGCCTTATCCAATTGTATACTTTGGTGCATGGTTGGTTGAGATGTTCACACATATCTTTACTCCAAGAAAGGATCCACTCTTCAATAGAGAGTATGCACAACTTATAGGGAAAGAATGCACTATGAGCATTGATAAATTGAAACGTTTGGGGTATACCCCTCTTATGAATCAAGAAAAGATATTCCAAGACATGATTTATCCTGATCCAGTTCCGGTTCCATTATCTAAAGTAGAGCTTATTTCAAAACTACAATAAGAGACAGACAATCTTTTTTTAGTACCAGCATTTAACTTCTCTAATGTCAACTGAAGCTTTCATAGAAGTATTGGACAATTGTATCGGTTGTAATAGCTGTGTTGAAGTTTGTCCTCGTTACCTTTTCTCGCTAAAAAATAATAAGGCTGTTATAACAAATTTCGACCCTTGTCATGACTGTGGTCATTGTGTTGCAGTATGTCCTGTTGATGCAATAAATCACAAAAGACTCATTATCAAATCGTTAGATGAAGATTTTCCAAAAGTGGAAGAAGGAATGAATTATGCTAATGCATTGGCTTTTATCAGACAGAGAAGATCTATCAGATATTTTAATGAGAAGAAAGTTTCTGAGGAACAGATTAGTAAGTTAATAGAACTCGGTAGATTTGCACCTACAGGGCATAATGCTCGCAAAGTAGCTTTTACTATTGTTAAGGAACGAGAACAAATTGAAGATATACTAAAGGAAATGATTGTATTTTTTAAGGAATTACAAAAGAAAGTTAGTAGTCCTTTATGGAATGTTCTTGCAGCACTTGCTGGTAAAAGAAAATCATTTAATCAAGCTAAAAAGAATATGTATAGAATTAATAGTCATGTCAATCATTGGGATAAAGGGATTGACAAGGTTTTTCATAATGCGTCAACTTTGATTCTAATTCATGTTACAAGGAAAACTGCTGCCCCTGTTGAGGACTGCAATATTGCTGCTCAAAATATACTGCTTGGTGCCCCAAGTTTAGGATTAGGGGGGACGTTCATAGGCTATTTAGTACATAGTTGGAAACGTTCCAAGAAGTTTGAAGAGATGCTAAATCTTCCAGATAATCATGGTTTGTATGCTTGTTTAGCTATAGGCTATCCAAAGAATAAATTCAAACGATATGTTCCAAGACCAGAACCATTAGTAGAAATTTGGGGAGAACAATAGTTTAATTTTTTCTCTTTATTTACAACGTTTAATGAAGTCGATTATGTTAACAATAATAGATGGGTCTGATGATGTGTTAAATTCATTTTCTTCTGCAATTCCATCTTTGCTTTTAATTATTATAGTTAATATATTATTTTCAGTTACATAGTAGGAATCTATTGTAAAAATTGGTCTTGCATAAACTTGCTTTCCTGGCATCTGAACAAAGATTCTTTCCTCTGTTATCCACAATATTCCATCATTACCATATGCTACTCCAGACGCAGAAGGAACATTATCTATGTATAGAATCTTCTCTTCTCTGGATAATTCTGACATATCAGTTGTAATAGATCTATTAATAGGTGTAATTGCGAAAAGGACATCAATTATACGTGAGAATATAGGATCTTCAATTGCTAAATATTGCACCCTTGATTCTTTTTCTATCAACAGGATTGTATTTTTAGTGGTTATACCTAACACAATATTGTCCTCTCCACCTACGATAATATGGTTATTTATTCTTCCTTTGAAGAATCTAGCATAAAGATTGGTGTCATCGTCCCTAGGTTGTTCAAAAATATAGCTGAAATCTCCTGCTTCAAATTTATCTGCGTCACTCTTTATAGTATAATTACCTATAGAAGAATAACCATACTCGGAGCTAGGACCAGATGAATCATATAATCTTTCCAAGGATTTTGCCACATCCCTGAATTGATCTAACCATGATGATATCTTTTCCATAGGTTTGTGAGCGAAGTAGATTGTGGGAGAAGTAGTCTTTTTCTTGCTTTGATCCTTCTTCTTAGCTTTCTCTCCTGCTTTGCCAACAAACCCTTTATCATACAAATCATCTAGAACGCCATAAATTTTGGATTGCGGTATATTAGATTCTCTAGCAATATCAGGTGCAGTAGCTTCACCAAGTTTTACTAAAGCTAAATATGCTCTTGATGTATATTCTGTAAATCCTATTAATTTTAACTTATCAAGTATATGTGGAGTCTTGCTCATCGTCAATATTATATTGAAAGGTAACATTTATAAAGGTTACCACTCCAGTAGTAAATAGACAAGTTACCACTACGGTGGTATAAAATAACGGTGAAAAAAAATGAGTAAAAATGTAAAATATCTGAATGGACTGGCAATAGTCTCAATAGTTTTCATACTATTATCAGGAATTCCATTAGGGATTTTAACTGGAATAGCGATTTCAAATGGTGGATCGTATTCAAGCCAAGATACAACAGTCGCTGCAGGTTCTAATGATACAATCGTGTTAGATGCAGTTGGATATAACAGGATATTTCTTGTTTATTGGATTTCAGGCGATACTTCTGATTTTGATGTTTATGTGATGACTGATGATGAGTATTTAATGTGGCAAAATACAAATGATAGCATACCAACCGACACACAATTTAGCTCCAGTAGTGAAGATATGTATAGATTACTTCCTCGCTCAGGGGAACACTATATTTATATTGTAAATGATGGTGCTTCAAATCTATATTATACATCTCATCATGCTTCAGCATTAATAGGCTTAATAATAGCAGGTGGGATCTTAGCAGTTATATTCACATTCTTCATGGTGATAATAGTTCTCAATACAATCGGTTATTTCATCAAGTATCTAATAATTTGGCCCATCACTGGTGCAGGTAAATATTCTTCAAACGGATCTAGTTCAAGGAAACGCGATAGCTATGAGAGGAAGAAAGATAAATATGATTATCAATATGTCACAGCTGTTCAACCAGCTTCCTCTGGTACAAAAACTACCACTAAAGCCACAACTGCTGCAGTAACAAAAACTGTTACTCCTACTCCAATCTCTGCACCAAGAGCCAAAGTTACAGCTGTAAATGCAATTGGTAACTATATCGTTGCAGGTCAAACTAAAAGATACGATCATAACAATAGCTTTGTTAACAAGATTACCAGAGTATGGGATTACACAAGCATTCCTGAACGAGCATTAGGATTGATCGCACTCTTCTTCTTCGTTCTAGGTATAGTAACTACTTCCTGGTTCCTTATTGTAGTCATGCCTGTTATCTTCTTAGGTATAGCTTCAATAGTATTCTATGCTAACAAGAATACAACTGAGAAACTGATTCGAACAGTTGAAAGTTATCAGGCTATCTACTTACGAGATGCAGCTAGAATATTGAACACTTCAAGTGACTTACTAAGAATGAATACATGGAAAATTATTCGCTTAGGATTAGCTCCAATAGCTTTTGATACTGAAAATGGTGTTATCTTCGATGTCACCAAAGTTGACCCCTCCAAGAAAGAAAAACTATCCCCAGCTGCTGAAACTATCCATCAACAGTTAGTAACTGAAGTAGACAAAAAAGAGGAGAAAAAGGAGGCTAAGGTTGTTTCTTCTAATGAAATCAAATGCCCCTTCTGTGATGGTGACAACCCTCCTGATTCCCTCTTCTGTATCAAATGTGGTGCTTCTTTAAAACCAGCAAAATAATCCCTCTCTTTTTTCTTTTCTTCTTTTTTTAAAGCAATTTAATAAAAATAAAATAAGGAAAAAAAAGTTAGTTATCTAACAATTTCATTAGGACATTTAGGTGGTTCTGTAACTTCTTTAGCTAAAGTATTAGGGCTGAAAAATGTTTGATCGTTTAGAATACCAATAACGCTATAGAATCTAAACCACATTTGAGTTTTCATCTTCTCAATAATTTCTTTTTGAATGAATTCGAGCTTCTTTATACTATTGGACATAAGTTCCTTGTATTTAGGTGATTTTGTACCTTGCTCAAAAATGTAATATTTTGCTAAATCTCCGTCAAGAATGGTTTGTTTAATTCCACCTAACAATTGTTCAAATTCTTGTTTTTCGCTACTTGACATCAGATTCATATTTGGAGGAACATAAGTTACCGCATATCCTCTAGATTTATCTCCTTCATTCCAACAGTCTATAGTATAACCTGCATCAGGAATGGCACTATCAAATAGATTTCTAGTACCTTTGCTTGAAACACCTATGCAAATGTAAGAAGTTTTCTTATTATGAGAACGTTGGTATACATGGTCATGACCAAATATGGCTACATTTACTCCAAAAGCGTCAAAAAGAGGTAGTAATGTTGTTTGTGCAAAGTCATCAGAATTATTTTTTGTTATCCCATACATACCGAGAGAAAGAATAGCAGAATGAAGATAAACGATGCAAAATTGTGGTCCTTTACCTGTAGCTCTCTTATCTCTCCATTCTTTAAGAACAGAGTACAACCATTTCCACTGCCTACTCTCACAATCGATTCGTTCATTTCCCCAATTCAGACCTATAGAATCTAAATGTATCATTAGAACATTACCTTCTGCATGAGAATAGTAAGCTCCACCTTGTTTTTTGGGTGTTTGGACAAACATATGAAAGTGCTTCTGAGTGGGTGATTTGCTACCAAACCATGACCCCTTACCCATTCCACCATTGAAATATCCATGATTTCCTATGGTTGGTAACAAGGGCATTCGTGCAAAATTATTGCTGCCACATGCGAAAAGATCAGCCCAATACTCATGGTAAGAACCGTTGTCTACATTATCACCGCTTGTTGTAAAAGCTTGATATCCCTTGTTGAAGGTATAATCCAGTTCATTAAGATGTATATGACTCATTAGTAACTCGAGTTTTTTAGTAGTTCTAGGTTTACATCTTCGAACTCTACCTCTCTTGAATTTAGCTTTATTTCCTGCGTGGATGTCTGAAACTGAAACATAGAAACTAGGGCTTTTTACATTACGAACACTTGCGTTGAATTGCTTTATACGGGAAGCTCCTATAAGGTTCTTATTCTCATCAAAACATTCGATTCTATAATAATAACTCTTTTTTTCCTCTAAGTTTTCAATCAACCCTAAGAATAACTCAGGTGCTGAAACTACGGGATGATATTTGAATTCAGATGAATGTTTCATTGGAATTTCAGCAATTTCGCATAAATCATCATTAAAAAGATGAATCATACAACTACCTTTTGGTTTGCTTTTGAAAGGATGCTTCTGATCAACATCTACTAATAGGTCGACCTTGTTTGGTTTAAGAAAACCATAATCGATGTAAACTGTTATTAGAATCTTTGAAGGGTCTTTAACTATTCTTTGCATGTAGATTTTATCTACAAAGAAATCAACTTTTGTTAGATCT
>BPTK01000096.1 GCA_023705905.1 Candidatus Heimdallarchaeota archaeon
CAATATTATTTGAAAAAACAAAAACAATTGCAGATACAATACGCTCAACAGCAAAAACTGAAACTGAAAGGAAAGAACCGATTGACTTATGGTCTCACTTACTACCACCACAGAGAAAAGTGGAGGAGGAAACTGAAAGATGCAATCCACAAGCTCACTTGTTATTTGGTTGATTTGTGGATGGAACGAGGTCTCCACGAGGTCATCATAGGTTACAATAAGAAGTGGAAACAAAGTGTACATTTTTGGAAGAAGACCACTCAGATATTTGTTACCATTCCCTTCTTGCGAATCATCAATATTTTGAAGTATAAAGGTGCAGAACGAGGGATAAAGGTGGAGATGATACCAGAAGAATATACTTCCAAATGTAGTTTTCTTGACAATGAATTTCCCCAAGAACGAAAAAATTACAAGGGGAAAAGAACCAAGAAGGGACTGTTTCGTTCCGCTCAAGGACATCTCATTAACGCTGATGTCAATGCTGCATACAATATTTTACTCAAAAGCGATCCGAAAGCTCTGCCTAAACGCACGGTGAACGGGGTAGGAGGATACGTGATGTATCCACTCAGAGTGAGTATAGACCTGTTATAGTGCTATATGCCGACCTCTAAGAAAGACACTCAACTATTTAGTCAAAGGTGACTAGGAGATAAAAACTCATCATAATAATCCATTAAGCATTTCTTGTATTTCTTTCGCTTTTTCTCCAGGGGACTGAGAATAGATCACTCCTCTGCTTACATTCACCATAGTTTTTGTCCCAAAGCTCTTGAGAAGAGTATCAGCACTTCCACCTTGAGCACCTACACCGGGTACTAGTGCTAGAGTATTATCGCCAACAATTCGCTTAATTTCTAATATGTCAGCTGATTCAACATGAGCTGTTGCACCTATAACACACCCATCTGAGTTAGCTTCTTTACATAAACTGGCAATATGTTGATACAAGGGTTTTCCTTTCACCATAGCGTGTTTTTGTAGGATTGCTTGTGGATTTGACATCAAAGTAAGCACAATGATGCCTAAATCAAGTTTATGAGCCATTTCTGTTGCTTCTAGCACATTCCCACTATACGGATTAAATGTAAAGGCATCAAATTCTTCCTCTTTAAACCAGAAAATAGCTGATTCGTTAGAAGAACCTATATCTCCAAGCTTATGATCGGACATGGAGAGCATATTCTTTGAATGTATTTGCTTGTTAATCGTGCGAATATCATCAATGGTTAATCCTAAAGTATATTGACGATTTATTTTGATTACACTTGTATATGGAGAAACCATATCTATAATATTCTCCATAAAGTTTACTCTTTCCTCTGTAGGTATCACATTCTGATCTCTTTGACGAGGTATTGCTGGATCCAAACCAACACTAAGAATACTATTCTTCTTTTTAGCAATTTCCCCATACTTCTTAACAAAAACAGGCTCTTTATCACTCATAAGTATAGAAACAACTAATCATTTTTAATTATTGTTTTTGAACTCTAGATAGTACTCTATTCAGTTACTTTAGTTCTCAGTCTCGTACACTATTTTACCTTCTTTTACCGCGTAGAGCATATGACCAACCAACAGCTGTTTCTCAAATGGAGACCATCCAGCCTTTGATTTCACCCAGTTTTTAGTTATTGTTACCGGGTCAGACATGTTCAAAATTATCATGTTTTGAGTTAAATCTATTTTCGGGAGATTGAGTAATGCAGAAGGAAATGAGTACAGAGCTTCTATTACTCTATCCCATTCAATTTCCCCTTTATTTAACAATGATAGTATTGATGGTACAAGTTCCTGAACTCCTGGCATTCCACTTACAGATTTTGTCAATTTTTCTTCTAGTGTATGTGGAGAATGATCTGAACTCACCATATCTATGAGTCCGGTAGCTAAGGATTTCAGAAGTAGATCACTATCGATACGATCTCTAAGAGGGGGGTTGACTTGGTTCAGTTTATCTTCAACCCCTGAGGTTTGGTTAAAGTAGATGTATCTAGGGCATGTATCCAAAGTTACGTTTGTATGTTTAGACAGTTCTAAAATTCTCAATGAAAGCCCACTACTAACATGAGTTATATGGAATTTTAATTTAGGAAAATCAAGAGCCCAAGATAACACTTGCTGTATTGCATTGGCTTCTGCTTCTGGAGGTCTTCTTTTATTATGACTACTATGTGATTTGCTAATCTCAAGAATTTTAGGGTCTTCAGCATGGAAGAAAATCGGCTTACTCGATTCAATACTTTCCAATTTTACCAAACTATTTTCAATTGTCTCATAGCTAACAGAAAGATTACCAAAGGATTCGGACATAAATACTTTATACGCATCTGCATGAACATTTATCTCATCTAATTCATTGTAGTTCTTTTCTGTTATAGCCGAGGCAACAAGTAATTTCACATAGTTTTGTTTTTCTGCTAGTTTTTTTTTCTGTAATATTGTATTTACTGAATCGGTAATAGGATTTGTATTTGGCATCTCTAAAACGGTAAAAATCCCGCTAGAGAGAGCTGCTTTTGCTCCAGAAAGCATGTTTTCTTTATGCTCATATCCTGGTTCACGAAAATGAACATGGATATCAACTAAAGGAGGGATAGCAATTAATTCAGATGCGTCAATTTCAGTAGCAAAAGTTTTGATTATTGAATCATCTTTTTGAAAATCTAAATCTTGTTTAACAAATTCTCTTTTCTCAATATCCCATACTCTAAGATTGGAAAATAGTACCATCGCTTAAATCCTCTCTTTTTCTCCAGTTTCAAGTCTCTTATACACACCAAAATCGGTTATTTGTTCTAGCTGTTTCGTATTAAATATTGGTCCATCTACACATATGCGCCATCCTGTTGGATCCACTGCGCAATAGCTACATACTCCAAAACCGCAACGCATGTATCTATCAGCAAGACTCATTTGCATGTCTATAACCGTATCATATTTTTTTCCAATATCAAAAATTACTTTCATCATACGTTCTGGTCCTGCAACGTAGAAAATCGAAGATCCTCTAGCTTCTTGTAGAAATTTCTCCAAGTCAACTGTTGGATATCCTTTATATCCATATGAACCATCGTCTGTACATGCATGAAAAACAAGTTTTCCTGCGTCATGCAAATTTTGAAACCACTCCAAATACATTAACCTACTTTTTGTTCTTGCACCTTCAAATACATGTATTTCTTGTTTATCTTCTTGCTTGATTAGAGTGGTTGTAAGCATCTTCAATGGTGTCATCCCAAAACCACCACCTATTAACAAATGATTGACTTCACCCTCTCTTGGAACTTGAAATTGTTTTCCGTAGAAACCTCTAATCCCCAAATAATCTCCCACTTCCTTCTTAAGAAGAGCTTCAGTCCCCTTTCCCATTTTAGCAATACCAATTTCCAACACGTTATTTTCAAAACCAGCTATTCCTATTGGAAATTCGTCCACTCCAGGAACCCACAACATAATAAACTGACCAGGTTTTGCTCCTTGAACTTTTACAGGAATTTCAAGTAGAAATGTGAAAGTGTCTTCACATTCTTCCTCTTTTTTAATAATTTTACACATAATTGGTTTGGTGTTAGGTAATGTTTGTCTTGTCATTTATGAGCTCCTCCCGTAATTTCTCCAATGGAAGAGTAGTTATGCTCTTGCATGTATTTCTTAATCTTCATGGTTATGAATCTAATCATGTTTTCTGGATAAGCAATACCAATCGCGGAACCTATTTCAACGGCAGTTGCTCCTGCTAGAAGATATTCTACAACGTCTTCTCCTTTAGAAATTCCTCCTACTCCGATGATTGGGATTTTGTCCTTGAAACTTTCATAAAGATCATAAATATAACGAATACCTATCGGTTTTATTGCTGAACCAGACAATCCTCCACGCTTGAAACCTAAAATTGGTTGTTTAGTCTGAATGTCAATAACCATAGCTTTGAGAGTATTAATAGCAACGATAGCATCACACCCCCCTTTAACAGCTGCATTAGCAATTTCCACTATATCACTAACATTGGGAGTTAATTTTATCCACAGAGGAAGATCAGTTTTGGATTTCAATGTCTTCACAATGTTAAATACTGTATCTGGGTCAGTCCCTATTTGTGACCCTCCTTTGTCAGTATTTGGACAACTCAAATTTACTTCAAATCCCAAGATATTAAGATCTTTTAACCCATCAAGTACTTCTGAGAATTCGGTTTGATTTTCCCCGAAGATAGAAACTATTGTTGGTGTCTCACTTTTCACTAATTGTTCAATGTCATGTCTAAATGATTGATATCCAGGATTAGCTAGGCCTACAGAATTAATCAAACTTCTAATATCCTGCAATGCAAACACACTTGGATTAGGATTTCCACTTCTTGATCGTGGTCCTATACTTTTTGTTATAACAGCTCCTAAACCTGCAGTATAGGCTCGTTGAAGAGTTGAGTAGGTTGTCCCCAATACTCCTGAGGCAAGTATTAGTGGGTTTCTAATTTCAATGGAACCAATGAAGGTTTCAAAACTCATGTGAAGACAGATAATAGCAACTTGAAAAGTCTTACTAATTTTAGCTCTTTTGACAACAAGATTCCTTTACGTATAACAAATTTCAAATATACACTACCTACCTAAGGATAAGGGCTCAACAATAATCGTCTAGGTGGGTTTATTTGGTAAGAATAGCTGTTATTTCCGATGTGCATTCGAATATTTATGGATTAGAAGCTGTTCTAAAAGATATTGAAAAACGTCGAAATATCGATGAAATAATCTGTTTAGGAGACATTGTTGGTTATTATCCATTTCCAAACGAGTGTGTTGATCTAGTTAGAGAGCACTGTTCGATAAGTATGTACGGTAATCATGATGCAGGAGTTGTAGGAGACGAACCAGCTTTCTATTTTAATCCTACTGCTTATGAAATGATTACTTGGACCAAGAAGTTTCTTAAAAAAGACAATTTAACTTGGTTATCAAAATTACCGCGCAAGAAAATCATTGAAAGAAATGGCAAGAAGATTTACCTTGTTCACGGATCACCTTTTCAAACATTCGATTATTTTGACGCTCTTGGTGGGAACGAATGGAAAACTATGCTCAAAGAAGCTTCTGAGAAAACTATGACTGACATGCTTTTTGTAGGACATACTCACATCCCGATTAAAGACAAATATAAAAAGTTCCATGTCTTAAATCCAGGATCGGTTGGTCAACCAAGAAATGGCGAACCTGGAGCACATTATAGTATTGTAAACACATCTCCTGTCAATATAACAATGGTTCATGTAAAATACGATTATAAACCAGTTCAAGAAAAAATGAAAGAATTGAACCTTCCCAAATCTTTGAGTTTAAGATTGAATAAAGGTCTCTGAATATTATTAGATTTGATCTTGGTAATGATAATCCAGTGAAGGATCTTGGAGATCATTAAATTCTGCTTCTAATTTATCATTGTAGAGATCATACAAGATTACTAAAGCAACTCCTTGATGTACTCCCGCGAGAACGGATAATTTCTTATAATTTATGTTTGGATTCTTCGGTAAAATTTTCTCTCTGATATAGCCCTTCAGATTATTATAGTTTGGAATTGTTCTTATTCCAGAGATCAATTCACTTAATTTTCCATCAAACCCTGTAAAATTAACGTCTTGCTTTGTTTGGCGCTGAATTTGTTCTAAAATTTCGGTGTGTAATTTTGCCTCTCTTTTTCTCTCAGCTTCAAGTTTTTTTTCGTTTTCCCCAATATAATCATGCAATGTTGTCAAGCTTTTACCCCATTCTCAAGTCTCGATGTTAAGGGATACAAGTACAGTAAAAAAACGTTGTGTAATACGTTAATCAAATAAAGTTTTTGTTTCATTGAAAAACTATTTTTTTGTTCGAAAGATAATTTAGTTAGGTTAAGATTCTATTCATTTGGGTGACCACGAATTTAGTCACTGAGATAACTGATTCAATATATCATAAACAAGTTACTAGAATAGAAAATCATACAATAGAATAAGAAATAGGAAGAACAATCAGGTTATATACCAGATATCAGGATAACTACTAGATCTATTTTAAGACTTCAACCCTTATAACAGCGAATCAGTTTCCTTAGTAAAAGTGTCGCACAACTAGACATAGATAAGTATTAAAAGAAGAAAAATAAAGCTAAAAGAAAATCTAATTAAATTTAATTAAATGTTCTAAAAGAAGTATAGTACTAATTGGTTAATATACTAGACATATATCTATTATATAGTTAGTATAAAAGATAGAATAAGTGATACTTATACAATTATTTTGTGTTATAAATGAAACATAATACGATTAGAAGATGATTTATTGAAACAATGAGTGAAATAATCAGTGATTCACCCAATTTCTTGATCGGTCTTTAGCTTTTTTCCAGTTACTTAAGTGCTCTTCTCTTTTCTCTGATTCCAGTGATGGAAAAAACTCTTGTTCAATCAAAAAATTTCGCTTAATATCTGCTAAATTTTCCCAGTAACCAACCGCTAATCCAGCCAAGTATGCAGCTCCAAGTGCTGTAGTTTCTGTAATTACTGGTTTTTGAACTTTAACATTTGAGATATCTGCTTGAAACTGTAGTAACGGAAAACAATTTGTTACACCACCATCAACTCTAAGCATAGAGATATTCACACCAGAATCAAGTCTCATTGCTTTGAAAACATCCTCTGATTGATAGCATATGGATTCTAAAGCTGCTCGTATAATATGCTCTCGTGTAGATCCTCTAGTAAGTCCAACAATTGTTCCTCTAGCATAAGGATCCCAGTCAGGAGCTCCCAAACCCACAAAAGCTGGAACAAAATACACTCCTTCAGTAGTTGGATGATTATTCAGTATGTCTATAAGCTCTGATTTGTCCTCCAATATACCTAATCCTTGTTCTAACCATTGAATACAAGCTCCTGTGATGAAGACACTACCTTCCAAAGCATATGTGATTGTGTCATCTAATTTCCAAGCAATAGTAGTAAGAAGACCGTTATTAGAATGGATGATATTTTCACCCGTATTCATTAGCATAAAATTACCGGTTCCATAAGTGTTTTTCACTTCTCCTTGTTCAAAGCAATTTTGTCCGAAAAGAGCCGCTTGTTGATCTCCTGCAGTTCCAGCAACAGGTATAGGATGCTTGAATAGTGAACCTACATCTCCGTAGGTTTCCTTATCACTACTTGGTCGAACCTCTGGAAGTATATGTTTAGGAATTTGTAAGATTTCAAGTAGTTCGTTATCCCAAGTTCCAGTTAGAATATTGAAAAGAAGAGTTCTGGAAGCATTTGAATAATCGGTAATATGATTACCTGTTAAATTATAGATTAACCAACTGTCAATTGTTCCAATTGCTAGTGAATCATCAGCTAATTTGCATTTTACTTTTTCTGAATTTTCTAATAACCACTTTATCTTTGTGCCAGAGAAGTAGGGATCCAATACTAATCCAGTTTTCTCCTTGAAGATTTCATCATATCCTGAGCTTTTTAGATCATCGCACAATCCTGCAGTTCTTCTACATTGCCAAACTATAGCATTATTCAAAGGATTTCCAGTATTCTTATCCCAAGCAACAATTGTTTCTCTTTGATTAGTTATACCTATTCCTGAAATTTCCGAAAATTCTATTTTTGCAATGTTAACTGTATCTCTAATTGTTTTTAATGTTTTCAACCAAATTTCGGAAGGGTCATGTTCTACCCATCCTGGAAAAGGAAAATATTGTTTATGTTCCTCATAAGATTTAGCTACTTCTTCTCCTTTAGAATTAAATAGAACTGACCGTGTTCCTGTTGTTCCCTGATCAATGCTGAGGATTAAATTCATATGCGTCACGAACTCTACAACGTTTAAAAATGTTTTAGGTCAATATTAGTGAAATATCAAATAACCATGCTTAAAAAATAAAAGAAAGAAAATAGAGAAAATATGAAGGATTATTATGTAGTTCGAACTGGTCCTTCAGGTGTCATGTAAACGGTGTGTTCGTGTTGAGATACAAACGATCCTGCTATATCAGATAAAACATGATATTGATACAATGCGCCTACTTGTTTTAGTTCTCTTAAGCCCATCTTAGCCTTTGCGACACCTACATGCTTATAGATCCATCGGACAGATACGGGTAAACGGTTATATTCCTTGTCTAGAAGCCTTCTAATTTGTTTTGCTGCGTCAGTTCTGAGTGGAAATCTTCCATCAGCTAGACGTACAATATACAATTTATTTCTATCTTGACCAGATTCTCCTGCTCCAGTTGAAGCGAATGTTTCTATTGCAAATGCTTCATCTTGTAGAATAAGATTACCCTTTCTTCCTGCAACATTTGGGATAGTTTTAGGCCCATGGACTCTATAAGGTAATAGCATGTGGCCAGAGAGATCTTTGATTGTCGTAAATCCATATCCTTCAATTATGCTTTCTATCAAATCACCCAATTTTCCTGTATATCCACCAACACGAATTACTTTAACAGCTGTTTCTGTTGCTTCTTTACTGGCTTTAATCAGGTCATTGTGAAGATCATCAAAAGCTACAGTTAATGCAGTGTCTGCTATAAAACCTTCATAATGAACCCCACAATCAAGCTTTACCACATCTCCTTCCTTCAGAACAAGTTCATCTTCCCAAGGACAAGTATAATGCGCACAATGATTATTAACGGATACATTTAGTGGAAAAGCAGTTTTCATTCCTGCTTCTTCTATCAGTCTATCTGCAGTTTCACATAAGTCAAGAGCTTTAACACCTGGTTTAGCCATACCTTTCACATGTTGCAAAACACTTTTGGCAACTTCTCCGGCCTTTTGGTATTTTTCGAGGATAGTTTCTTCTACCTCTTCTTCTTTTGTCTCTTCAACTTTTTCTTTGGCTTTTTCTTTGGTACTTGTTTTTTTCTCAGCCATTGCTTTCACCAGAATGAAAATAGCTTTTTTTGTGAATATTTAACTTTGATGTTTTAACACATTGTTACAAACAAAAAAAAAAAAGAGATAGGGTCACCTATCATTAAGAGGTAAACCCATAAAAAAGGCACACTAAAGCCCCTAAGGCTAGAAGTCCTACAAATATCCATCCAGCTATATTTTTGTTTGATCTAAAGATTTGACCATCTGGTGTTTCCATTCTTTTGATCATAACAATGGGTCGTGGTGTTCGTCTGTACCACCCAATAACTGTTACTTGGTTTCCAATAAGTCTATCGACTCTGAATAAAGCAGTAAAGAATCTCATAAAACCAAATAAGGGATTATAGTCCAAAGTTATGATTCCTGAAGGATCTTGAAGAACTACATCTTCACTTAGGTAATATCCCGGTGTACCCCTGCCAATTATAGTTCCCTGTAATCGTATAGGTTTTCCTCTGAACGGTGAAGCTTCTGCATACCCATCATCACTTACATCAGTCACTGCAGTCATTGCATTAATCAGTTGAATTTCTTCATCTAATCTAGGATACCTAACAGCCACTCTCCAAATCCATAATAACGCAACTAATCCTAAACCAGATCCTATCCCAACCCACATCCACATCATACTATTTCCATAGAAGTAGGATAATGCTCCAAGTCCAGGGAGTACAAAAGTTAGTATAGGAACCATGTAATATAGGAATACATCCACCAAAAACTCATCCCACAATGTTTCTTTAATTTGATCAGTACCGAGTGCTGGATAAGCTCTTTTCATATTATTTTCTTCTGCAAAATCATCTAGAGCTAGAAGACGTTTGGCAGTTAAGGGGTGAGTTGATTGTAATTCAAGGAAACCACCCCAAGGACTCTCAAGATCCCAAGCAGCTGCTTTGACAATCATGCCAGGATCGAGTTCTCCTCCAGTAGATTGAGCATAAGCTGTCATCACTAAGCTTTTGGCAGCTTTAATATCAAAAATATTCAATGATCTGGTAGCACTTGAGAAACTAGATGCTCTACGATAAGTTCTAACTCTTGTTCTTCTGTCTACAGTCTTATCGTTCATAGTATCAGCATATTGAGCTTGAGTAGTTACCATACCATAAGCAATTTTGACTAAAGCCGTTGCTAGCGCTTTCGGATTTCTCGTTTGTTCTCCTGAGAATCTATCTGCATAATATTCACGAACTCTACTGAGGAAAAGAACAAGAAACTGACTGATTACATAGAAGACATAGGAAACGACAACCATCACAACAGCTGCCATAGCAATATAACCTCCAGCATTATTTCTTCCTCCACTTGAAAATCTTCCAGCTCTAAGCATACCTCGGGAGAAGATGTAGAAGGTGTACATTATCATTGGAACAGCTGAAGCGATAGTCATGAATAGAAAGTCCATATGAACAATATGACCCATCTCGTGACTTACAACAGCGATCTGTTCATCAGGAGTAAGTAAATTCAGAATACCATCTGAAAGAACTATTCGTGCATTCTTTTTGAATCTTCCATATGTTAAAGCTGTTGGCATATTATCATGAATCATTCCGATTTTCTTAATCGAGATATTATGTAACTGACTCTGATCTGCAATAAACTCTGCAAGATGTGGTGGTAACTGTGATACATCTATCCAAGTCATTCTGTGCATCCATCTGAAGCTTAAATCCAGCAGCCAAGGAGATATTAGAAACTGCAATAGTATAATCCCCAATGCCACAAGTACAGGAAACAAAACTAAAGCAGACATTCCGAGAGCTTCCGTGAAATCACCATAGTAGTAAGCTAACGCAACAGCTCCCATAACAACAGCATACACTAATCCCCACAAGAAAATTAGAGTAAGCATCCCTCTGAAAACTAATTTCAATTTCATTAGTATCAAAGAATAATTGTCACACTAGTATTTAATTGCTTTTTATTAAAAAAGAGGAAAAGAGAAGAAACTTATTTCTTCTTCTTACGAATAACACTAATAACAGGAACGATTACAAGGAAGGCTATAGCAGGGATTAGACTTAAGGATGATTCAACAACATAATCAGGATTTAGAAATTCAGTTGTTCTATCACCTATTGCACCACTCAGCACTGTGCCCTCTGTTTCAAAATCACTCAGAGAATCCTTCAGTGATAATACAGTGGGAGCTATGTCGATCATACTAATTCCATCAATTGTCGTGTTTTGTTTAATGCTAGGACCAGCAGCTATGAAGATACCGTGCATATCAGAATTAGTATTTAGATAACCATGCATCCCTACATATGTATCACCAAAATTCCTACAATATCCTGGTTCTAGAAAGACTGAGATGTTAATACCTCTATTTGCATTAAAGATGTCAATACCCTCATTCTCTTCGTTTACAAACACTCTTTCAATTCCGGTTTGTCCTTCAAGATAAGTAGCAAATTCTTCTACTTTGGAGACATTGGTTTCGTCCATGAAATAAAGTAATTCAAAAGCAGCATCGTGAGCAATATAAGGTTCAATTCCAGTCATGTTAATAGCTAATTCAAAACATGCTTTTTCTTCTAAGAAGAAATTAGTATCATGTACAGGAGCCATTCCATGGTCAGAGGCTAAAATGATAACAGTTTCCCTTAGCATATCTTCTTCCTGCAGTCTTTGGATAACATAAGCAAGCGCATTATCCACTTTTTCAAGTTCATCTATCATAAAGGTTGAATCTATACCGGCATAGTGTCCTCTAGAATCTACACCTGGCCACCAAGAAAATGCTAACCCAATTTCAGGATGGGCAATTATAGTATCTACTGTTTTCTTAGCAATACCCATAGTAGTGCGAGTGTTTTCTGCACCAAAGTAGTCGTAATCGAAAACATAAGTTGGGGCAGCACCTCCATACGTTGTACCATCGTCTACATAAGGCCACGCGAATACAGCAGTTGCTATACCAGCTTCTTCAGCATGTAAGACAGAAGGTTGAGCTGACATCAAATGCAAACCTGTGTTTGTATCGCGATAAGGATCAGTCGCTTCAGCAAATAGTGAGTATGATTTATTGTCTTCCCAATCATAGAAGGTATTTCCTAGTATTCCATGAACATCAGGATGATTTCCTGTAATCATAGAAACATGATTAACTGCCGTTACGGAAGGGTTAGAAGGGACATTATATGCTGCTTTCACGCCTTGTCCGATTAACCATTCTATTGTTGGTAGACTAGTTTTTTCAAAGTAATCATGCCTAAAAGCATCAGCACTAAAAACAATAACTCTTTTTACAGTATTAACACTCTCGCCCTCAGTAAAATCACCCAGAACATTAACAGTAGGGACTATAGAAATAGCAAAAAGAGCAACTAATACAAGTGAAATAGTCATTTTTCTTATTTTAAATGGATTCATTCTAATCATACTAATTTGTGCAGAACATGTTAAATTTCTTTCGCATAAAAATATCTAACAAAATCAAATATAATTTAATATTTCACTTATTTTGTTAACTACTTTGTTTACTTCGATTTTTTTTCTACGAGTACCTGAGGCACTCGAATCACCAAAATAGATAAAATCGACACCAGCCACTTGAGCAGTTTCAGCATCTAACCAAGAATCACCAATGAATATTGTCTGTTTTGTTGATTTATTGAAGTGATTCATAATCTTAAAAAGCCCCTCAGGATTTGGTTTTGCTTCTTCAACATCATCTCTTGTTATTATAACATCAGTATATTGATGAAGTTCAAATTGTTTCATACCATAATCAGTTAGTTTTCTAGAATTATTTGTGAAAATAGCTATATCTAGGTTCTCTAGTTGTAACGTAGTTAGAGTAGAATGAACATCATCATCAATCTTAGCTTGCTCATAACCTATTTGTTCTGCTTCTTCAACAATCTGCCAAGCTTTCTCATAAAATCCTCCTACTGTATCTTTCTCCTTAACAAGTTCAACCAAATTCAGAATGGTTGTGGGTGTATCTTTTATGATTTGATATTCATCTGGAGAAACAAGATCTATTAGCATCTCCCTTACTTTATCTCTAATTCCCATATAATCAATATTAGATTGTATTAATGTTCCATCTAGATCAAAAACAATTAATTGCACAGAAGCCATTAAGTTTTCTCAATCTGCTCTTTAATTAAGTTTTAGAAATACTCATGTTGTGAAAACAACAGTTAATTTTTTATTCTTACGTTGTGATATTATTTTGATATAATTGAGCTCAAATATCTCAGATTTTAGATTCATCCATTATGAGCCCGTTTATTCAGATTTAAATAAGATTTTTGCTGAATACTCTGAAATTCTCGATACTTACAAAAAAGCAGGGGAGGAGAATGTTAATGCTAAAGTTCTCTCCTATTTCTATGAAGGGATGTTATACTTAATCAAAGCTGATGATTTGTTCAATAATAGAGACTACTCTCAAGCTCTCAAACATTTTGAGGATGCCCTTAAATTAATCGTTAGATCAAGAGCTTCAAGAGGTATAGAAGGAGATTTGGTTTTTAAAGAGATGATCAAATGGACAAACTATTCTGAAGGCATGACAAGAATATGCAAAACATTAATTGAAACAGATCCAAATCAGCAATTAGTGATTATTAATGAGGGAATAGGTTTTTTCAATGCCTTTTTTGAAAATCGAAATGAGGAAAATAATCAAGTAGATAGTCTAATTGCGAAATCAAGGGTTTCCTTTGCAAAATATGTCCTCAACAAAACTATAGCTCAAACAAAATCAGATAACACAAGTTTATACAAAAAATACTTACTTCATGCTCGAACTGAATTAATGAAAGCTAATTTCTTTTTCAGATCTTTTGACGAAGAAATGGAAGAACTTCACAACAAAATTGATGAGACAACTAAGCTTCATATTATAAGCAGAGCTGAATTTTTCTGGGACAAAGGTACAGAATATATATCACAGAGTCTGTTCAACAAAGCTTTGCGATATTTCGCTATAGCTTCAAAATACTATGCACGCGCTAGTGTTATTTGTGATAATTTTATGGAACAAAGACTTTATCTAGCATTATCTAGAATCACT
>BPTK01000097.1 GCA_023705905.1 Candidatus Heimdallarchaeota archaeon
CGCACGAGCAACTATTAAAGAAGGAAAAGGAAGGGTTAGAATAAATGGTGTTCCCTTAGAGGTTCTACCAAATGAGTTGAAACGAGTAAAGATAAATGAAGTATTCATGCTCGCAGGGAATGAAAAGAGAGATTCCGTTGATGTTAAAGTTAAGGTAAAGGGAGGAGGATTTATGGGACAAGCTGAAGCTATTCGTACAGCTATTGCGAGGGGTTTAATTGAGTTTTTTGATGATTTGGGTCTAAAAGAAATTTTTGTAGCTTATGATAAAACAATTGTTTCTGGTGATCCAAGAAGAACTGAACCTAAACATTTTGGTGGAAAAAGTTCACGTTCCAGATTTCAAAAATCCTACCGATAACTTTTTCCCTTCTATTATTTTTATTATTAATGAAGAATATGTCAACGACTGTTTTAGATTGTTCTATGGGTGAAGGGGGCGGATCAATTGTTCGAATTTCCGTTGCATTGGCAGCAGCAAGCAGTTCTCCCTTAAACTTGACCAATATACGATCTAATCGATCAAATCCTGGTTTACGAGCTCAACACCTTGAATCAATAAATGCCTTAAGGCAACTGTCTGGTTTTGAAATTACTGGCGCTAAATTGGGGAGTGAGGAAGTATTAATCCACCAATATGGAAAAAGAAGAAATGAAGCAATTGTAAGAATAAACACAGCTGGAAGTATTTCTCTCGTTGCTCAAGCAGTCGAGTATTATGCTTTGAATGAAAAAAAAGAAATAGGATTAAACATACAAGGTGGAGCTACCCATGGCAAGTGGGCTCCTTCAGTTGAATTCATCACAAATATTACTTTCAAGATTCTTGAAAAAATGAACAAAATAATTGATATTAAGATAGACAGATATGGTTTTTTTCCAAAAGGGGGAGCACAATCACGTTTTGTGTTCCACCCTCATGATAAAATATTACCACTAAATTTAACAGAAAAAGGTGTTTTAGAAGAAATACACATTTTTTCAACAACTTCCTCTCATCTTAAGAAAAGGAGTGTAGCTGAAAGACAGCTAGATTCTTTTGTTAAATTAGCAAAATCACCAGTAGATACTGTACATCATATAAATTATGTGGATAGTGTATCTCCTGGTTCTGGTTTAACAGTTGTAAATAAATATTCAGAAGGAACTTTAAAGGGATGTTTCGTTCAAGGAGAAAAGTCGTTAACAGCAGAAAATGTAGGAAAAATGTGTTGGAAGCAATGGGAAAACTTAGAGCAAAACTCAGCAGCCGTTGACATTTATACAACTGATCAACTTATAGTTCCCATGGCTTTGGCTGAAGGAAGTTCAGCAATCACAACTGCTCGATTAACCAATCACACCAAAACAAACATAGAACTAATTCAGAAGTTTACTCAAGCGGTTTTTAATGTAAATAAAGAAAATGGGCATTATCTCATTTCTGTTAAACAGCCCTAGACTAGCTGAATACTCATTTCTCGCTATTTCTTTCTTAACGACATATTTATATGATACTATACAAGTCGGAGTACGACAAAAGAGTATAGTTTTGTAAAAATTTTACTCTATTGGATACGTTTAGTAAGATAAACCTATCAAAAAAATTTAATGAAATATTAAGACGTGAAAAATATGGGACATAGAAGGGTAAGCGCACCCCATCGATCATCTCTAGGATATCGAAGGGTAAGAGCGAGAAGAATGGTACCTGCACCTCGCGCATGGCAAACATACGAGGGTGTTCCTAAGTTACTAGGTTTTCTAGGTATTAAAGCTGGAATGACGCATTGTGAATATCTTGAAGATAGACCAAGAAGTCACTTAGTAAATAGGGAAGTTACTGTAGCGGTAACATGTATTGAGACACCACCAAACGTTGTGTTTGGTTTACGTGGTTATAAAAAATCACCTTATGGTCTCAAAATTGTTGCTGATTTGATTACAACTGAGACAAAAGAAGAGCTTAAGAGAAGGGTTAAACCGCCCAAACAGTATGATCTTGAGAAAGCAAAGAAAAAGTTTGAGAACCACCTAGAAGAAATAGTTGAACTACGGGCAATTGTTCATACTCAACCTTATCTTACAGGAATTGGTATGAAAACTCCTCAAATTGCAGAAATCAAAATTGGTTGCTCAAAAATTGAGGAAGGATATCAGTATGGTCTTTCTCTTCTTGGAAAAGAAATGCTAATTCGAGATGTATTCAAAGCTGGTGAATTTGTAGATACTATTGGTGTAACAAAAGGCAAAGGTTTCCAAGGACCTGTAAAGCGACATGGAATAAAAATCCTCCAACACAAATCTAAAGGAACTAAAAGGGGTGTTGGTTCAATCGGTCCATGGACTCCTTCAAGAACAATGTGGACTATTCCAAGATCTGGTCAGATGGGTTTCAATATTAGAACAGAGTACAACAAAAGGATAATGCAGATTGGTTCTGATGGATCACAAATCGTTCCTAAAGGAGGATTTGTAAAATACGGTGTTGTGAAAAACAATTACGTTTTGCTTAAAGGGTCAGTTCCTGGTCCTAAAAAGCGTACAATTCTACTAAGAGAACCTGTTAGAAAAGCTCCTCAACCTGAGAAAGAGCCACAAATCCTCTATATCTCAACAAGGAGTCAGCAAGGTTAGGATTGAGGCGATAAAGATGAAAACAAAAATATATTCCATCAAAGGGAAGAAACTTTCAGAAACAATAGAACTACCAGAAGTATTCCAAACACAATTACGACCAGATATAATTAGAAGGGCCGTACTTGCTGAACAAAGCTGGAAGAGACAACCAAAAGGTGTTAGTCCTCTAGCTGGAAAATTAGTTGCTGTTGAGAATTGGGGACCAGGTCGGGGTGCTGCAAGAGTTCCAAGAATAAAAGGTTCTAGAACACATAGTGCTCAACGAACAGCCTTTATTCCACAAGCACGAGGTGGTCACAGAGCCCATCCTCCTAGCGCAGAGAAGAAAATAGTAGAAAAAATCAATCGAAAGGAACATTTACTTGCTTTGAAATCTGCGATCGCATATACAGCACAAAAAGAATCGGTTGGTCAAAGAGGGCATCGTTTTGATGACAAAACTGACTTCCCAATTGTTATTGAATCAAAAGCAGAAGAACTGGCAAAAACTCAAGAGGTTGTTACATTATTAGATAATTTGGGTCTATCTTTAGAATTGCTAAGAGTGAAATTTGGTAAGAATGTTCGCCCTGGCAAAGGTAAAGGAAGAGGCCGTAAATATAAAGTGCCAGTTGGTCCGTTGATAGTAGTAAGTAATAGTGAATGTTCTTTGGTTAAGGCAGGAAGAAATATTTTAGGTACCAATGTTGTTACTGTAAACAAACTTACAACTGAGCTTTTAGCTCCAGGAACTCATCCTGGAAGGCTAACAATCTGGACAGAAGATGCTATAAAATCTTTGAATGAACGCTTTATTTCAGGTGATAAATAATGGATCCGTACAAAATAATAATAAAACCTCTTATCTCTGAAAAAGACTTCGAGCTAATTGAGAAAGAAAACAAGTTAGTTATCCAAGTTGCTTTGAATGCTACTAAACACCAAATTAAAGAAGCAATGGAAAAACTATATGGAGTTCAAGTTCTCAAAGTAAACACCTTGATCACACCAAAAGGAACAAAAAAAGCTTATGTGAAATTAAGCGAATTCGATGATGCTGCAGATATAGCGTCACGAATGGGATTATTCTAAAGGAAGTGAATTAGATGGGTAAAAAAATATTAGTCCAAAGACGAGGTAGAGGAACATCACAATTCCGAGCTGCTTCCCATAAGAGAAAAGGTAGTATCAAATATAGAAAAATAACCAAAATTGAGTATACTGATGAAATAATAACTGGCTCAGTAAAGGATATTGTACATGACCCTGGAAGAGGAGCCCCCGTAGCAACAGTTCTTTTCCAAGATGGATTGAAAAAAGTGATATTACCTTCTGAAGGATTACGAGTAGGACAAACCATTGAATATGGTGCTGGTGCATCAGTTGTCATTGGCAACACAATGCCCTTACAATCTATTCCTGATGGCTCTCCTGTCTTCAATCTAGAATTAACTCCTGGAGATGGAGGTCGTTTAATCCGAGCTAGTGGTGGATATGCAACTATCTTAGGTCGTGATAAAGGAAAAGTAACTCTTCAATTACCAAGTGGTGAAATGAAAGAAATTCCTCAAAGATGCCGAGCAACAATTGGTATTGTTGCAGGTGGAGGAAGAACAGAAAAGCCATTTGTTAAAGCAGGGAATAAACATCATCTCAAAAAAGCAAAAGGACATTATTATCCAAGAGTTAGAGGTGTTGCAATGAATGCGGTTTCTCACCCACATGGTGGTGGTGCACATCAAAGTCCTCCACGTGCAACAACAGTTTCAAGACATGCTCAACCTGGAAGAAAAGTTGGTCTTATTGCAGCAAGAAGAAGTGGAAGAAGAAGAGGCAAGAAATAGTTTTGCCTTTTTATTTTTTTATTTTTACTTTTTTTAATAAACATAGTCATTAAAAACTCAAAGCTAAGATATACTGATAAGGTGTATTAGAATGGAAAGTAGGAAAACATATGGAGATGTCGAGTTTATATTTGAAAAACCTCAAAACTTTGAAGGTTGTGTTCTCTTAAACGGCTGGCATGGGATCGGAGAGTGTGGCTTTATATCGATGAGTCATTTAGTTGAAAATCTAGGACTAGAACGTATCGGTTTCATTATTACAAATAATTTACCTCAATTTATTTCAATCAAAAATGAGCAAATTACTTTTCCATTTGAAATTTATCGAAAAGATAATCTGGTTGTAATATTACCCATTTTTGAACCAATAAAATCTGAGCATTTGCTTTTTACCAAAACTATCGTTGAATGGTCTATTGAAGAAAAGTTCCAAAAGGCTATTCTTATTGGCGGATTGGATAAGCGTTTGCAAGGAGAACACGCTGTCAAGGGGATTTATACTCGCTCTTTTAAGAGGGATGATTCAACTTCTGCGATTCCAGTTCTTGATGAAGGATTATATGTGACTGGCCCCTTAGCTTATATGCTCATGTTTTACGAGCTCAATCAATTTCCTGCTTTGGCTCTCTTACCATATGCGGAAAGATCACGTCCTGATCCTGTTGCTGCAAGCGTTGCAGTAGAACAGATAAATCTCTTATTGGGAATAGAAATTGATACAGAAGGATTGTTGAAAGAAGCAGCAAAGATAGAGAAGGAAATCGAGTCATTAATACAAGCAAGCAAACCTCAAAGAGAGAGAGATAAAGATTCTGATCAAGGAATGTTTGTGTAGAAAAATAAGAAAAATGGCGGACCAGACAGGATTTGAACCTGTGAACCCCGGCTTTCTTCGATAGATTTCCGGAGGCCGGTGCCTTATCCAGACTAGACTACTGGTCCATTTTCTTTTTCATAAATGATAGAATTTACTAAGCCTATTTCACCACTACAAAACCTAAATGTCGTAAGAGAAGTCCTCCTCCTCTTGGAGTAGAAACTCTTCAGAAATTGACAATTTTGCAACATCTTTGAACTTATCTTTGGTTTTTAACATAGTTAGCACAGTAGTTTTTAATGCTTCTACAAGCTCTTCTAGCCCTTTATCTTTCATAGTAGAAATGTGAAATTCAGTTTTGAGCTCGTTTTTAGCCTTTGTAATTTGTTCGTCAGTGAGTAGGTCTACTTTGTTAAGTACCCTAAAAGTAGGGTTATCACTAAACTCGTTGGAAATGTCCTCAAGAAGATGATTCTGTTCTTCTACTGGTAATTCAGCGTCTTTCGAACAATCAAACATGTAAACAATAATGTCTGAAATATGCTTGATTGAAGCTATACTTTGACGTTCAATTAAATTGCGTTCATCAAAAGGACGATCAAGTAAACCTGGGGTGTCAACAATCTGAACGAGAGTTAAACCAAAATTTGCATGGCCAAATACTATCTGTTTTGTAGTAAAAGGATACTCACCAATCTCAGGCGACCCTGAGGAAATACACCTAACAAGAGAAGATTTGCCAACATTAGGGGCGCCAGCAATGACTATCGTGGGGAGGGTTGTATTGAAATCGGGTACAGATTTCAGTTTTTTAACAATTCGGATAAGATATTTCACATCCCCTTGAGCCTTTTTAACAAGAGAAACATATCTGCCTCCTGTTTCCTTTCTTACTGAAGCCATAACATTAGGATGATTTGTGTCAGATATTTTCTGTATTTGCTCTCTCTCAATTTCGCGTAACTGATTAGATATGCCCTTTAATCTACCAAGAACCTGCTTGATTTTGTCAATACTACCAACTAAATTACATAATTCTTGATAAAATGGATGAATATCTTCAACCCAGGGAAACTGATCAAGTATGCTGTCAATCTTTCTGGTAAATTCATGTGTTAAGATTGAAATTCTATCTTTTTCAAGAAAAGCTAGTTTTTGTTCTCTGCTTACTCTTTTTTTAATACGGGTTCGTCTAACTGCTTGACTTTGTTGAAAAGCATTGTCTATGATTTCGCTTATGGGAGAAATATAAGTAACTCTTCTAAACGGATTACTTGTTCTAAGGTTCTTTTTCAATCTTAATCACTCTCTGAATCCAGCACTGTCATGTCAATTTCGTGTTCAAAATATTTGGGAAGATTTTTTATTACTTCTTTACGTCGAGCTTTATGTTCTTCTTGATATCTTAGTACCATCTCAAGTAAACGGGGTTTACAATCGAGACCACAAATAAGTTTACCACCTAAACAACCTTGACGAGTTTCTTCCAAATCATCATCATCTTGAATGAAGTATTTTTCAAACCAATCAAAAATTGTGCAAATGTAAGGATCTGCTCCAAGTTCTCTTTGTTCTTTAATTGTGGTTCTTCCACCAGTGAAAGCACTCATTATTTTTTTCTTCACAGTTTTAGGGTTATCTCTTAGGAATACACATGTTTCGGGGGAAGATGAAGACATAGGTCCTCCTGTTAGACCTTTCATATATTGGATGTATAAAGATGCAGGCGCGATAATTTTACGCTTTCGTGCAATATCTCGAGTTAAACGCATGTACACATCCTGATCAAGACCAATAGGAACAACGACTGGAAATTTATCATCTACAGTGGGCTGAAGAATATGAGCGGCTTGAATGCAAGTATAATAAATGGTACCAGCATTTTCCTCACCTGTTAACCCTAAGGCAGCTTTAATGGCATTGTATGTTTGGTTAATGGAAAACATCAAAGCCAAATATTGGATTCTTGGTGTAACGCTGGAAATGTAAGCGTGAACGTTATTAGGTTTGAAACCCAAAGCGAAAATGTCAATAGCATTCTCTAGAGCAAGTTTGGTTGTGTCTTCTAGATTCTCAGTTTTGCGAAAAACATATTTTTCATCATCAGATAAGGGCATATAAAATCTACAATCGTATTTCTCTTGCAAGTAACGTATTAATTCAAAAAGAATCAAATGACCAAAATGTAAATCATTTGATGGACCGCGACCACTGATAATGGCAAATCCTTTGTCTTGTTTAACCCTGTCAAGAATTTTATCAAAGTCTCTATGTGCAAAGACTACGCCTCTTCTAAATAATATGTGATCTTCTCCTATTCGAGGTAGAACATTATCTATTTTAGCGATACCAAACTCTTTGAGAATAGTGTCATAATCAGTCCTTTTCTCTATATCTCGATTTCCTGCATTCTTGCTCATTCTAAACACCTTATGAAAAATGAGAATAAAATTCTTTTCAAAGAATAGCGATTTGGTCTGCTCACTATATATGTTCTGTAGTTAGTGAAACAGAAGAAAGTCATCGCCAGTCCAAGTTACCACTCTCAATATCTTTTTACAAAAAAGTCTTTATAAGATTGTCGAACAAATAAAATAATGATGGAATATTGGAAAAATAGCTATCTAGAAGCGTTAAAATTGATTGATACAAATAGTATTCTTTCCAAAGGCGTCGTATTAGGTTTTAATGTTAATATTGACAAAATCGTCAAAATATCACCTGAAATTCTCTCAAATATACCACAAACTGCTAGAATAGAAGATAGATTATCAGACAATCATTGTCTAAAAAAGATAACGAATATTGAAGAATTACTTATTTGTCTACTTCAATCAATTAGTGAAGGTAAGGCAGATGAGGTTCTTATTAACTCAGATCAAGTTGCTATCTGGATAGAGGAGAACTTTGTAATCTCAAGAACAGTGATGGGTGGTCAAGCAGGAATAATGGCAAACCTTTTGAAAGAAATTAAAGTAAATCCCGTATTACTAAGCACTCCTCTCTCAAGTCCAGATTTAAATAAATTGCTTAATCCATCAATTATAGATCCAACGACAAACTGCGACACATTTCAATCAAAAACAGAAAAAACAGCGGAAACAATCGAACCAATAACACATTATGTCTTTGAGTTCTCTGCAGGAAAATATGCCGTAGCTAACAAGATAATTAATTGTGATAGATCAAACCGATTTATTGGTTCATATGATAAAATAAATTCTCTACTTATGTTTTCAGAAGAATTTAGAAAGTATAGTATCAGTAATATTTCCGATTATGACTTGTGTGTTATAGCTGGATTTCATCTTATTGATTTGGAAATCCACACTTCTAAATCTTATGCAGATATTTTTGAACCCGTATTAAGTTTAATAAGAAAATGGAAAGAGGTAAATCCCTCACTAATTGTTCATTTAGAACTTGCCGCTACAAGAAATGGAGATTTGAAACAAGCGATAATTGATAATTTATTCTCTGTTGTTGATTCTATTGGATTAAATGAACAAGAACTCGTGTCTTTTTTATATTGTATTGATAAATCGCTTTCAGTATCTATACATTCAACTATAACTTCAGTCAATTTATTCAAGGGAATGCATACTATTTTTTCCAAATATCCTCATCTCCGTATCCATCTCCATTATCTTGATTATTTCTTGCTTTTGTCCCCTTTAGTCTCAGAAGAATCTATTTTTATTCGAAAAAACTCATTACTTATTTCTTCACTCTTTGCAGCAATCAAAGCCAAAAATGGAAATATAGATCGACGGGCCGACACAAAACTGATTGATTATAATATATCAAAAAAAGGTTTGGAGGAATTACAGAACCTAGAAATTCACCTAAAAAATGAATGGACTGGTGATAATGGCCTCATAAACAATGGTTACATACAAACAAAATCATTCACTATATTTGGAATCCCAACCATAGTTATACCATCTCCGGAGCACTTGGTGGGTCTCGGAGATACTATATCTTTGATGTCAATTTTGTATGAAATCAATAAACTTGAGTAATTAGAAACTGTTATTAGTTGTTACTTTAGAAAACATGAATCGATTTCTCGGTGTTTAAATAACTTCTTCTAATAAGAATAATGAGTTTCAATTCAAACTAAATGATTCTAAGTTGACGATAATGATGACTGTAGAACACCTCTCAAAAGAAAAGCAAAATTCTTTGAATTGGAAACATAAGAACGATATTGTTACAATACAAGTATTTGAGATTAATTTGAATGAGACTCGCGATCAACTTACAAACTTGTTAACAGAGTTAAAGTCAAAAAACGTTATGTTCACTCTGAAAATAACAAAAAAGAATATTTTTCTCTTGATTTATTCTCTAAACAATTCAAAAAATACAAACAATGAAACTGCTCTGATAAACTATTTTGTACAAACTTATTCTCTCAAGGATACAGTTAATGCAGAGGGATTTTTCCTTCAAAATGTTAAGAAAATAGTTCAAAAGGATAACATCCTACAATTCTTTCATGAAGATGGAAAACAGTCTTTTTCACAAGCTCTTTCGCTTTCCTCAATGGATTCAGATACAACCAGTTTTTCGAAGCGTTTTACTAATTTTATACTTAATATTGTGAAATCTGATATATTCTCAATCATTATTTCTTCCATCCCCTCTATTGACAAAGCAGCTTCAAGACACTCAAAGTGGGCTTTGATGTTTCTTGCTCATGCTGATAACCGAATTCAAATTGAAAAAAAGGAAGAAACATTTCATCGTTTCCTCAATGCGACTTCATCAAAATTGAATTGTAAATTGTCATATATAACAAAGAAAGAATTCGTGAAGCACAAAACAAATTTTAGATATCTTGTTCCTTGGCACTATCTTGAAGGAGAATTTACAGACATTGTTGAGATAAAAAAATTGCTTAAACTTGATAATCCTGCTCTTAATCCAGCAGTAGAACATTACACAAAAATTCTTAGCAAAATCCAATCTCTTCCAATTCAAGAGAAACTGATAATCAAAGAAAGTCAAGTGGTTAAACACCCCTTTCCTTCTGTTAAAGCCTCAAAATCTAATAAACCTATTTCTGCTCCAGTCATAGCTAAAGCGGAGGGAAGAACTAAACCTACAAGAATAAAGAGGGACAAATACGTGGTAAGTAATTTGGATGATATTTCTATTCCAATGCCAAAAACAATGAATGTTGTTTTTGATTTAGAGTACTTAAAGGTAAGAATTAGCAAGATGTTTAAAGATTTCGAATTTAAAGAAACAGTGATTTTTGAGGATAATTTTGATTTGGTTCTTCGAAAAGGATCCTTTTATATATTTACTAAATTCTATAAGGAGATTCTAAATCAAGCTGAAGCCTACAAAATTATTGAACATTTAGGTAGTATAGCTGGGTTAAGGAACCAATTTTTATGTATCATAGTTGCCGATACTATAGAAGAAAAATCTATGAAGATTCTAAACGAGTTTAACGTGCTTCATTTAACGTTGAATGATGTTTTGCTCGAGAACAAACTTAAAAGCAAAATTTACAATACTATCTTGGCCTAGAGAATAATCTGCCTTTTTCCCCTCTTTTGTTTATAAATCCTATAAATATAGTATTTAAATTTTCTTTGAAAATCGTTTGATAAATTCACTATATGGTTATTGTATTACAGAAGATTATCAGTCATGGAGAAAAGAGTTATCATCATGGGGGCAAAATCTAAGTTAATAACATCTTGTATTGCTAGTATTGTTAAGAAATATTTGCCAAAAAATGAGGAAATCATTCATAGCGGCCTATTTCTATTATCTACAAGAGAAGAGCAATTAAAAATACCCGATTGGTATTATAATGGGTATTCAGTAATTTCAGAAACAGTGTCAAGTTATCTCCAAACTCTTTGCATGGAAAAAGCTCTTACATTCACCGATAATGGAATGTATTCGTTTACAGATGATCATTATACAATTCCAAGTGAAGACATTGAAACAGCGGTTTCAATTGTTAATAATATGTTGCCAGATTGTGAATCAGGACTAAAAATAGTAAAAGAAGCCAGTAGGGAGTTTCAATTGAAACACCTCAGCACTGTTGAATAATCTCCTAGTATGATGTTAAGGAAACATCTTTCTCTTTCTCTTCGCTAGGCCGTATTTTCTTCCATATGTCAGAGATCATTTTTGATTCATCAGGATGAGCATAAACTCTCACAAGTGTGAACAACGAACGATAGGCTCTAGGACCTGAGAATGTTGTAATGTATGTCGTTGTGTTAAGGGCCTCATTTAATGTGAAGGAACTACTTCCAGAGCGTATACGATCGTGAGGGTCGTAGATATAAATATTAGAAGCTTGAAATTCTTGTTCGTTAATGGTTGAGAGTTTGTAAGTAGAATCTACCTTCATTTTATTTTCAAGAGTAATATTATTATCTTTACAGTGCTGGTCGATTCTCTTAATAAATGACTCTTGAGCGGTTAAATTACACAATCCTTCCACATCAATTCCTAGATTTTCAGCTGTAGATTCATCAATTATTTTTTCCCAGACCGATTTATAGAGCCGTCTATCAAACAGATCCTTGGCTAGTGACTTTGCTTTCTTGAGTTCATCTGAATCCTTTGAAAAGAGTTCTCCAAGCAGCGTATACTCATTTAGATAAGTATATTCAGCTAAATCATTGGTTCTCTCTATGAGATTTAGAGGCTCACAAGATTCTCTTAGCATTTCATGAATTGTAATATCAGCTGCTCTTGCAGTTTTATGAAAGTAGACATTTTTGTATTCGAAAAATCTTCCAATCAGAGATGAATAAATATCATCTAGACATTTCCAATTATAATGAATTGCATCTTTATCAAGATGTTTTCTGATTGTGGTGTTATTGATGATTCTATTTACTGCAATAATGCCAAAATGTAATGTTCCTGCAAAAAATGAATCTCTTAGCATAAAATCTAATCGATCAGCACCTAAAGCCCCTTGAAGTAAGGGGTGTAAAAGATAGTTTTCACCATTCCAAACCTTCATTAGCTCTTTTGGATCTATAAATTCCTCAATTATCGGCAGAAGAAATTCTGACATGACCATTTTGTCACGGTGAACGTCGTGACCATGAGGTGCTTTTGGATATACTCTTTTAAAGACTACATCATCATAAGTATGACTGAATGGACCATGACCTATATCATGAAGCAATCCTGCTAAACGTGCTAATTGAACTTTTTCAACAACATCATCGTCCTCTCTAAAAACTTCCTCCGCATAACGCCCAGCTAAGTGCATAACACCAACGCTGTGAGTAAATCTAGTATGAACAGCAGAAGGGTATACTTGACGAACTCCTGACAATTGGCTAATCCATCTTAATCTTTGAAAAATAGGTGTGTCAACAATTTTATTTTCTAAGACGGTCATCCGTATTTCATCATAAATTGGGTCTCTAATTGTGCGAGCGAAGTTTAGAACGTCTTTCATATTATTTCCTCTTTGTTTATCTATTTAATATTACAACCTTTTAATCTTTTTCCTCCTAACTAAATTCGCGACAAAAAACATTTTAGGGGCTCTAATGCGAAAAGAACTAAGTTTTATCTCTTTTTATTTATTGAAAAAGTGATGGTGGACCGACCGGGATTTGAACCCGGGGCCTCTTCGTTGCGAACGAAGCGATCTTCCAGACTGATCTACCGACCCACTCTTTTACACATATTCTTTTGTGATTGAACTTGAAATTTCAAAGTGTCCAATTATGGATTTACAGTGGACCACGATTTATCTTATAAGAAAAAGAAAGGTAAGGTATTTAGAACTAAGAAGCTGGTTTGACTCTCATAATTTTTCTTTTACCGATGGCATTCCAGTATTCAACTTCCGCTCCTTCTGTGAGTACCTTTTTCAATTCCTCTTCACTTGGAAATGCAGCTTCGAATGTCTCGTATGTTTCAAGATCCATTAATTGAACACTATCATGCCCCATCGAGATAACTTGTGCATTTCTTTTGTCAATAATTGGGGATTGCAATTTCGTATCACCAGGAATGGAAATTTCAGTTTTACTACCAGTAAAAACGTTCTCAATCTTCATTCTGCACTTAGCATGTCCGTGTTTTCCTGTTTTTGATTTTTCAATTCCACGAACTAAATAGACCTCGTTGTTTTGAATTATATAGTTGCCTTCTTTAATCTGCCCAGCTTTAACTGGAGTAATATCTTGTTCTGACATGTTATTCTCCTCTTATTTATTTAATTTTGATAACTGTTATAAATATTGATTTTATACACTACACATTAAGGAGTACCATATAGATGTGGTTGTTAATCATGATTTATTTCAATATTTTTAAAGGATTTTGGTTTTCTTCTATAAATTACATCAATTTATAAGAATTTTTAATTTAAATGGAATTAGTATAGTAAGAAAAATTGATTTAATAAAAAAAGGATAAAGCTATCTTTGAGGTTTAGCTTTACGACCAGTTACTAATTGACTAACAGCAACCCCATTAATGTGTGTAACTTGCCATTTAACACCTGGAATGTCTCCCATAGCCCCCTTTTGAGCGC
>BPTK01000098.1 GCA_023705905.1 Candidatus Heimdallarchaeota archaeon
TCAGAAAAATCCAGAAATTTAATAATAACAAGAAATTTGATGTTAGTTACATAGCCATCTTTTGCTTAACATTATGGATGATATCTTTGTACTTTGTTGAGCTGAGAGCTCTTCGATCCTTTCTGCTTCCTATTGCATTAGGTCTGTTTGGGTTAGCTGTGTTCTTAGATCCGTTGAACTTATTAGTTTCAAAAGAATTACCTTCAGAAATCATCCTAGTAACAAAACATAGACAACCGATAATCAGATACAATGTTCGTGAAAAATTTATCGATAGAAATATAGAAGAAATTCAATTACTCATAGCAGGAAATAAAGTTATTTCTGATGCCGTTAAGTCAGATGAAACTCCTAGCAATTTAATAATGAAAAATAGAGAGGTTAAAATCGTAGACCTCAAAAACTTCTATATGATCTCTATTGGTGCAAAAATCGACAGTAGTAGTGTCTCAGCCATAAAAACAGCATTCAGAGATTTTGAATTGCAAACAGATTTACAATACGTTGCATCTTCTTCTGTGTTAAACGAATCAGACGAAATTCTTTTCTCTGATATTTTTGCAGAACATATGGTCAGAATTGATGGGAGAAAGATTAACTAGCAAAGTTAATTCTGAAAGCTAATGAAATCAGATTTTGAAGAAAAAAACTTAATAGAAGGTAGTTTATATGAAAGTTGATTAGAATGCAAATTCCAGCATTTATACTAATGATTGAAACTTTCTTGTTAGTAGGTTACTCAATTTATGCTTTCATTCATGCTATTATAGTAACAAAAAATGTTGCATATATTCATATCTTAGCTGGGATAGTCTTAGGCTTAATTACAAATATATGTATAAGTATAGCAAGTTTCTATACAATTGCTAGTGATAGGGTAATATTGTATATAATTATCGCAAATATTTCCATCTGTTTATCCCTGCTTTCCATTTTTAATGGAATGATCCTGATAAGAGAAGATAAATTACCAATCTATTCTTATATTGCAACTCTTTTTGTTGGAGTTACGATAGTTTTAGTAAGTAGTATAGAACAATCACAACTTCGATACGATTTTAATGCTATTTGGTCTGTCAAATATGACAGTGTTATGATTCCTATAATGACAACAATCTCTTCTTTGATTTTGTTCTCATATTTCGCCATAAATTCAAAAAGAAGAATCAGAAAACAAAGACGCATTAAAAAGATAGATATAAGTCTAGTAGCATTTCTGATACTTGTATTCTGGATTATTGCAGCTTTTATAGATTCTATGAAAGTAGTTAGAATGTTTGCGCTTCCAATAGTTTTCTTTCTCCTTGGTTTGGCTCTTTTGAATAATCCTCTAGGCCTGTTAATAACAAAATTTCTTCCTTATGAGATAATACTAGTGAGTAGGTTAAGTCAACCTCTGATAAGACTAGATTTAAGGGAAAATAAGATTGTTAGAGAGTTAGAAGAAATTCAATTACTTATAGTTGGAAAAAAAATTGTTTCTGAAAGTTTGAAATCTCCTGAAGCACCAAAGTCACTTAAGATGAAATCTAAGGAAATAAAGGTAGTTGATATTCAGGATTTCAGCTGTATAATAATAGGAAAAAGAATAGATAACAACTGCATTTCTGCAACTTATGCAGCTTTTAGAGAATTTGTTAGTAAAACAAGTTTAGATTATCTTGAATCTGCTTCTGTACTTAGTGAAAAAGACGAAAAATTGTTCTTGGAAATATTCTCGAATTACTTTAGAAGAATAGATGCAACATAATCAAGAAAAGATTAACTGATTACATTTTCATCTGATTTCCTAAATATGAAGAATAAAACTTGGTAATAAATCAAAGAACCCATATTAAAGAAAGCGATTATTATTAATAACCAAAACGGAAGTTGGAAAAGACCAAAAAATTCCAGATACCACAGAACAATAGTAATAACTTCTATGAAAATTACTCCGAAGAGTATGAACATTTTTGTGAATTGTTTTTTCTCTATGTATTTGATGACTATAATTGAAAGATAAGGAATTATCCAAATTAAATAATGAGGATAAAATATTCTATAGAGTAAGAAGAAAGAGAGAATGTAAATTCCAGAAAACATGAGTAGATCCAGTTTCTTCTTCTTGTACATTTCGAATATGAAAAATACTGTTAATGCAACCATTCCCACTCCTACTAAAATAGCATCAACAGTGAAATTTAGATCCCAAAGATAATAGTAAACACTCATAGAATTAGCTCCCCGCTCTATTTGCCATCCAATGCCTAAATATCTTATAAAAGGATAAACTGTAAAAAGATAAGCTAACATCCCTCCACTGAAACCCAGGAAAGTCAAAGTAAAAACTGCTGTTTCAGCATACTTTTTCTTGAACAAAAGGCCTAAGAAAATCACAGGTGCAAGTAGCACAGGGATAATCTTTGTTAAGAATCCTACTCCCAGAGATAATCCTGAAAGAAAAGAGAAAATAATTGTTCTGTAGTTTGTTTCTCCTTCAATTTTATCAAAGAAATAATAACTGATTAGAAAATAAAGTATAGGTAGGCTATCAAATTGTCCCGTGAAAGTATAGATTATAATCAAAGGGTTGAGAAGAATTATTAGACTAAAATATTTCCACACATTTTTCTCCTTTGATTCTTCTGGGAGTTTCTTCTGGATGAGATGTTCAAGAAGGATAGCATCGCAGAAAACAAAAATTACGAGACTTATTTTTCCTGCTATGAAGCTTTCACCAAAAACCCAGATTAAAGAGGCTAAGAAATAGATATACATGGGCAGATGATAAGGAAAATCTATTATTTCACCATTAATTATCTTGAATTCGGGTTGTTCGTATAACGGTACTCCTCTTACTATGTAAAGAGCAGCGTACCAAGGGATGAGGAAATCATAATTGTATAATAAATCAGGTTCAATGAGAATACTCAGAAGCACATAAAAAATGAAAGTGATTGCTAAGAGCAGATACTTCTTATTAAATCGCATCATCTATCCTAATGTAAACTGGTTTAAAATATCTTTGTTAAAGTTTATTGAAAAAAATAAATAGATTGAAGTTATTCCTCAACTTTCAATCCTAACAGATGCATAGTTTCTACATCAACAAATCCATACTTCCTAGTAGTACCCAATTGGTTTGTTTCACTTGTTCTGAACTCAATAATTGTATTTTCTTCATTAGTTGTATTTTGTCTTAGAATTACTAAACAGTGGGATAGCAAAGGTTCTGAGAGAATCTCGCTATGAGTAGGATCAATCATCAGATATATTCTGTGAGGAGACCCTTCTTTTCGACTTGGATAAACAGCAACATCACCTACAAGATTTTCTCCATGATAAATTAGCCAATCAAAGCGCTTCATCTTGAGTAGAAGTTTAGCTAATGGTCGTACCATTCGAATCAATAGCGGTTTGAAATATTTCTTTCTATCCACAGGATGAAAAACTTGCACATCATCAGGAGTTACTCTCAGGTCTAAATCATATCTTGCTTGATTAGATTTCTTATCCCTAGCGAATTCTCGAAGTTCATACCCTTCTGGAATATTTATTGGGGGAACAGCAGAAAGTTTACCAAATTCCAATTTTTGTCTAGTTAAACTATCATAATGCACAAAACCTAAGTTGCGATACAATTTATAGGCGGGTTCATTTATATCTAAAACTTCTAACACACATAGCTTAGCTCCTAGTTCCTTAGCATGATTAATCGCAGCTGTGACAAGCTGCCTCGCTAATCCCTGTCTTCTATAATCTGGATGAGTAGCTACCATAGCAACTTCCCAATAAAATAAACTGTAGCTAATATTTACTGAAGCAACAATTTCTCCTTCTTTATTTTCAAAAACAAAACCATCAAGTGTATGTTTAAAGTTTTTAGAAAATATTCCCAGGAATTTCATTAGAGGAAGTATTGATTTGAATTCATCAAATACAACTTTTACATTCAATCCCTTTGATTTCAATTCTTTTTCAAAAACAATATCTAATAGTTTAATGACATCTTCGTGATCTTTCTCAAAATCCCATGCTCGCATTTTAAATTCTCTATTTTCAGTTGTTATCTTCATGTTTATCAGCTACACCTTTTTCGATTTGGTGATTATAATAATTTAATCATTAAATCTTTATTTCAACACGTTGTATTTAAACATTTGTATATCAAAATAATTTGATGGTTAAATTTATATAGTTCGCGCGAGAGTATAGTTTAAAAGGCATAGAAAGGAGATTTAGAGTTGAGCAAATCCAAAGAAGTTGAAGGAAGCTACAAGAAACTAAAGGCACAAGGAAAGAAAATCCTAGATAGAGTTAATGGAGTATACAAAGTTGAAACAAGGTATGCGATTATTTTAGCAATTAATAATTTCGGCTCATCAAACATTAAGAAACTTGCTAAGATATTGGGTAAGAATGAAGCTACAATCTATCATCATTTAAAAGATCTAACCAAAGAACCTGAATTGTTAATCGTTGACAATAAGAAAACTCGGGAGAACAAAGGCATATATTATAAATTATCTAAAATAGCTGAGAGGAATTTTGGTGAACCTCCTCTCGATACGCTTGAAACAAAAGTTCAAGATGCATACAAGAAAATACTAGATCACACAGATGAAGAAATTGTTCGATTTTTCATAAGGATGCTTGCAGAACACCCAGATCTAGGTAATAACACAGAAAAGGAAAGAAGGAGTATAGCCTACAATCACAATTTGGAAAACATTATGCTAAACAACATGGAAAATGCTGAAAAAGCTTTCAAAAAAGGTGAAAAACCAAAAAATGACAACTATCCCTTTGGGAGTATATCCAATTTTCCTTTAGACATGAAGATATCTAAACCTCGTCATCTTTTTCAAATTCTTAGTCTTTTAACAGAACTAACCGCTAAATTTGCTAGATTAAAAAAGGAAATAGCTGAAGAAATGGACAAAGATAAGGTAACTGAAGATCAAAGGTTAGATATTCATTATCACGTTGTAGGTGGAGAAATAGCTGAGTTTGAATTTGAATAAAGTTGAAAAAGAATAATCTTATTCTGCATTATAACTTGATATTTTGGTTTATTGAGGAAAATCATGTTAAATGATTATTATTCCTTCTTTACCACTTCTCACGATTTCAAAACCATTATTGAGATACATATTGATAGCTTTCTCGTTTGAGAATGTTACAGATAACCCTACATTTTCACACTTATATTTCAAGAAATATTTTATTATTGCATTTCTGAAAAGTACTTTACCAAGTCCATAACCTTGATATTTAGGATCAATTGCAATATCAACAAGGAATCCACTTTTTAGGAAGGGTTTTAGCCCAATTACATATCCAGCAGGTAAGCCTTTATCAGTTATTGCAACTACAGAAATTTCTTCATCAAGCTCCCCATAGTAATTGTTTATCAAACGTGATGTTAAAATAGAATTATAGTTTGATTTCTCACTAGAAAGAATTTGAACAGTATCCTCATAATCCACATTTGAATAGACACTTCGTTGAAGTGAAGCTACTGCTTTGGTATCGATACCTTTCATGTCAATTATTTTGAATCTTGCAGATTTCTTTTCCTTTGAGAGTTTAACAGACTGATTGGGTTTAAGATAGTCATACTTCTGTAGATCTAGCTTCTCTCCAGTTTCATCATACCACAGATCTTTGAATTTTTTCTCGCTTAGATTCATCGTCACTCTTTCATGAGTGGTTAGAAAATTGCTAAGATGATCCAGATCTACATTTACAAAACTATTCTCACTGATGTATGTGTTGGTATAAATATACTCAATATATTCAGATTTTGCGTAATTAATCAATCTCTGGAAGGGATTATGCATTTCAAAGTCGAAATCTAATTCGAAAGCAGTATAAATCAATTCAACAATGGAAGGTTCTTTGTTGTCCCTTATGGAGACAATAACCCCATGTATTTCTTGATCTTCATCAATAAATTTGAGAACAAACATTTCATCTAGATTTACAAATCTTTCACTGATTTCTTCAGAATCTGCACTGAATAGTCTACCAAGGAACTTCGCTATATTGATGAATTCTTTCTCTTCAGCCCATCGCATTTACTCAACCAACTGGATAACTTGACGAGCTTCTTTTATAAGTTTGTTTCCTTTAATGCAAAGAGTCATAGAAAGAAATTCAAAAATACTATAAAAGCGATAAGATAATCTGGATTAGTTTTCAGAGTATGAGAAGACTTGATAGATGGATTACAACCAAAATATTAAGAAAAAGATATGATTTCTATCTACCGAAAAGAATTAAGAGATAGTATTTTTTCTTCGAATAATAGCAAATAATTATGTGAAACTCTTCCCTATGGGTGCTTTCGTATAATCTTTTGTGTTAATACTATAATTGCTTCTAAAAACTAGAAGCTCAAATTTGGAGATAAAAAAATTGAATTTCATTTAATTGTGCTATTCTTAACTTTGGAACGATCGAAGACTGTAGCTAAAGTTAAATCAATATTTTTTATTATGTGAAATATTCTAGAAGTTCTCACATATATTCTTCTGATGTTTCTCTTGATACATTTTTGTTTTACTATTCCTATTTCATAATACAAATACTGTTCCTTTTCTTTTCCTTTAACACACACTTCTCCCATTGGATTAGTAATTGTAATCCAACCATTCCAGTAGTGCCCACCTTCTTCTCCAAACCTATTTGCATTTACTATCCATGCATCATAGCTTCTGGCCAGATATCCTATACCAAATTCTCTTGGGTCTTCATCATCTGCTAAACTGTGTAAAATTAAATCAAGATTATTCTTTCTCAAAGCTTTGTTAACTTCCTTATTCTGAACATCATAACAGATTACTATCCCTATTTTTACACCTTTAATTTGAGTTAAAGTAACTAGTCTTTCTCCTGGTGTGAAATACTTTTCTCTCATTTTTGTTTTATGATGAACAGCTGTAACCTGTCCTTTTGAATCTACTAATACTTGAGAATTGAAAAATCTACCTTCATCTTTTTCATTTATTCCAAAACAGATGTGAACATTGTTCCTTATAGCCAACTTTGACATAAGCAATGTTGTTTTTCCTGTAATATCTTCTGCGATACTATGATGATACTCTGCGGTTTTTTCATGATTAAAGAACCAACCATGAATTGTTTCTCCAAAAACTATCAACTCAACTTGAGGATGGGCTTTCTTTATATCTTCGACAAACCTGGTCATTTTAACCAAATTCTTTTCAGGATCTTCATCACAGATCATTGTAACCGAAGCGATATTAAGATATGTTTCAGCTTTAGAAGTATTATAGAGAAATTTCTTTAAACCCATGGAGTTATTTTAGAGGCGATACTAATAAGCATTGTTAGTTAAAAACATAAAATCCAAAAAAAAGGAAAAGCGTGTTTCAATTTTTCGTCTACTTTTTACTTGAAGGTTGATATTTCTTTCGAATCTTTTCTTATTATCGATTAACAATCTTTAATAAGAACAATAGCAATAATAATTCAGTATTTCCAGAAGATGGAAACTCTAATTTGGTGAATAAAAATATGACATATACAGTTAAACAATTCATGCCTTTGATTACTTTTGTTATCCCTTCGATAATCATATCAGTTCTTCTATTTACTCTAACCGAAATGGTACTATGGTCTATGATAGTTGGATTCGTAGTTCTACTTATTATGGCAAGTTTCTCATATTTCATGGGCATTAGAGGCGTCTTAAAAGAGAAGGATACAGAGACTAAATAGAGTAATGTTTTATCCTTAAATTGGTTGTTGAAACGTTAATTTTTTCTTTTTTCTTACTCTTGAAATCTGATCTGGTAAGCTTTAGGTTTGTCACTTTCTTTCTTCACAGTTTATAAAGGAAGAATTTAATTTGTATAGTTTTATAAGTATCGGACCCTAAAATAGCAAAGATTTCAGTTTATCTTAAAGAAAAAAAATAGATAGTGATTGTATGAAAAAATTAAATTTTTACTCATCTAAAATAGTAGGTGTCTTGGTTATATTGTTGTTATGTTTACTTAGTAACGGTAAACAAATCTCAGCACAAACAAATAATTTACCTGAAATGGATTTATCCTGTACCAATTTTGCTGCTTCTTTCGGCGATTCAGTTCTTTTCGGCAACAGTGAAGATGGAGGAATTACACATCCACTAGGTCAAGACCCATCTAGCAGTCGCATATTTTACTATGAAGCTAATGAAGATGAATATGGGTGTGCATTTGTTGGTTGGTACTGGGAAGGAACAGCTGTTAGTGCCCAAGGAGGAATGAATGATCAAGGGTTATGCTATGATTTAACAGGGATTCCAGACACACCCCTAAATACACATCCTTACCAAACCTATAGTGTTGACGGTTCATGGGTTCTTTATGATGTTTTGAGACTAAATTCTAATGTAAGTGAAGTGATCGATTTTCTTAAGAATGTTAACTGGGCAGGACATGTTTGGTTTCAATGGTTTTTTGCTGATTCTATAGGAGATATGGTTATTGTAAGTCCTGGAACAGATGGAGAGTTAGCATTCACAAGAAAGGAAGCTGGAGTAGATGGTTTTCTGACTCAGACAAATTTCAATAGAGTAAATAATGCAAGTAATAATGGTCAATGGCCATGCTCACGGTATGAAGATTCAACGGAGATACTAAGTGAGATAACAAGTGAAGAAGAACTTACAGTAGAGAAATTCAATGAAGTTTTAGAAGTAGTACATTTTGACACAGGTACAACACACACAGGCTACTCTAACATATTTGATCCAATAAATAAAATGCTATATTTAACTTACATGGGACAATTTGAGGAGATAGCAACTGTCAATGTTACTGAGGAATTATCTGTTGCTAATTATAGAGCTGTACCTATAACAGAGTACTTTACTGAAGAAACAGTAGAGAATGGAATGGAATATTATAATGCGTTCAAAACTAGAGCAATTATTCTTAATTATGTCTTACCTATTACAGCTATTGTTTTGATATTAGGTGGAATAATAACGGGCATTTATTTCTCAATCAAGAAACTAAAAAAGAGAAAGATTTCAAAAACTGAAAAGTGAAATATCTTTCTCACTTTTGTATTCCTTATTATACTTAAATAAAAGGAAAAAGGAATTGTTCAAATAAATCATTCTTAAAAGGTTAATTTCTCATTCTCTAGAAGATTTATTAATGTCCAACAATTACTACTAAATTGATAGTTCAATGAAGTTTGGTTATACATTAGAGAATTTTGATAAAAATCTGGAAAGAGATTACTTGATTAAAACAGCTCAAGTTGCTGAGCAATTAGGTTTTGAATCACTATGGACAGTTGACCATCTGATGCAAGCTGATGAAGAAGGTTTAACGATATTTGGTGAAACAACTACTGCTCTTTATAACACAATTACTGACCCTTTAACTACTATAGCCTTTCTAGCTGGACATACAACTAAAGTAAAATTTGGTGTTTCAACTCTCGTTTTACCTATTAGAAATCCGATTATTGTTGCTAAGCAATTAGTTACTCTTGATTATCTAACTAATGGGAGAGTAGTTATGACATTCGGTGCGGGATGGAATGAAAAAGAGTTTGATTTTCTTGGGGAAAATTTCAAGAAACGTGGAAGTAAACTTCGTGAAGGTTTACAAATCATTAGAGCTTTGTGGAATGGTGAGACATCTTTTGAAGGGAAATACTACCAATTCCATGATGTTTGTTTCACACCTTTACGACAAGAACTTTCCCAATTACCTCTAATAGTTGCTGGTAGTTCTGACTATATGCTAGAAACAGCAATACAATATGGAGATGGGTTACATCCAGCAGGAGTAACAGGAAAAGAAATTCAAGAAATAATAGCTCCTTACAAGGATAGACTAAAAGATAGAGAATTCTTTTTGTCTGTTCATGTTGATATCTACAAAGATACAGATGTAGAATCAGTGCTTAATGAATATGAAGAAAATGGTATACACAGAGTGATATTAGATCTGTCTAGAGGAGATATAGAACCTAAAGAGAGAATGAATTATCTTGAACAATTAGGAGATTCAATAAAGAGTTTTAAACAATAATTCCTCTTGCGTAAAGGAAAATTGTTTCAGATTCTAATCTTAGGGTTTAGATGAATAGAAGACTAGTTTATTTTGTTAAGTGATTTCTCATTAATCCTACTTCTACATATTGGACATTTTCCTTGAACGTTAACCCACTCCAAAATATGTCGTTTGTGAAAAAGATTCCCACAATTTTCTTCTTCCAAGATATCATCTCCTTTGAAGATATACCCTCTACAAATATGACAGATAGGTATGGGTTCATCACAATTAGCACATTTAGAGCTAAACTGTAATTCAGTAGATGCTATTTCATGTCCGCAATGCAAGCAATATCGGTTTAATAAACGAGCATCAAAGGAAATTTGACGTTGTTTCATTTCGTTTAGAATAGAATCTAAATCATCTTCAGATTTGGTTTTCTTAATGAACACTTGTTCTCTTTGTAAGAATTCGCCCACACTTGGAATTTCTGATAGTATATCGATCAGTAATTGTTTAACTTCCTCCTCATCTAATTCAGCTAATTCTGCAACTCTATCCAACTGAACAGGGATATTAGGATGAAAGCTATTAAGCACATCTAGTACTTTATTCCATTTTTCTAAATATGGGAATCTTGTTTCTATCCATTCTAGATGTTTCGAGATGTCTTCCAATAACTTCAACCTTTTGTTCTCGAATATCACCAACATAAGAGCAAAATCATCATGCTCAATTATATGAAGGATTTCATTTAATTCAGACATATTCTCCAGTTTTTTCTGTAGAGTGATGATTTCATTCTTGTAGCTCAACAAACGTATATGATCGAATTCAACTGAAATCAGTTTCTTATAACTTTGAACTTCAGATTCAATGAGAGCTGCTTCTTCTTTTTCTTCTTGTAATTTGTAAGTAAATAATGTTATTAGTTCCTTTTTGTTCTTGACATCTATACTACGAGCAAGGTCTGATTCTGCTTTATTTTCAAATCCTAACTTCAACGCCTCTTCCCATTCATCTCGTGTATAAAAGCCTGAAGCTATTCTCTTTTTATAATTTGAATAAAGCGAAAAACCTGTTTTTTCTCTGAATTCTTTGTAATTTAAAAAACCCTCACTCACAGCATCAATATACTCTTCCTTGGTTGAAAAACCGGATTTTAGAAAACTAATATTACGCCTATGTAGATCTATTTTACCTTTCAATTTGTTATGAGTGTTCTTCCTATAATTTTCTAGTCGTTCAAAGAATAAGATCCGCTGTTTCAAAGATTTTTTTGCCATCACATATCCTTATCCTGACATCATTAGAAACAAGACTAATATTGCAAGCCAGAAAATTAAAGATAGAATCATCAGTATGCCCTCAACAACAAAAATGCCTATATGGAAGAAAAAGTCCATAACAGCTAAACTTGAAATAGCAACTATTTCTTTACCAACTCTTAATCCCCGTGTGAATCTATCCATTAACCTATCAGTATCCTCAAGAATTTTAGATCTCTAAAAAACTAACTGTTTCTTCTCCTGTCTAGATAAATAAGCATTCCCAATAATATAAAACTTCGGAAATTAATATTAATATACGAGTAGCATATTTTAACCAAGATTCTTATTCTTTGAATAGAAGAAATTTCATTTTCTTCTTCTGAACACTATGAAAGTAATCGAAAGAAGAAAGAAGATTGGCAGTGTGAATGAAACCATCGTTGGTTCAGTGCTAAAGGTGTTTTCACTTACTACAACAACAACAACTGTATCAACGGCATAGTTACCATTTGAATCATAAGCTATAATTGTGAAATTGTGAATACCTACTACAAGAAAATCAATATTTACCAGGATAGCAGCAGGACTTAACCAGGTTTTGGTTTCAAATAGATTGTCATCTCTATAAACTATGTAAATTGATGGATTGTCATCAGTTAATGTCCAAGTTACGTAATTGCCAGTAGTACCACTTTCTATTGCTAAAGATTCAGACCCTGAGATTATGGGGGAATCATTATCAATCGGTTCTTCATCAATTGGTTCTTCTTCAGGTAAATCGACGAGCGTATCAATTTTCAAATCATCTACCCAGATGTTTTGGTCCCAGAAAGCAGTAGTAGCATCAACATAGTAGAAGTAGAGGTAAACCTCTGTGTAGCCTTGAAGAGTGAAATTGTACACAAAGGGGTTATAACCAGTATCATAAAAGTTGGGATCGAATTGAGACTGCAAATCATAAGGACGAGAAAGGTTGAGATATTTCATATCACTAGGATCAATAGTAGCTAAACCCATAATCACACATTCCTTGTAATTGGCACTAGCTCGACCTTGGAAACTAAAACTGAGTGTATTGTTTACTACAGGTACAAGGGCATAAACTCCAGCATAAACATGATAATTACTATTAGGTAACTCGTAAACATTAATTGTAGTATCAGTTATTGTGCTTCCAAAAGATTCAGTTGCAGGAGTAGCATAGCCTGTGTCACTAGGATGAGCTAAAGCAGCTTCTATCCAGATGAAATCTTTGACACTTAGGAACTCAGATGATTCCGGTTCAGGTTCAGGTTCAGGTTCAGAAGGAGCAGAATCAGTATATATTCTTAAATCATCTACCCAGATATTTTGATCCCAGAAAGCAGTAGTAGCGTCAACATAGTAGAAGTAAAGGTAAACCTCAGTATAGCCTTGAAGAGTAAAATTATACTCGAATGAATTGTAGCCAGTGTCAAAATAATTAGGATCAAATTGGGATTGTAAATCATAGGGTCGGGATAAGTTGAGATACTTCATGTCACTAGGATCAATGGTAGCTAAACCCATGATTACACACTCCTTGTAATTGGCACTAGCACGACCTTCAAAGGTGAAATATAGCGTGTCATTTATAACAGGAACTAGTGCATAAACACCAGCATAATCGCCATAATTAGCATTAGGTAACTCGTAAACATTAATAGTTGTATCAGTAATGGTACTACCAAAAGATTCTATTGCAGGTGTGGCATAACCTGTGTCTTTAGGATGAGCTAAAGCAGCTTCAGTCCAAGTAAAATCCCCAACTGTGAGGTAGGAAGAGGCCAGTGTTTTGTTAGGTAAATCTTCTATAGGAACAAATGAACTTACACTGAGAACATTTATTGAAAGTAGTAAAACTAAAAGTGTAATGACTGAACCTTTACTTTTCATAACAGCTAGCTGAATGAGTAAAAATATTTAAGTTTTATGTAAAGATAATAACCTCTAGAAAACTAACTGTTTCTTCTCCTGAACACTATGAAAGTAATCGAAAGAAGAAAGATGATTGGAACTATGGATGAAACTATGGTCACATTAGGATTTTCGCTTTCCGTAGCACTATCTGAATAAACCATCAAATCATCGACCCAGATGTTTTGATCCCAGAAAGCAACAGTAGCATCAACATAGAAGAAGAAAAGTAGAACTTCAGTGTAACCAAATGTATCAAAAATGTAACTAAAGGTTTGATAACCTGTATCATGTGAGGATGAATCACCTGTATCTTGATAATCATAAGGTCTTTTCACTTCAAGATATTCCATGGTCAGAGAATCTATAACAGCAACACCCATAATCACTTGATCATATCTGTCTGAAGAAGCTCTTCCTTCAAAGGATATATTCAAGGAATTTTCAAATGTGGAAACTA